>NZ_CP125378.1:452500-752500 GCF_034008635.1 Pseudomonas sp. P8_229 | reverse complement strand
TCCGTAGCGGGATCGCTCGGGACCAGCTCTGAAACAAGCTGGTAGCGTACTTTTTGTGGCGAGGGGATTTATCCCCGATAGGTCGCGTAGCGCCCCCTTATTTAGAGGGAGTTGCTACGCAGCCCATCGGGGATAAATCCCCTCGCCACATGTGTTTCTGCAGTCAGAATCCGAATTTGTCGCGCAACCCGTAGTACCACGCGCCCAACGCGGCAAACGGCGTACGTAGCATCTGCCCGCCCGGGAATGGGTAGTGCGGTAAATCAGCAAACGCATCGAAACGCTCAGCCTGACCGCGCAATGCTTCAGCCAGCACCTTGCCGGCCAGGTGCGTGTAGGTCACGCCGTGGCCGCTGCAGCCTTGTGAATAATAGATGTTGTCGCCCAGACGCCCGACCTGCGGCAGGCGCGACAGGGTCAGCAGGAAGTTGCCAGTCCAGGCGTAGTCAATCTTCACGTCTTTCAGCTGCGGGAAGGCCTTGAGCATTTTCGGACGGATAATCGCTTCGATGTTCGCTGGATCCCGCGCGCCGTAAACCACGCCGCCGCCGAAGATCAGGCGCTTGTCGCCGGTCAGACGGTAATAGTCGAGCAGGTAGTTGCAGTCCTCAACGCAGTAATCCAGTGGCAGCAGGGATTTCGCCAGCTCTTCGCCCAGCGGTTCGGTGGTGATCACCTGCGTGCCGCATGGCATGGACTTGGCCGCCAGTTCCGGTACCAGATTGCCGAGGTAGGCGTTGCCGGCGACGATGATGAACTTGGCCCTGACCTTGCCTTGCGGCGTGTGCACCACCGGGTTGGTGCCGCGCTCGATGCGCACGGCGGGCGATTGCTCGTAGATTGTACCGCCGAGGGATTCCACGGCGGCGGCCTCACCCAGCGCCAGGTTCAGCGGATGGATGTGGCCACCGCTCATGTCGAGCATGCCGCCGACGTACTGATCGCAGGCCACCACTTCGCGAATGCGGCGCTCGTCGAGCAGCTCCAGTTGCGTATGGCCGAAGCGTTCCCACAGGCGCTTCTGTGATTCCAGGTGACCCATCTGCTTGGCGGAGAGGGCGGCGAACACGCCGCCGTCCTTCAGGTCGCACTGGATGTTGTACTTGGCGACGCGCTCGCGAATGATCCGGCCGCCCTCGAACGCCATCTGCCCGAGCAATTGCGCCTGCTTGGGCCCGACGCTGCGTTCGATGACGTCGATGTCGCGGCTATAGCTGTTGACGATCTGCCCGCCATTACGCCCCGAGGCCCCGAAACCAACCTTGGCCGCTTCCAGCACCGTCACGCGAAAACCGTTCTCCAGCAGAAACAACGCCGAGGACAGCCCGGTGTACCCGGCGCCGATCACACAGACATCCGTCTCCACATCGTCCTGCAAGGCCGGACGTGGCGGTACGGCATTGGCCGACGCAGCGTAATAAGACTCTGGGTAAGGGGTGTTCGCCATCCTGCAGCCTCTGTTTAATATATTTTACGAGTGCGCCGATCCTACCCGAGTTGAAAAACCTCCGCCAGCCACCGGAAAAATCTTCTTCACCGGCCCGAAATTAAATATTTTGCATATTCATAGGGTTAGGTGAAAAAAAGGTGTTGACACCCCTCCGGAATTCCGTAGAATGCCGCCTCACAGCAGGCACGTAGCTCAGTTGGTTAGAGCACCACCTTGACATGGTGGGGGTCGTTGGTTCGAGTCCAATCGCGCCTACCAAACAAAATCCGCTCTGCTGGGCGGTCTAGAAGGGCTCACCGAAAGGTGAGCCCTTTTTTGTTGTCTGCGATTTGCAAAACTTTTGCAAATCCACCATGTGTCGCAATAATCGACTCATTTTTCCATGGGTCGGCAAATGAAAAGCTTGGATGACCTGATAGACAGTCACGCCCCCGCGTTACCTCTTGTTGAAAAAATGTTGGCAGAAACAACCCGCAATTATGAGTTGCTGTCACCGTCCACTGATAACTCAAGAGTGCTCTGTACTCTACAGGTCACGACGAGATCAACGTTGGGTGCAATCGCTTGCGAAACGGGGGGGGCTACTGATCGATCATGGGTGGTTGCGAGTACTTGGTTCTGGGCATGCGCAATTACCTCGAAATCTCTCTGATTGGAACGACGGTCGAGCGGAGGGTTATTTGCTGGTCGCTGATGACGCTGCTGGAGGGTTCTTTTCCATCAATGGACGTGGGGGAGATGTATTACTGGGCGCCAGATACGTTGCAGTGGGAGCAGTTGAGCATTGGTTAACCGACTTCCTCTGCTGGGCCTTGAGTGATCGGCTTAATGCCTTTTACAAGGGCTTGCGTTGGGACGGTTGGCGCAAGGAGCTGAGTGGGCTGGGGGCGGATCAGTGCTTTTCTTTCTACCCGTTTCTTTGGGCGCGGGAAGGCTCAATCGAAGGAGGTCGCCGTACGATGGTCGATGTAATTGAGCAGTTCGAAATGAATGTCGACCTGGCTCACAAACTCGATTACGGTTCTGAGCAGCCAGAGACTGGCTAAGTGGCTTGGTTTCAGCATTCAAGGCTTCTGCTTGCCAGCCAAAAAGACGCCAGTGAGCGGGATTGGTCATTTCTGAAAGAAACAAAAAACCATGGCCGACCTTCAAATGCTGGCGGCGCAACGTTCGAGATTTTTTTGCAGGATCTGTCGCGGGTAGGGCGGCTCGCTCGAGCCGAACCCCTTTTCCTGGACTTCGTGAAAAAATCTTCGTGATTGGAGCAGGCCTGAAAAGACTGAATCACTCCATGAGTTTTTTGCCATATTTGTAGGCAAGGTAGCCCCCAAGGCCAACCGCAATAGTTCCACCGACCACCCAGCCGACGACGGGGACTGCGCTTGCAGCTGCCGCAGTACCGGCGATTGCAGAAACTCCGCCTGCCATGCCTGCTCCACCCGCTGCAACTGCTCCACCTCCTGCTGTTGCCAATGCGGCTGTTGTTGCTGCCGCCCCAGCACCTGCGGTGCCAAGCGTTGCTGCAGCTGTGGCAGAGGCGGCTGTCGCCGCTCCTGACACGCCAATAAAACCGCCGATTCCTGCTCCAGTTGCAGCGCCCACTCCCGCAGCAATTGCGTCGTCCGTTTCAATAGCCATGCGTACCTGCCATGTTAATGTCATTTGAAGTGCGGATGACGTCATAAAGCCATCAATCTGTGAAGAGGTCTTGAACTCCAGGCCGAAAATTCACCTTAATCCTGTGGGTTATGAGAGTGGGCTGGAAGTGAAGATCAAGCGGCCGCAGGCCTGGCTAATGTTGATTTGTTATGGGCACCTAAAGTCCCAAGCATCAATAATCAGGTCTGCTACCTCTTCACCAGTCGTTGTGACGCCTAAACATTGCTTGTTTTTCTTGTAATGCAATTCGCAATATTGCACGCCTTGGCTGCATCGTTCGATTTCAATGATACCCATGTTTTGAAGTTCTATTGCCGTACCAACGGGCTGCATCTCTTTCGATACGCTGGGTTTCCAGCCGTGTTTGAGTAATGCCTTTCGTGCTGATAAGAAAGGCATTCCTTCCTTGATGGGAATGTCTGTTGCGCTGGCAATGGTGCTGGCGCAGCAGAGCAAAATACATGCAATCAGATGTGGTCTCATTTGGTAGTCCCAGCAGATTTCTTGTCGGTGGCCTCCATGCGGCGGGCGGTGGCCCATCGGTAAAGCTTCCCATTGTCCGGATGCCTTGTGTTGCATCTTCAATGTCGACCGAAAAAAACACCGCTCGTCGCCAGCGCCCTTTAAAATTGTGTGGATATTGAATGACTTACGAGCGTTACGAACCAGCCGGTTATCAAAAAAACGTTGTTACTGGCCGTGGATTTCAGTAACATTCGCCCCGCGTTCACCACCACGGTTTATGCATTTTTAAGTCCCAAGCTTCCATCAGCTGCTTGGGATTTTTTTTGCCTGCGATTTGGCGATTCCCACTTTCTGTCTCCCTGCTTCCTTCGCGAAACTTTCTAGCCCCACGATGCTGTGTGGGCGTAACTGACGTTTTTCGACTACTACTGACTGGCGTTTTCCAGGGCTTTTTCAAAGGAGTTCGTTGATGCTGGTTCACTGGTTGCTTGCCGCTATCCATCTATTGGCTTTCGCCTTGGGCTTTTGGGCCGTGTTGACCCGTGGTACGGCGTTCAGTCGTCTGGCTGCTGGCGTCGGCGAGGCGAAGCGAGTTTTGCTTGCCGATAATCTGTGGGGGATTGCTGCGCTGGTGCTGCTGGTGACCGGCGGCATGCGCGCCTTCGGCGGCTTTGAAAAGGGCACTGACTATTATCTGCACCAGCCGCTGTTTCACTTGAAGATGACGCTGTTCGTGCTGATTCTGCTGTTAGAGCTGGCGCCGATGATTACGCTGGTCAAATGGCGGATCGCATTGGCGCGGGGCAAGGCGATCGATACCGGACGTATAAAGCTGTATGCGCGGATCAGCCACGTCGAGGCGCTGCTGTTGGTGCTGATGGTGATCGCCGCCACCGGCATGGCGCGAGGCGTGACGTTCGGCTAACAGGGGGCAATTCCCTGTGTTCTCTCGGAAACGTCTGACAGCCAGGCTTGGCAGTCGCAGGTAGTATCGCGCTGCAGGAGAGGGAAGGGAGCGAGTGAAGCGGAGGGGGGATGTGTCAGGCGCCGTGCCCAGTGGGCTGGGGAGCGGATGGCAATACGGCGCGTGAATCTTTAGCCAGTCATTACGCTGAGCAAACGAACTGGCTACTGACTGCAATGCGGCTCAGGGTGTTTGTGGCTTGTCCGGGGCGGTCAGGCCAGCCTGAATACGCTGATAAATCTCTTCGCGGTGTACGGCGACGTTTTTCGGGGCGTTGATGCCGATGCGGACTTGCTGACCGCTTACGCCGAGGATGGTGATCGTAATGTCATCACCAATGTTTATGCTTTCACCGACTTTGCGGGTGAGTATCAGCATGGTCTTCTCCTTGATTGCTTTGTAGGGCACCTGATTCAGACAGTGCAGAGGTCGGTGGTACGTATAGATTAGTGCGAAGTCTCACGGTTTGGGTGCCTCTTTCTGACGCGCAGATGCGGCATTAATTCCCAGGGCGTAACTATACAGAGGCTGCAATCATCAATCTCGTTGTTTTGTGCCCATTTTGCGGGCCTCGCGAAGTATTTATGAATGTTAAGATTGCCGCTTTGAGATTTTCGAGGAAAGCGTTGTGCGCAAATTGGTCTGGATGGTCGCGGCACTGGCATTGGCAGGATGTGGTGAAGGCAAGAGTGTAGACGTGCAGAAGCCGAAAACGGCAGTCGCGGCCGCCCCTGCGGCAGTGTCCGCCCCGCAGTGGGACCTCGAAGTGCGTGGCGAAACGCCTCAGGCTGTCAGCGACCTGAGTGGCTGGTTGATCGAGCATGCTTTCGTGCCGACCGTGATCAAGGACAGCAGCGGCAAGACG
Source organism: Pseudomonas sp. P8_229 (assembly GCF_034008635.1). Lineage (NCBI taxonomy): Bacteria > Pseudomonadati > Pseudomonadota > Gammaproteobacteria > Pseudomonadales > Pseudomonadaceae > Pseudomonas > Pseudomonas sp. P8_229. Next base: position 747,097 of record NZ_CP125378.1, on the reverse strand, counting down.
CGGATCCTGATTGGCCCGTTCAACTCTCAGGCCGAGGCTGAAGCGCGCAAGGTGCAAGTGGACGCGGCCTTGGTGAAGGCCAAGAAACAGAACGTTGAATCGGTGATCGTGGAGCATCCGCTCGCGCCGTAAGCAGCGCTTTCAGCGGAGCGGCCTAAAGGACATCGCAGGCGATTCGTCTTATACGAGTCAATCACGATTTTCTGCAGGAGCTCCGCATGGCCTCCACCGCTCCCTATAAACTTTTCAATGCAGTGCTGCAGCGCAAGACGCTGTTGAGCCCGCACATGATGCGGATCACGCTGGCTGACCCTTCAATCAGTGGCATGGCCACCTGGGCGCCGGACCAACGCGTCAAACTGTTCTTCCCTGCTGAAGATGGAACCCCCGCAAAGCTCGCGCAGGAGGAGGGTTGGTACGCGCGTTTTCGTTCGATGCTCGCGAACCGTCGACCGGCAATGCGTACTTACACCATTCGTCATCTGCGCGCCGATCAAGGCGAAGTCGACATCGATTTTGTCCTGCATGGCGAGACCGGTCCTGCTTCGCGTTGGGCGCTGCATGCGCAGCCGGGTGCCTCGATGCAGATTCTCGCTCCCGACCGCGGATTTTCCGCGCAGGACGCCGGAGGGTTTGAATGGAAGCCGCCGCAGATACTCCAGCAGGTTTTGCTGGTGGCCGATGCGACGGCATTGCCAGCGGCCATGGGCATTCTCGAAGAGTTGGCCGCCCTGGCCGAACCGCCCCAGGTTCAGGCGTACTTTGAAGTGGACAGCGCCCCAGACATGCTCTCGGTACCAGACTGGCCCGGGCTGTCGGTGCAGTGGCTGGTTCGCGATCAGGCGCCGGCAGCGGTTGCTGGTGCGTTGATGGCAGAGGCAGTGCAACGGGCGTTCCTGCCGGCAGATGATTCCTCAGCCGGGCAAGCTGCCGAACTGGCTGAAGTCGATATCGACAAGGACATTCTCTGGGAGATCGCCAATACCGCCCCTGAAGGGTTCTATGGCTGGATTGCCGGAGAAAGCGCTGCGGTGATGCGCCTGCGCAAGCACCTGATCAAGGCATGCGGCATCCCGAGAGAATCGCTGAACCTGATGGGGTACTGGCGCTACAACAAGGCCGGCAGCTAGGCACAAAAAAGGCCTCGAACACCACGTTCGAGGCCTTTTCTTTTGGCTGGAGGATCAGCCGCAGGCTTTCAGGTTCACCGGGCCGACAAACTCATTGCCGCGTCCCATCACGCACGCCACGCTCTGGTTGCGCTGGCGTTCCCAGTCTTGCACCGGGTAGGTCTTGTCCCACGCCTCGTACAGTTGCCGATCCTGTTTCGACAGGCGCAAGCCGTACTGCTTGCTCATGTAGAAGTAGGTGCGAGCGATCATGCCGCGAATCGACGGGCGGGGCATGACCTTCTTGGCCTTGAAGTCGACCTGGGTCAGGCACGAGCCGTACTGGCCGGATTGCACCGGCAGCCAGCCATAACTGAAGTTGCTGCGATCACCGTTGACCTCGCCGATGCTCGGCACCAGATTGTGCAGATCGGCTTCGGCTTTCTGATAGCTCGGGTCATAGCGCGTGCAGTTTTTGCGCCCGCCCGACTGCCAGCATTGACGCTGATGGCCGAACTCCCACGCCGGCACAATGTGCTCCCACTCAATGCGCGAAGCGCGCTTGGCATTTTTGCGCGGCACGTAGCCGCAAGCCTTCAAGTCCACCTTGTTGCCGGTGTACTTGCACCCGCAGTAAAACTCGGTGGACTGTGGTGCATACAGTTTCCAGGCGACCTTCTTGGCTTCGGTAAAGGTGCGGGGTGCGCCAGCCTGGGCACCACACGCGATGAACAGCAACAGCAAAGCAAAACAGCGGACACTCATTGAATCAATCTTCCTTCGGCACAACCCAAAAAATCTGCACGCCGCCATCGTCGCGATAGGCGAGAGTGACGTTATCGTTCTCGTCGATTTCCTCGAGCAGTTGCTCCCAGGCATCCATCGGCTCGTCCGGTAAACGGAAGATCAAGGCGGCTTTGGCTTTTTGTGCGGTGGGAGAATTGATGATTTTCTGAACGCGCATGCCCATGCGTTCGTAAGCGTCAGGAGCATCAGGAGAGGTGGCCACGAGGTTATCCTTATTAAGCTGTACGTGCATACAGTATTTAACTGTAGGCATTTTCGCAACTGCTTAAAATTCAAGAAAATCCTCTGACAGCGCTTTTCCGGTTTTGGTGTAAGTCGGGTCGATTATTTTGTGCGAAAAAGTCGCGCTCGGCGTAGGTGGCAGCACCACCCGCCGCGCGGGCGAGTGGTGAGCAGGCTGCCCGACCCGGAAGGGTCAGGCGAGGGTCAATCAATATTCCCAGAACATCCGTTGCAGCTCTTTGCTGTCGTTGGTCTTGGTCAGGGCGACCATGGCCAGGATGCGGGCTTTTTGCGGGTTCAGGTCGTGAGCGACAACCCAGTCGTACTTGTCGTCAGGCTGTTCGGCGTTACGCAGGACGAAACCACCGGCGTTGACGTGGGACGAGCGGATGATCTGCACGCCATCCTTACGCAGGGCTTGCAGGGATGGGACTACGCGGGAGGACACCGAACCATTGCCGGTACCGGCATGGATGATCGCTTTGGCACCGGCCTGGGCCAGAGCCTTGTAGGCGGTGTCGTCGACGTTGCCGTAGGAGTAGGCGATTTCTACGTCAGGCAGGCTCTTGATGTTCTTGATGTCGAATTCCGAATCCATGGTGTGACGCTTGGCTGGCAGGCGGAACCAGTAGGATTTGCCTTCGACCACCATGCCCAGCGGACCCCAAGGGCTTTTGAACGCTTCAGTCTTGAGGTTGATCATCTTGCTGACATCGCGACCGGACTGGATTTCATCGTTCATGGTCACCAGCACGCCTTTGCCGCGCGCTTCTTTGCTGCTGGCCACGGCAACGGCGTTGTACAGGTTGAGCATGCCGTCCGCCGACATGGCGGTGCCCGGACGCATAGAGCCAACCACGATGATCGGCTTGTCGGTCTTCTCGACCAGGTTCAGGAAGTAGGCGGTTTCTTCCAGGGTGTCGGTACCGTGGGTAATGACAATGCCATCGACGTCCTTGCTGTCGGCCAGTTCGGACACGCGACGGCCCAGTTGCAGCAGGTTTTCGTTGGTGATGCTTTCGGAGGCGATCTGCATGACTTGTTCGCCGCGCACATTCGCCAGTTTGCTCAGCTCGGGGATGCCGGCGATCAACTGTTCAACGCCTACCTTGGCCGCTTGATAAGTCGCGCTGTTGGCTGCGCTGGCGCCAGCGCCGGCAATGGTGCCGCCGGTCGCGAGTACCACGACGTTGGCGAGTTTGGTCTGGGTTTCGACTTCTTTTGCCTGGAGGGCGGTCGGCAGAAGCAGGAGGAGGGCCAAAGCGCCCGGTGCCAAGGTGTTGAAAGCAGATTTCATTATTTTTCTCTCTAGTAGTGAGACGGTGCTGATGCAGGTTCATCTAGATGCGCCCCGAGCTGATCTGAATACTCGGGGTACAGGCTAGGGAGCAGGATCTGTACCAGCCGTACTTTGCTTTAGAGAAATGTTTAACTTCATGATTTACATCAAGATTTTATGGAATGGCAAATAGTTGGGCAAATCGCCTGTCCGGTTTTCCGAACATTGGAAGCTTTCGCGTTCGGTTCGCCGAAAAAGATTACGATCGCTGTCGAACGAAACGGCTTTCCAGTTTCAGGTTTTCTGCTAAAGAAACCCGTCAGCAGGCCGATGGGTGTTCAAGGAAACGCTTATTTAGGGAGTTCACATGTCACTGACGATCGGTTTTTCAAACCCTGGTGCAGTCACCATCGGCGGTAAAACCGCAGCGACGATCAATGCAATGAATCAGGCGGAAGCGGACGCTGCTGACGAGGCACTTGGCGTTGAAAAAGAGCCGAGCAAACAGGTCCGAACCGGTGGTCCTGCGCAAGAAGCCAACAAGGCTGATAGTGGCGACAGCGGCGATAGTCTGAGCGTCACCGTGAAAATGCTGCTGAAGCGGATGAAGGAATTGCAGAAGCAACTGCAGGAGCAACAGCAGCAATTGGCGGCTGCACAAGCTGCGAGTTATCCGACGCCGGAGGCCAAGTCGCAGGCGGTCATGTCCATTCAGGGGCAGATTGCACAAACCAGCGGCGCATTAATGGAGGTCGCGGCTGCGTTGCTCAAGGAAATGTCCCAGGGGCCCACCAGCGGCAGCATGGTCAACACCACTGCCTGAGCATCGAAGGGCGAATCGACGGATTCGCCCTGCACTCGATACCGATTTCTGATTGTTGACAAATGTCGGCGGGATTCGCATAGTTCGGTCTACGCAAACGTTTGCGCGCCTTTTCCGATGCACTATTGCCCGGAGGAAAGCGATCAAGCTTACGCCAGCGCGAGCGTTGCTCACAATAATCATAAGATCGGAGTGAACCCATGAAGCTGCCATTTGCTGGACGTCTTCTTGCTGTCGCTATGCTGGCTGCCGCAGCCGCCGCACTACCTGTCTCTTCGGCCTTCGCCGAGTCTCCTGAAAAACCCAAAGTCGCGCTGGTCATGAAATCCCTGGCCAACGAATTCTTCCTGACCATGGAAGACGGCGCCAAGGCCTACCAGAAAGAACACTCCGCCGATTTCGACCTGATCTCCAATGGCATCAAGGACGAGACCGATACCGCTGGCCAGACCCGCATCGTCGAGCAGATGATTCTGGCGAAGGTCAATGCGCTGGTCATCGCACCGTCCGATTCCAAGGCCATGGTGCCGGTGATCAAGAAAGCCGTCGATGCCGGTATCACCGTGATCAACATCGACAACCAGCTCGATCCGCAAATCGTCAAAAGCAAGAACATCAGCGTGCCATTCGTGGGGCCGGACAACCGCAAGGGTGCACGTCTGGTTGGCGAGTACCTGGCCAAGCAACTGAAGGCCGGTGACGAAGTCGGCATCATCGAAGGTGTGTCCACCACCACCAACGCCCAGCAGCGCACCGCCGGCTTCAAGGATGCGATGGACGCGGCGCAGATCAAGGTGGTCTCGCTGCAATCCGGTGACTGGGAGATCGACAAGGGCAACAAGGTTGCCGCGTCGATTCTCAGCGAATACCCGGATGTAAAAGCGCTGCTGGCGGGTAACGACAGCATGGCCGTCGGCGCCGTTTCCGCGGTGCGTGCTGCCGGCAAGGCGGGGCAGGTGCAGGTTGTCGGCTACGACAACATCAACGCCATCAAACCGATGCTCAAGGACGGCCGCGTGCTGGCGACTGCCGATCAGTTCGCCGCCAAACAGGCGGTGTTCGGCATCGAGACCGCGCTGAAAATCCTCAAGGGCGAGAAAGTCGACAGCGGCGTCAATGGTGTGATCGAAACGCCGGTCGAGCTGGTCACTAAGTAAGTCTTTTGGCGACACAACGGCGCTCGTCCGTCCGGGCGAGCGCATGGAGAGTTTTTTATGTCAGTTTCCGCCCCGAACGCTGTCCTCTCGGTCAGCGGTATCGGTAAGACCTATGCGCAACCGGTGCTCACAGGCATCGACTTGACGCTGATGCGCGGTGAAGTGCTGGCGCTGACCGGCGAGAATGGTGCCGGTAAAAGCACGCTGTCCAAGATTATTGGTGGTCTGGTCACGCCGACCACAGGCCAGATGCAGTTCCAGGGCAAGGACTACCGCCCGGGCAGCCGCACTCAGGCCGAAGAGTTGGGCGTGCGCATGGTCATGCAAGAGCTCAATCTGTTGCCGACCCTGTCGGTGGCGGAAAACCTGTTTCTCGACAACCTGCCGAGCAACGGTGGCTGGATCAGCCGCAAGCAATTGCGTAAAGCTGCCATCGAAGCCATGGCGCAGGTCGGCCTCGACGCTATCGATCCGGACACCCTGGTCGGCGAGTTGGGTATCGGGCATCAGCAGATGGTCGAAATCGCGCGCAACCTGATCGGCGATTGCCATGTGCTGATACTCGATGAGCCGACGGCGATGCTTACGGCTCGTGAAGTGGAAATGCTTTTCGAGCAGATCACTCGCTTGCAGGCGCGTGGCGTCTCGATCATCTATATCTCCCATCGCCTTGAAGAGCTGGCGCGAGTCGCGCAACGCATTGCCGTGCTGCGTGATGGCAATCTGGTCTGCGTCGAGCCGATGGCCAACTACAACAGTGAGCAACTGGTCACCTTGATGGTCGGTCGCGAGCTGGGCGAACACATCGACATGGGGCCACGCAAGATTGGTGCGCCGGCCCTGACGGTCAAGGGCCTGACCCGCTCCGACAAGGTGCGCGATGTTTCCTTCGAAGTGCGTGCCGGCGAGATCTTCGGGATTTCCGGCTTGATCGGAGCCGGGCGCACGGAATTGCTGCGGCTGATTTTCGGCGCCGATCTGGCCGACAGCGGCACGATCGCGCTGGGTTCGCCGGCGCGGGTGGTCAGTGTGCGCTCCCCGGTTGACGCGGTGAACCATGGCATTGCCCTGATTACCGAAGACCGCAAGGGCGAAGGCCTGCTGCTCAGCCAGTCGATCAGCGCCAACATCGCGCTGGGTAACATGCCGGAAATTTCCAGTGGTGGTGTCGTCAATAACAGCGACGAAATCGCCTTGGCAAAGCGTCAGATCGACGCCATGCGCATCCGCAGTTCGAGCCCGACACAATTGGTCTCCGAGCTGTCCGGCGGCAATCAGCAGAAAGTGGTGATCGGCCGATGGCTCGAGCGCGATTGTTCGGTGCTGTTGTTCGACGAGCCGACCCGTGGCATCGACGTCGGTGCCAAGTTCGATATCTATGCCTTGCTTGGCGAGTTGACTCGCCAGGGCAAGGCACTCGTGGTGGTGTCCAGTGACCTGCGTGAGCTGATGCTGATCTGTGACCGGATCGGTGTCCTGTCGGCAGGGCGTTTGATCGATACCTTCGAGCGCGACAGCTGGACTCAGGATGATTTGCTTGCCGCCGCGTTCGCCGGCTACCAAAAACGTGATGCGTTGCTCAATGAAGCGGCGCCTAGGGAACTCCCATGAAAACTGCATCTTCTGCCGGCAAACGTAGTGGCAATTTCTACGGTCTGGGTACCTATCTGGGCCTGGCCGGTGCCTTGTTGGCGATGGTGGCGCTGTTCTCGGTGATGAGCAGCCACTTTCTGTCCTATAACACCTTCAGCACCCTGGCCAACCAGATCCCCGATCTGATGGTGCTGGCGGTGGGCATGACCTTCGTGTTGATCATCGGCGGCATCGACCTGTCGGTGGGTTCGGTGCTGGCGCTTGCCGCGTCGACGGTCAGTGTGGCGATTCTCGGTTGGGGCTGGAGCGTGTTGCCGGCGGCGTTGCTCGGTATGGCGGTGGCGGCACTGGCCGGTACGGTCACCGGCTCGATCACCGTGGCGTGGCGGATTCCGTCGTTCATCGTTTCGCTGGGTGTGCTGGAAATGGCGCGCGGTCTGGCGTACCAGATGACCGGTTCGCGTACCGCCTACATCGGTGACTCGTTTGCCTGGCTGTCGAACCCGATCGCCTTCGGCATTTCGCCGTCGTTCATCATTGCCTTGCTGGTGATCTTCATTGCCCAGGCGGTTCTGACGCGCACGGTGTTCGGGCGCTACCTGATCGGTATCGGCACCAATGAAGAAGCGGTGCGTCTGGCCGGGATCAACCCCAAACCTTACAAGATTCTGGTGTTCAGCCTGATGGGCCTGCTGGCCGGTATCGCGGCGCTGTTCCAGATCTCCCGTCTGGAAGCGGCGGACCCGAACGCCGGCTCCGGCCTCGAGCTGCAAGTGATTGCTGCCGTGGTCATCGGCGGTACCAGCCTGATGGGCGGGCGCGGCTCGGTGATCAGCACCTTCTTCGGTGTGCTGATTATCTCGGTGCTGGCCGCTGGCCTGGCGCAGATTGGTGCGACCGAGCCGACCAAACGCATCATCACCGGTGCGGTGATTGTCATCGCGGTTGTGCTCGATACCTATCGCAGTCAACGCGCCAGTCGACGGGGCTAAGTCATGGCAACGATCAAGGATGTGGCGGCGCTCGCAGGGATTTCCTACACCACCGTCTCGCATGTGGTGAACAAGACGCGCCCGGTCAGCCAGGAAGTGCGGCTGAAAGTCGAAGCGGCGATCAAAAGCCTCGACTATGTACCCAGTGCGGTGGCGCGTTCGCTGAAAGCCAAGACCACTGCGACCATTGGCTTATTGGTGCCCAACAGTCTTAACCCGTATTTTGCCGAATTGGCGCGGGGCATCGAGGATTACTGCGAGCGTAACGGCTACTGCGTAATCCTCTGCAACTCTGACGACAACCCGGAAAAGCAGCGCAGCTATTTGCGTGTGCTGTTGGAAAAACGCATCGACGGCCTCATCGTCGCTTCCGCCGGTGGCGACATCGGCCTCGCGCAAGGGCTGGCTGGCGTGAAAACGCCGATGGTCATTGTCGACCGGGGGCTGGATGGCGTGGATGCGGATCTGGTACGCATCGACCATGAATATGGCGCCTATCTGGCGACCCGGCACCTGCTGGAGCTGGGGCATCGCGACATCGCCACCATCGGCGGTCCGTCGAGCACCAGCGTGGCGCAAATGCGTCAGGCCGGTTTTTGCCGGGCGCTGAAGGAGGCAGGCATCAAGGTGCGTCCGGAACGCATGCTGGAAAGCGATTTCACCAGTACCGGCGGCTATAACGCGGCGGCGATCCTGCTCGAAGACAATCCGCCGAGCGCGATTTTCGCCGGTAACGACATGATCGGCATCGGCGTACTCCGTGCCGCGGCCGAGCGCAATGTGCGGGTGCCGAGCGAGCTGTCGGTGATCGGCTTCGACGATATCCAGATGAGCCGTTATGTGTATCCGGCGCTGACGACGGTTGGCCAGTCGATCCTGCAGTTGGGCGAGATGGCTGCCGAAGTGTTGCTGCGAAGAATTGCCACCCCGGGCCTGGTCACCGATCAACGGATCGTGACCCCGAGTATTGTCTTGCGCGAATCGACTGCGCCGCTGTCCGGCGTATTCACCGAGTACCGCTGAAACCGAATTGACGAGTAGCGATGTATGCCAGCAAATGTAGTGGTAATAGGCAGTCTGAACATGGATCTGGTGACCCGGGCGCCACGGCTGCCCAAGGGCGGTGAAACGCTGATCGGTCATTCCTTTGCCACCGTGTCCGGCGGCAAGGGCGCCAATCAGGCTGTCGCTGCTGCGCGCCTGGGTGCACAGGTCGCCATGGTTGGCTGTGTTGGCAACGATGACTACGGTGTGCAATTGCGCGACGCATTGCTGGCCGAGCAGATCGATTGCCAGGCCGTGAGTACCGTGGAGGATTGCAGTGGGGTGGCGCTGATTGTCGTGGACGACAACAGCCAGAACGCCATTGTGATTGTCGCCGGCGCCAACGGTGCAATGACGCCTGCGGTGATTGATCGCTTTGATGGCGTGCTGCAGGCTGCCGATGTCGTGATCTGTCAGCTCGAGATTCCCGATGCAACGGTGGGCCATGCGCTCAAGCGTGCGCGTGCGCTGGGCAAAACAGTGATCCTCAACCCGGCGCCGGCCAGTCGTCCGCTGCCGGCAGACTGGTTCGCGGCGATCGACTACCTGATTCCCAACGAAAGCGAAGCCGCTGCGTTGAGCGGATTGCCAGTGGATTCGCTGGAAACCGCTGAAAGCGCCGCCAGCCACCTGATTGCCATGGGCGCAGGCAAAGTCATCATCACCCTCGGCGCGCAAGGTTCGCTGTTCGCCAATGGCCAGGGTTTCGAGCATTTCCCGGCACCCAAAGTGAAAGCGGTCGATACCACGGCGGCTGGGGATACCTTCGTCGGCGGGTTTGCGGCGGCGCTCGCCAGTGGCAAGTCTGAAGCCGAAGCGATCCGTTACGGACAGATCGCAGCAGCGTTGTCTGTGACCCGGGCCGGCGCGCAACCTTCCATTCCAACCATGTCCGACGTACAGGCGTTCAAACCCGCATGAAAAAGACTCCTTTGCTCAATGTTGCATTGTCGCGACTGATCGCTTCCCTGGGGCATGGCGACATGGTGGTCATCGGTGACGCCGGCCTTCCGGTACCGCCGGGTGTCGAGTTGATCGATCTGGCGTTGACCCATGGCGTTCCGGATTTCGTCAGCACCCTGAAGGTCGTGCTCAGCGAGATGCAGGTGGAAAGCCATGTGCTGGCCAACGAAATTCTCGACAAGCAGCCGACGGCGTTGAACGCGCTGGATGAGTTGCAGGAAGAGGGCGCCCTTGGTCGGCGCGATCTGCTGACTCATGAGCAATTCAAGGTTCTCAGCCGACAGGCGCGGGCGATTGTTCGTACAGGCGAATGTCAGCCGTACTGCAACATCGTGCTGGTGGCCGGCGTCACGTTCTAACCGGGTCTTCGACCCTTCCATTTTCATCAGCACAAGGAATGCGCCATGCACCGCTATGCTCAAAAACTGCATCAATTGCTTCGGAGTCTGCTGCTTTTGTCTTTTATCTCCGCCACCGGCGCTCAGGCCGCTGAAAAGATCGACCTGATCATCGACACCGATCCTGGTGCCGACGACGTGGTCGCCTTGCTGTTCGCCCTGGCCTCGCCGGACGAACTGAACATCCGTGCATTGACTACCGTGGCCGGCAACGTGCGTCTCGACAAGACGTCGCGTAACGCGCGTCTGGCCCGCGAGTGGGCGGGGCGTGAGGACGTCCCGGTCTACGCCGGTGCGCCGAAGCCACTGATGCGTACGCCGATCTATGCCGAGAACATCCATGGCAAGGAAGGCCTGTCGGGTGTCACCGTGCATGAGCCGAAAAAAGGCCTGGCCGAAGGCAATGCGGTCAACTACCTGATCGACACCCTGAAAAAAGCCAAACCGCACAGCATTACCATCGCCATGCTGGGTCCGCAGACCAACCTTGCGCTGGCACTGATCCAGGAGCCGGAGATCGTTCAGGGCATCAAGGAAGTGGTGATCATGGGCGGTGCGCACTTCAATGGCGGCAACATTACCCCGGTGGCCGAGTTCAATCTGTTCGCCGACCCGCAAGCGGCGGAAGTGGTGCTCAAGAGCGGCGTGAAACTGACCTACCTGCCGCTGGACGTGACCCACAAGATTCTCACCAGCGACGCCCGCCTGAAGCAGATTGCCGCGCTCAACAACAATGCGAGCAAGATTGTTGGCGACATCCTGAATGAGTACATCAAAGGTGACATGGAGCACTACGGCATCCCGGGCGGCCCGGTGCATGACGCTACCGTCATCGCTTACCTGCTCAAGCCTGAGCTGTTCACCGGTCGCTCGGTAAACGTGGCCATCGACAGCCGTGAGGGGATCACCTTCGGCCAGACCGTCGTTGATTGGTACGACGGCCTGAAACAACCGAAAAACGCATTCTGGGTCGAGAACGGCGACGCCCAGGGCTTCTTCGATCTGCTGACCGAACGTCTGAAGCGCTTGAAGTAAGGCTGCGACCCGCAGGTGCCAGCCTGCGGGTTTTTACTCTCTCTCGGTGTCCTGCACGCTCTTGTCGTCATGCTGATACCGCTCGAACACTTGAGCGATAAACGTTTGTGCGCCTTGGGTTCCCATGGTCTTGACCAGCAGATCGATGCTGATCAATGCCAGCTCCTCCGAACTGCCCGGGCTATACGAACTGTGCCCCTTCGGCCACAGGACCTTGATGTCGGCGGTGATGCTTACGGTGCTCATGAGTGCGCTCGAAAAGTCGGGAATGTCTGTGTCCGAGTTAACCACTTTGTCGGGCGTTTGGCACTGCGACTTAGGCATGAGCGCGACGCTATGCGACACTTGGTCTTTTCCGGCAGATCCAAGGAATGCGCTGTGCAGATTGATTTGAACAACCCCGACGGCCTGACACTCGACGCTGTGCGCCAGTTGCTGGCCTCGGCCAGCGATGATGTGCACACGCAACTGCGCGTGACCAAGGGCGGGATTGCCTACATCTCTTCCGGCGTGACGGGCGGTCAGGACATCGATGGTCTGCTGTTTCGGCTGGAAACCTGGGCCAAGGGTTCGGGTTATGTCGGCAACGTCGCGGCCAGTGATGAAGTCTGGGTCATGCAGATTTTCAATGCGCTCAAGGATAACTGGCCGAACCCGCCGCTCGACTACATCGACATCTACTGAGCTGCGTTAATATTCGGTGACGATTGTCTGAAGATGCATTGCCTGCTCTTCAGGCAGACTCAGCGTTTTTCCGGGTCGTGGGGTAGGGTGATGGCACTTGCTGTGAAACCAAACGTCGGATTGGCGGTCGCACGATCTCAGCTTAACCATTTGAAAGAAGGAGGCTTCATGCCTTTGAAGTTCGCGTCTCTGGGTGCACTTATGGCCGTTGCCATGTTGGCCGGTTGCAGCACAACCTCCAGCGAGTCGGCAAAGGATCCTGTGGCGACCGATGCCGGTCATAGCCGCTGTGAAGCAAAGGCAGCGGAATTTGCCATCGGTAAAAAGGCTTCGCCTGAGCTGCTGGATCAGGCCCGTGCCAAGGCAGGCGCGCAAAATGCCCGCTTCCTCAAGCCAACGGACATGATCACCCTGGAGTATCGTTCCGATCGCCTGAACCTGAACACTGACGCCAATCTGGTGGTCACCCGCGTCAACTGCGGCTGATCTCTGACGGCTTTTGTTACAGGCATAAAAAACCCCGTCACATGGACGGGGTTTTTTTAGTGCGCCGGGAAATTACTCTGGGCGAACTTGTGCAGCTTGCATACCCTTTTGGCCTTTCTCAGCCACGAAGGAGACGGTCTGGCCTTCTTTCAGGCTTTTGAAACCGTCGGATTCGATAGCTTTGAAGTGTACGAACAGGTCGTCACCGCCACCTTGAGGAGTGATGAAGCCGAAGCCTTTTTCATCGTTGAACCATTTAACGGTGCCGGTTTGGCGATTAGACATGGTGTATCTCCAAGAAACATATATTTTCAGTAGTACTGTGCTGCTCAGGCCAACTGGGCACACCCGGGTATCATAGTCGAAATGTTCGCTTTGGTAGCCCCCCGGACGTGCTGTTTGCTTTCATATTGCATTCATTTCAACCTCTGAAATGTCTGCAAGCCCCGGTTTCAGAGGCTTTCGGCCGAAAAATCAGGGCGTAAAAAAAGCTATAAAACCTGCGTAAATTATCGAAATCGGGGTCTTTTTGGCGGTTTTAAGGCTGTCTGGGACCCGAAAAAGCATTCGTCAGCGCTTATTTCTGCACGCGGCAAACCGAGATTTCTTTCAGTGCGCGCTGACCCAGTTCACCGCTTGGCGGGGTGTTCTTGTCCATCAGTTGCGCAATCTCTTGCGTGGTAAATTTCTTCTCCAGGACATCGGCACCGCAAGTGCAGTGCTGTTTGGCTACGGTTGGATTGACACTTTGGGCAGCAGCTTTGGTGCAGTCATTCATGTACTGGTCTTTGACGCCGGCAGGCCATGCCGCATTGGCGCTCAGCGGCAGCAGCAGGGCCAGCGGGGCCGCGAAAGCAAAAAGACGGATAAGGCGCATGTCTGAAACTCCTTGGTTTGATATCGGCGAGGATTCTCAGCCTATTTGAGGCAAAGCGTATATCCCAAGTTCACTTTGCGCCGCAAAAATGCACAAATCTTCAGCGCCGCAAATCGTTCGAGTCGATGACCGCTCATCTGTGCTAGCATGCCGGGCTCAAGCGTTCTCAGGCTCCGGACGGCCTTCAGCCCCGGCAGCGGTCAGCGTGCGAACATTCTGATTTGAATCCCAGTCACTCTGGTTCGGTTTTCCGGTTGGCCGCAAGGCTCCTGCCGCTGTAAGGCAGGCGTTCGTCATTGAATGGCCTGGATCGGATCTTGTACTGGCTCATCCCAACCCACGTGACCTTTGGTAGGGGTCACCACTAGGAGAGGAGGCGCCATGCCAACTATTACTCTTCCCGACGGCAGTCAACGTTCATTCGATCACCCGGTTTCCGTAGCCGAGGTCGCCGCATCCATTGGTGCAGGTCTGGCCAAGGCCACAGTGGCCGGCAAGGTCAACGGCAAGCTGGTCGACGCCTGCGACATCATCGACAGCGACGCAACGCTGCAAATCATCACGCCAAAGGATGAAGAGGGGCTGGAGATCATTCGCCACTCTTGCGCGCACCTGGTTGGCCATGCGGTCAAGCAACTGTACCCGACGGCCAAAATGGTCATCGGTCCGGTCATCGACGAAGGCTTCTATTACGACATCGCCTTCGAACGTCCTTTCACGCCGGACGACATGGCCGCCATCGAACAGCGTATGCATCAGCTGATCGATAAAGATTACGACGTCATCAAGAAAGTCACTCCGCGCGCCGAAGTGATCGAAGTGTTCAAGGCCCGTGGCGAAGACTACAAGCTGCGCCTGGTCGAGGACATGCCGAACGAACAGGCCATGGGCCTGTACTACCACGAAGAATACGTCGACATGTGCCGTGGTCCGCACGTGCCGAACACTCGTTTTCTGAAATCCTTCAAGCTGACCAAGCTGTCCGGCGCCTACTGGCGCGGTGATGCCAAGAACGAGCAACTGCAGCGCGTTTACGGTACTGCCTGGGCTGACAAGAAGCAGCTGGCGGCTTACATCCAGCGCATCGAAGAAGCGGAAAAACGCGATCACCGCAAGATCGGCAAGCGCCTGGGCCTGTTCCATACCCAGGAAGAAGCGCCGGGCATGGTGTTCTGGCACCCGAATGGCTGGACCCTGTACCAAGTGCTCGAGCAATACATGCGCAAGGTGCAGCGTGACAACGGCTACCTCGAGATCAAGACCCCGCAAGTGGTTGATCGCAGCCTGTGGGAGAAATCCGGGCACTGGGCCAACTACGCCGACAACATGTTCACCACCGAGTCGGAAAGCCGCGACTACGCCATCAAGCCGATGAACTGCCCATGCCACGTGCAGGTGTTCAATCAGGGCCTGAAGAGCTACCGCGAGCTGCCGATGCGCCTGGCCGAGTTTGGTGCCTGCCACCGTAACGAGCCGTCGGGTGCGTTGCACGGCATCATGCGTGTACGTGCGTTCACTCAGGACGACGCCCACATTTTCTGCACCGAAGAGCAGATGCAGGCTGAATCCGCTGCCTTCATCAAGCTGACCATGGACGTTTACCGCGACTTCGGCTTTACCGATGTCGAGATGAAGCTGTCCACTCGTCCGGAAAAACGTGTGGGTTCCGACGAGCTGTGGGATCGCGCTGAAGCGGCACTGGCTGCAGCCCTTGATTCTGCGGGTCTGCCGTACGATCTGCAGCCGGGTGAGGGTGCGTTCTACGGTCCGAAGATCGAGTTCTCGCTGAAAGATTGCCTCGGTCGCGTCTGGCAATGTGGTACCTTGCAGCTCGATTTTAACCTGCCTGTCCGTTTGGGCGCTGAATACGTCTCCGAAGACAACAGCCGCAAACACCCGGTGATGTTGCACCGTGCGATCCTCGGTTCCTTCGAGCGTTTCGTCGGGATTCTGATCGAGCACTACGAAGGTGCGTTCCCTGCATGGCTCGCGCCAACGCAGGCGGTGATCATGAATATCACTGATAAACAGGCAGATTTTGTTGCAGAAGTTGAAAAAACTCTCAACGAAAGCGGATTTCGTGCCAAGTCCGACTTGAGAAATGAAAAGATCGGCTTTAAAATCCGCGAGCATACTTTGCTCAAGGTTCCCTATCTTTTGGTTATCGGAGATAAGGAAGTCGAGATGCAGACTGTCGCTGTGCGTACTCGTGAAGGTGCTGACCTGGGCTCGATGCCCGTCGCCCAGTTCGCTGAGTTTCTCGCGCAAGCGGTTTCCCGGCGTGGTCGCCCAGATTCGGAGTAATTATTATTAAGCGTGAAATGAGACAAGATAAACGAGCTGCACCGAAAGCCCCGATCAACGAGAATATCTCGGCACGCGAGGTTCGGTTAATTGGCGCTGATGGCGAGCAGATTGGCATCGTCTCGATTGATGAAGCGCTTCGTATTGCTGAAGAAGCAAAGCTTGATCTGGTGGAAATCTCCGCAGACGCAATCCCACCGGTTTGCCGGGTGATGGATTACGGCAAATCGATCTTCGAAAAGAAGAAGCAGGTTGCCGCGGCGAAGAAGAACCAGAAGCAGATTCAGGTAAAAGAAATCAAGTTTCGTCCAGGGACGGAGGAAGGGGATTACCAGGTAAAACTGCGCAACCTGGTACGTTTCCTGAGTGATGGGGACAGGGCCAAGGTATCCTTGCGATTCCGCGGCCGTGAGATGGCCCACCAGGAGCTGGGGATGGAACTCCTCAAGCGGGTTGAAGCTGACCTGCTCGAGTACGGTTCGGTCGAACAGCATCCTAAGATGGAAGGACGCCAGCTGATCATGGTCATCGCCCCGAAAAAGAAGAAGTAATCAACAGGGCACGGCAGGCCTTCTGATTATGTTTATCAACTGAATGCGGAGTATCCGAACATGCCAAAAATGAAAACCAAAAGTGGTGCTGCTAAGCGGTTTCTGAAAACTGCTAACGGTATCAAGCACAAGCACGCTTTCAAGAGCCACATCCTGACTAAAATGTCGACCAAGCGTAAGCGTCAACTGCGCGGTAGCAGCTTGCTGCATCCGTCTGACGTGGCAAAAGTCGAGCGCATGCTGCGCCTTCGTTAATTTTAGTCAAGAATAGAGGAAGTAACTCATGGCTCGTGTAAAGCGTGGCGTCATTGCCCGTAAGCGTCACAAAAAAATTCTGAAACTTGCTAAAGGCTACTACGGCGCACGCTCCCGCGTATTCCGTGTTGCCAAGCAAGCGGTAATCAAGGCAGGCCAATACGCCTACCGTGACCGTCGTCAGAAAAAACGTCAGTTCCGCGCTCTGTGGATCGCTCGTATCAACGCTGGTGCTCGTGTTAACGGTCTGTCCTACAGCCGTTTCATCGCTGGCCTGAAAAAAGCGTCCATCGAGATCGACCGTAAGGTTCTGGCTGATCTGGCAGTGAACGAAAAAGCGGTGTTTGCTGCGATTGTCGAGAAAGCTAAAGCCACCTTGGCTTAAGTACCCCCGACAATCACCCGGCCTCACTTTCGTGGGGCCAGGTGGTAAACGTCTTAAATAGGGGAAGAGCCTTCAAGCTCTTCCCCTATTTTGTATCTGGAGTCTGTACATGGAAAACCTGGATGCGCTGGTCTCTCAAGCACTAGAGGCTGTGCAAAGCGCTGAAGATATCAATGCCCTGGAGCAAATCCGGGTTCAATACCTTGGCAAAAAGGGCGAATTGACTCAGGTGATGAAGACCCTGGGGAATTTGCCGGCAGAAGAGCGTCCGCAAGTCGGCGCGCTGATCAACGTTGCCAAGGAACGTGTCACAGGCGTTCTCAATGCGCGCATGGCGCTGTTTGAAGAAGCCGAACTGGCTGCCAAACTGTCTGCCGAATCCATTGATGTGACGTTGCCGGGCCGTGGCCAGACCTCCGGTGGTCTGCATCCGGTGACCCGGACTCTGGAACGAGTCGAGCAATTCTTCACCCGTATTGGCTACGGCATCGCCGAAGGCCCTGAGGTCGAAGACGACTATCACAACTTCGAGGCGCTCAACATCCCAGGCCACCACCCGGCCCGGTCGATGCATGACACCTTCTACTTCAATGCAAACATGCTGCTGCGCACCCATACCTCGCCGGTACAGGTTCGCACCATGGAATCGAAACAGCCGCCGATCCGCATCGTCTGCCCAGGCCGCGTGTATCGCAGCGACTCCGATATCACCCACTCGCCGATGTTCCACCAGGTCGAAGGCCTGCTGGTCGATCGCGACATCAATTTCGCCGATCTCAAAGGCACCATCGAAGAATTCCTGCGTGTGTTCTTCGAAAAAGAGCTGGCCGTACGTTTCCGTCCTTCGTACTTCCCGTTCACCGAGCCATCCGCTGAAGTCGACATGGAATGCGTGATGTGCAGCGGTAAAGGCTGCCGCGTCTGCAAGCAGACCGGCTGGCTGGAAGTCATGGGCTGCGGCATGGTGCACCCGAACGTGCTGCGCATGTCCGGCATCGACCCGGAAGAGTTTTCCGGCTTTGCCTTCGGCATGGGCGTCGAGCGTCTGGCGATGCTCCGTTACGGCGTGAACGACTTGCGTCTGTTCTTCGACAACGACTTGCGGTTCCTCGCGCAATTTCGCTAGTCGTAACGAATTCTTAGGAGAGCAGGATGAAATTCAGTGAACAATGGCTGCGTGGCTGGGTTAGCCCGCAGGTAAGTCGCGACGAGCTGGTTGCTCGTCTGTCGATGGCGGGCCTGGAGGTCGATAGCGTGACCCCGGCCGCCGGTGTTTTCAGCGGCGTGGTAGTGGGCGAGGTGCTGAGCACCGAGCAGCACCCTGACGCCGACAAGCTGCGTGTGTGCCAGGTCAGCAATGGCGCGGAAACCTTCCAGGTCGTGTGCGGTGCGCCAAACGTGCGTCCGGGCCTGAAGATTCCGTTCGCCATGATCGGCGCCGAGCTGCCAGGCGACTTCAAGATCAAGAAGGCCAAGCTGCGTGGTGTCGAGTCCAACGGCATGCTCTGCTCGCAAGCCGAGTTGCAGGTCGGTGAAGGTAACGACGGTCTGATGGAACTGCCGGCTGATGCGCCGGTGGGCGAAGATTTCCGCGTGTATCTGGACCTGGAAGACGCCAGCATCGAGGTCGACCTGACCCCGAACCGCGGTGACTGCCTGTCGCTGGCCGGTCTGGCCCGTGAAGTGGGCGCGCTGTATGCCGCTCCGGTCACCCGTCCAGTGGTCATGGCCATTCCAGCGGTGCACGACGAAGTGCGTTCGGTGGAAGTGCTGGCGCCTGCCGCCTGCCCGCGTTACCTGGGCCGTGTCATCCGCAACGTTGACCTGTCCAAGCCAACCCCGCTGTGGATGGTTGAGCGTCTGCGCCGCGCCGAAGTGCGCAGCATCGACGCTGCCGTCGACATCACCAACTACGTGATGCTTGAGCTGGGTCAACCGCTGCACGCTTTCGATCTCGCCGAAATCAATGGCGGCATCCGTGTGCGCATGGCGGAAGAGGGCGAGAAGCTGGTTTTGCTCGACGGTCAGGAAGTCAGCCTGCGTAGCGATACGCTGGTGATCGCCGACCACACTCGCGCTCTGGCGATTGCCGGCGTGATGGGAGGCGAGCACAGCGGTGTGTCCGCGACCACGCGCGACGTTTTCCTGGAAAGTGCGTTTTTCGACCAGATCGCTGTGGCTGGCAAGGCGCGTTCCTACGGCCTGCACACCGACGCCTCGCACCGTTACGAGCGTGGCGTGGACTGGCAACTGGCCCGTGAAGCCATGGAGCGCGCCACTGGCCTGCTGCTGGAAATCACTGGCGGTGAAGCCGGGCCGATCATCGAGACCGTCAGCGAGCAGCACCTGCCGTCGATCGCGCCGATCACCCTGCGTGCGCAGCGCATTACCCAGATGCTGGGCATGGAAATGGATTCGGTGCAGGTCGAGCGTCTGCTTAGCGCCTTGGGTCTGAACATTTCCGCTGACGGAGCAGGGCAGTGGCGCGTAGAAGTGCCAAGCCACCGCTTCGACATCAGCCTGGAAGTCGATCTGATCGAAGAACTGGCGCGTCTGTACGGCTACAACCGTCTTCCGGTTCGTTACCCGCAAGCACGCCTCGCGCCACAAGCCAAGGCTGAAGCGCGCAGCGATCTGCCTGAACTGCGTCGCCTGCTGGTGGCCCGTGGTTATCAGGAAGCGATCACTTACAGCTTCATCGATCCACGTCAGTTCGAACTGTTCAATCCGGGCGTCGAGCCGCTGTTGCTGGCCAATCCGATCTCCAACGACATGGCTGCCATGCGTTCCTCGCTGTGGCCGGGTCTGGTCAAGGCGTTGCAGCACAACCTGAACCGTCAGCAAGATCGCGTGCGGCTGTTCGAGAGCGGTCTGCGCTTCGTTGGTCAGCTGGAAGGCCTGAAGCAAGAGCCGATGCTGTCGGGTGTGGTTTGCGGTAGCCGTCTGCCGGAAGGCTGGGCGCAAGGTCGCGACACGGTCGATTTCTTCGACGTCAAGGCTGACGTTGAAGCGGTGCTGGGTTTCGCCGGTGCACTGGATACCTTCACTTTCGCCCCGGGCAAACACCCGGCGTTGCACCCGGGTCAAACCGCGCGCATCGAACGTGACGGGCGTGAGGTCGGCTTTATCGGCGCGATCCACCCTGAATTGTCCAAAGCCCTGGGTCTGGATCGTCCAGTCTTCGTCTTTGAGCTGGTTCTGGCGGAAGTGGCAGCTGGAAAAATGCCGCAATTCCACGAGTTGTCGCGCTTTCCTGAAGTGCGTCGTGACCTTGCACTGATCGCGCACAAAGACGTCGCGGCCTCGGCTGTGCTGGACGTAATCCGTGAAAATGCAGGTGAATGGCTCACGGATCTCAGGCTGTTTGACGTGTATCAGGGTAAAGGTATTGATCCTGATAGAAAAAGCCTTGCAGTTGGCTTGACCTGGCAGCATCCATCGCGCACTCTTAATGACGATGAGGTGAATTCGACGACGCAAAATATCCTCACCTCGCTCGAACAAAGGTTGAACGCCACGTTAAGGAAGTGACGTATGGGGGCTTTGACGAAAGCTGAGATGGCGGAACGTCTGTATGAAGAACTGGGCCTGAACAAGCGGGAAGCCAAGGAATTGGTTGAACTGTTTTTCGAGGAAATCAGGCACGCTCTTGAAGACAACGAGCAGGTCAAATTGTCCGGTTTCGGCAATTTCGACCTTCGGGACAAACGCCAGCGGCCTGGCCGCAACCCGAAAACGGGGGAAGAAATCCCGATCACGGCTCGCCGTGTGGTCACCTTTCGTCCAGGGCAGAAGTTGAAAGCCCGAGTTGAGGCTTATGCTGGAACCAAGTCATAACGACGAACTACCCGTCATCCCGGGCAAACGCTACTTCACCATTGGTGAAGTCAGCGAGCTGTGTGCCGTAAAACCACACGTGCTGCGCTACTGGGAGCAGGAGTTTCCTCAACTCAACCCCGTCAAACGCCGCGGAAACCGCCGGTATTATCAGCGCCAGGACGTGCTGATGATCCGGCAGATCCGCGCGCTCCTTTACGATCAGGGGTTCACCATCGGCGGCGCGCGCCTGCGTTTGTCCGGCGATGAAGCCAAAGACGACACCACCCAATACAAGCAAATGATCCGCCAGATGATTGCCGAGCTTGAAGATGTGCTGGTGGTTCTCAAGAAATAAAAAGCTGCGTTTGAATACTTCCAGTTTTCAAAAGCTTGCGCTATATTCTTGAGCGCTCTTCGAGACGAAGAGCAGGTTTCAAACCAGTCGGGGCGTAGCGCAGTCCGGTAGCGCACTAGCATGGGGTGCTAGGGGTCGAGTGTTCGAATCACTCCGTCCCGACCATAATTCCTTAGTAAAATCAGACACTTAAGCCGATCATATGGATCGGCTTTTTTGTGCCTGCGCAAAACCCGCGCAAAACTACCCGGTAATTTCGCTGATATTCAGACCTGGAATTACCTCCTCTTTCCATCCTCTGTAACAACCCGCCTCTTACACATCGCCATATTGATACACGGTCGCATTCCAGTACTGGCTGCCGTTACGTTTTTGGCGCGCCCATCCATCGGCCATCAGTTGTTTGGCGATCATTCGGTTCATCAAGCCATGGCCGAGCAGCAAAACCGGTCCATCGCTGGCAATGGACTGCAATCGCTTGGCTGCCGTGCTGGCGCGCCTCCTTGCAACGCCGGCGGATTCGACATTGCGTGAGTAACCGCACAGCCATAAAACTCGAAGGATAATTGCCCAGGTAAACGGCGATAGCCGTGGCAGTTTCCAATGGCCTGAAGGTAGTTGTGCTTCGCAGAAAAGCGCGTCGACCAGTGCAGGCTTCAGGCCGAGCGCCTGGACGGAACTCAGCGCACGTGGCGCGCTGCTTGAAACAATCACCTTGGCGGTTGCGGCGAGTTGCAGGCTGGCATGTGGGACCGGGTGATGGGTAATTTCGGATCGGTCGTATTGTTCGATCCAGTCTTTCATCTCGAACACTGAAATTTTGTCCGTTGCGGCCAGTTTTGGCTGACCGTGACGCATCAGGATGATTTCCCTTTTCAACATTTTACGTCCTTGTTTTTTCCGAGCGTCAGATGTCGATCATGGCGGATGAGTTTTTTTTCTTCGAGGCACTGTGGCTTTCAAACCAGCCATGATCACGGTACCACGCCACGGTGTCAGTGATTGTCAGCTCTAGCGACCTGAAACTCAGGCCAAGCTCCTGTTCACTCTTGCGGTGGTTGAAACAGGAACGGTCCTCCTCTCGTATCAACAGGCGCAACGTGGCCATGCTCAGCAGAATCGGCTTGCCGGTAAGGCGCGCATAGATCTCCTGCACAGCCGCCAAAGTGTATAGAAGGGGGAGCGGTAGTTGTCGAACGGGTGTCTTGACGCCCGCTATACGTCCTAGAACAGGAACCAACTGACGCATCGTCATATGCCGGCCCGCCGCGAGATAGCGTTCACCGCGTCGGCCATGTTTGGCCGCAGCAATCAGCGCGAATGCCACATCACGTGCATCGACGACGGAGAAACTGCCTGGGATCAGCCCGGGTAACTTGCCGTGTACGACATCGTTGACCAACTGCCCCGAGGAGGTCGGGCCAATGTCGGCAGGACCCCACATCCAACCGGGCAGCACCATGCAGGCATGCATCTCGGGATGTGCTTGCAGGAACGACAGGATGACGCGGTCGGCGAGGATCTTGCTGCGGTAGTAGTCATCCGCATCGGCGTCGGCCCGCAGACATGTCTCATCAATGAGCGAGCCAGGTACGCCATCGAGCACGGCTATGGAGGACGTATGGATGAACCGCCGTATGCCGGCGCGGTAGGCCTGGTGAATCAGGTCGCGCGTACCGGCGACGTTGATCTTTTCGAGTTCCTTCCAGTGGTTGCCGCCCTTGTAGTTGTCGCGAAAGAACGCCGCAGTGTGAAACACCGTATCGCAACCTTGCAGTGACGCTGCGAATGCGTCGACATCGGCCATGTCCCCGACGATGAGTTCGACACTGGGCAAATTGTCGAACTGCTGTTGTCCTTTGGCTTTTGAACGGACCAGGGCTTTGACCGAGTAACCACGAGCGACCAGTTCACGTACCAGGTTGTTACCCAACAAACCGGTCGCACCGGTAACGAATACACTGTACATGGCTCAATCCTCTGCCGGATGGGTTAACGGCAGCAGCACTGCACTGTCGAAGAAGGCCTCTTCACGAATGACCAGCCCGTTTTTGAAGGTGAAGTGTGCGGCGTAGTACGCGGTGATATGGCGTCCATGAGGTGCAATCACCCGGCCTGGCAGCACCAAGGGGGCGGCGAATGTGCCGGTCAGGAAGGCAGTCAGCGCCAAACGATCGTTACTGACGGCGAATGGGCTGTAGATTACGTGGGCATCGGGGAGCGCTTCTAACAATGCACTCTCCCGTTTGCGCAGGGCTTCGCGACCGGTTTGTATCCCCATGCTGTCGAGGTAGATGAAGTCTTCGCAAACCAGCGCAAGCATCGCCTCCACATCATGGCGATTGAAGGCGCTGGCGGCGCGTTCCGCAAAGTCGTTGGGGCCAGTAGTCATATAGTCCAGTCCATTCGTGTTCGAGGGCCTGCAGATATACCTTTGAGGCCGCGGCCGAAAAACAGCGACTACTGCATAATGGCTTTGCACATATGCAGACCAGGGAGGACAGGACGCATGGCGTTGCAAGCAAATTGGGACGATCTTCGTCTGCTGTTGGCAGTTTCTCGGCGTGGCAGCTTCCTTCAAGCTGGTCAGTTCCTGGGAATCGCGGCGTCTACCGTGTCCCGCCGGCTGACCCAACTTGAGATCGCACTGGGCGAGCCACTCGTCGAGCGGGGCGTTGAAGGATGCTGGTTGACCTCGCGGGGCCAATCTCTCGTTGAAGTCGCCTTGGCGGCGGAAGCGGGCTTGAGGCGTCAAACCGTTGCGGGCATATCCGAGCTCAACACAGCGCTGTCTGGCAGTGTCCTGGTCAGTGCCGGAGAGGGGTTCTCGTCATGCGTGCTGGAGGCCGCGAGTCGTTTCACTTCTCTGCACCCGCGTTGCTCGGTGGAGTTGATGGTAACCAGCGACTTTCACAAGATCGTTCGCGGCGTGGCAGACATTGCTGTACGCACTGCTCATCTGGGCGAACCGTCGCTGATTTATCGACCCATAGGCAGGCTCGCTTATGGTGTCTTCGCCGATGCAGATTATCTGAAACGGCATCCGCGGGTGACGCCGGGCACTGCGATCAACATTGCCTTGCTTCCGCCGCTGGACATGTTGCCGCAAATGCGAGCGGCAAAGGCCGCGGGCCTGGAGCGCGCGCAGATCAGTGTGAATTCGTTCGTCGCGCAACTCGAATCGGTGAGGCGAGGTATGGGGGTGGCGGTATTGCCCCGTTTACTGGCGAAGGATCTGATCGAGCTGTTCCCGGATATCCACCTTCCCGACATGGAGGTCTATCTGGTGACCCGGCCTCAGGCATTGAAGCAGGCCCACATCAAATGTTTCTTTGCCATCCTGGAGCAGGTAATGCTCGAAGCCCTGTCCGTGGAAAACGTCGAGGGCTGCCGCTTGGAAGGGGACCTGTAAAATATCGGCAGAACAACGATCTCTGCCGTGTACGGGGCGTCGTCTATGGCAACTCGAAGGAACGCCATCGGGTGAAACCCGTGTTGGAGTATCAAAAATCTTGATTTTCGAGGCGTCGTTTAAAGGCGCCGAGTGCAGTAACGATCTTTGGTCCCATCACCGGGTCGGTGGCGATGCTTTCGGCGCTCAGTTGGCTGGACAGGAGGTTAACAGTCATTGACGCTTCCTCGATGATGCGAGCGGACATCGTATCCAGTACCAGGCGTAATGCAGCTTGCGCGTGACTGGCTCTGGGTGACGCGTTGAAAAGCGCGACAGGCTTGCCCGGAAACTCTGCACTGCTCACGAGCCAATCGAGCATGTTTTTGAATGAACCGGGAATACCTCGCGCGTATTCGGGGCATGAAAACAACAGCCCGTCCGCTTGCCCGATAATTGAGCATAACGCGATGACTGCCTCAGGGGGATCTTCGAGCAGATCCGGGTTGAAGTGAGGCAATGCACCTATACCGTCGTAATGCATGACCAATGCCCCTTCAGGGCATAGACGCTCAGCTGCTCGGAGCAAAATTGAGTTGGAGGAGGTCTGGCGCAGACTTCCAGAGACAGCAAGCAGGCATACCATTTCAACACCGTCCGTGATTCGTGAGTCGGTGAAGTTTCGCACGAGCCTGACCTCACACACCATTGCTGCAGGGCAATGCAGCAATGGACATGTTCTTGCATCTTGTTGCTACGAACGAATGAACACGGCACTCGCTGAAACACAGTGGGTGATCCTCTGAAGGATCCAGCTCTGGATGCCAGGTTTTACCGGCGCTGCTGTTTTGGGGAGACGTTCAACAGGCGGCGCATAAGTCGCCGCAGGGCGGTGGCATCCTTGTATCCCACCTGCTCGGCAATGGATTCAACGGAGTATCGGCTGGTTTCCAGGAGCACGCGGGCCCTGTTCAGTTGCATACGCTGGACCGGGTTCAAAGGCCGGTTGCTTTTCGAAGGTGCCGCATTGCCATTGGCCTTTTTCATTCGCGTGAGTTTTGCGCGGCGGCTCAGAAGTTGCTGCGCGCAGGCAGGGCTCAATGCAGAACCCTGCGGCTCTCACCAATCCTGATCCGGTCCAGCGCCCGGTTCAGTGCATCCAGTGCATCCAGAAGCGCCTTTGCCTCAGCTTCCCGGCCGTCGCCCCACAGGCGCTCGGCCATTTTGTTAAGCGCCTGGATCGAGCGTTCGATGTCAGCGGCGGTGGTCGCTGTGACTGGAGTTTGCGCTGGTTTTTTCGGCATTCGCTCATTCATCTGCAGGAAATTGACAATCTCCAGCATGATCGGCGTTCACTGCCGTTCAATCCAGTGGTTACTGTTTTGGCTTGCTCTGAATGTCTTCCGAGTCGCTGGAGGTCGCCGTGTCTTTCTCGGTTTCTTTCGATTCTGCGCCGGAGTTCGAACCCGAGGCTTCTTCACCTTTTTTGTTGGCTTTCTCTTCGTTGGATTCAGACGTGTTGCTGGACTGGTTCACGCCCGGAATGGCAGTGGGTGGCGCGGCGGATCCTGCCTTCTCGGTTGCCAGTGAGAAGCCCGAGCCCGTCAACATCAGGCTTGCCAGTGCCAAGGTTGCAATTGTCTTGTTCATTTCCAGACCTTCCGTACGAGGGGTGTAGCGTATTGGAGACACGGGCAGGGCCAGGGTGCCGCCCGTTGGACGAGCGGCAGGCGCTGAAGCAAGGCGGCAAATTGCTGGCCCCCTGGTTTCCCCGGACCGGGCAAACTCGCCTTTTTTCAAAAGGTTAGGTTGGCTATATGCGGACGATTGTCATAACCGTTGCAACGCTTTCCCTGGCTGCATTTGCCTCGGGAGTCCAGGCGAAAGAGTTGAGCAAGAGTCATCGGTTTGCCTGTACGTGGGGTTCAGACATCGCTGCCGGTGCCCAGCAGTCGAAGCTGTCGGGGATATCCCTGTACGGTGCGCGCAAGCAATTGCAGGTGCGCAAGTTCCAGCAACCGTGGATGCGCATGACGGCGATGGGGATCACCGAACAGACTTACAACAGTACCTCGACGCTCAAACCGGCGGCGGTCAAGCAGACCTATTACGAGCAATGCGTGCGGCATGAGCTGGCCCAGCGATAATCAGAAAAGCCCAATCTGAAGAGGTTGGGCTTTTTCATGCCTGACGAAACCTCAGCGTCACTTGTCGCGCTCGCAATTGACCATCCATGACACGCCAAAGCGGTCCACCAGCATGCCGAAGCGAGCGGCCCAGAACGTCGCCTCCAGCGGCATGTCGACGCGGCCGTCCTTGGCCAGCGCATTAAACACTCGCTCGGCTTCGGCAATGCTGTCGACATTGAGGGAGATCGAGCACCCGCTCATGCCCCCGGTCGGCCGGTCAGGTGTGGTGTCGGAGGCCATGATCATCTGGTCTCCGACCTTCAGGCAGGTATGGATGACCAGGTTGTGGTGCTCTTTCGGTACGTGCTCGGCGGCGGGTGTTTCGCCGAAGGTCATCATTGCTTCGAGTTTTCCTTGCAAGGCTTGCTCGTAGAAGGTGAAGGCTTCGCGGCAGTTGCCGTTGAAGATCAGGTAGGGATTGATTCTCATGGTAGCGGTCCTGGCAGTAGGCGCGGAGTGAGGCGATTTTCGCCAGGTTCCGCGAAAGGCGGTTAAAACATAGCAGAGCATTGGACGCCGGAACGGGCAGAGTTTTTCCAGATGTTTTTCTCATGAAAAGGCCCAGTCTCAGCACGGAATAAACCTGCGGAGTACCATGGCACGCTCTACCCGTTGCCGAGCGCACCATTGCATGCCTTTGATTTCCCGATTCAACGCTCTGTTCGATCAGGCCCGGCGCGCCTTGTTGCTGGTCTGGGCGACGTCACGCGGATTATTTCTGGGACTGGTGCTGGCGACCCTGATTGCCGGTGTATTGCCGGCGCTGGCCGCGTGGCTGGGCCAGCGTATTGTCGATGCGGTGGTGACGGCGATGCAGATGCACGCGCAGCAGGGTGATGTGCCACTGTGGCCGGTATTGCGTTATGTATTGATGGAGGCGGGGGTATTGGCGCTGTTGTCCGGCACACAACGAGCGTTGTCGGTCCAGCAGTCGCTGCTGCGGGTGCAGTTGGGACAGAAGGTCAACACGCTGATTCTGGAAAAGGCGCAGACCCTGTCGCTGGTGCAGTTCGAGAACTCCGAGTTCTACGACAAACTGGTCCGCGTGCGCCGCGAAGCCTCGACCCGGCCGCTGGCGTTGGTGATGAAGTCGCTGGGATTGATCCAGAACCTGATCATGCTGATCAGCTTCGGTGTGTTGCTGGTGCATTTTTCGCCGTGGGCACTGGTGTTGCTGGTGGTCGGCGCGTTGCCGGTGTTTTTTGCCGAGGCGCACTTTTCCGGCGATGCTTTCCGCTTGTTCACCCGCCGTGCGCCAGAGAGCCGACAGCAAAGCTACATCGAAACCTTGCTGTCCCACGAGGCCTACATCAAAGAAGTCAAACTGTTCGGCTTCGCGCCGTTGCTGTTGCAGCGTTACCGGGACACGTTCGCCAGACTTTATGCCGAGGACCGGCGCCTGACCTTGCGTCGCGATGGCTGGGGTTTCGGCCTTGGATTGCTCGGCACCGGGGCTTTCTATCTGGCTTATGCCTGGGTGGTGATCGACGCAGTGCATGGCAATATCAGTCTGGGCCAAATGACCATGTACCTGGTGCTGTTCAAGCAGGGACAGGGGGCGGTCAGCAGCAGCCTGAGCGCGATCAGCGGTTTGTACGAGGACGGTTTATACCTGTCGAACCTTTACGAATACCTGGCCGAACCGGTGCTGGCCGACTCCGGTCATCTCACTGTCGGCGCGCAACCGGGCGATGGCCTGCGCTTTGAAAACGTCGGCTTCCGGTATCCGGGGGCCAACCGTGCGGCGCTGGAAGGTATCGACCTGCACCTGGTGCCAGGCAAGAGCATGGCGCTGGTGGGGGAGAACGGCTCAGGCAAGACCACAATGATCAAACTGCTGACTCGCCTGTATCGACCCGATCAAGGGCGTATTCTGCTCGATGGCAGCGACTTGCAGGATTGGGAAGAGACCACGCTGCGCCGGCGTATCGGCGTGATTTTCCAGGACTACATCCGCTACCAGTTCACCGTGGGTGAAAACATCGGCGTCGGCGATACCGCGGCGTTCAATGAAGAGCAACGCTGGAAGGCCGCGGCTGCCGAAGGCATGGCCGCACCGTTCATTGAAGGACTTGACCGCGGCTACGCCACGCAATTGGGCCGCTGGTTTGCCGGTGGTCAGGAATTGTCCGGTGGGCAATGGCAGAAGATTGCCTTGTCCCGGGCCTACATGCGCCGCGATGCCGACATCCTGATCCTCGACGAACCGACCTCGGCGCTGGACCCTGCTGCGGAAGCGGCGGTGTTCGAGCATTTCAGCCAGCACACCGAAGGTCGCATGACCTTGCTGATCTCCCACCGTTTTTCCAGTGTGCGCAACGCCGATCAGATCATCGTTCTGGAGGGCGGGCGGATCCTGGAGCAGGGCGATCACGACAGCCTGATCGCCGCCAACGGACACTACGCCAGCCTGTTCGATCTGCAGGCCCGTGGTTATCGCTAGGAGTCCTGGGCGCTGCGCGCCACTGTCGGGCTGGCCACACGAGGCGCGGGTCTGGACTGCATCAGTGCATCGATCGCCTTGCGGTAATTCTGTCCGCCCAGCGCCATGCTGTTGTTGTGGGTGGCGCCAGGCACCAGCAGCAATCGCTTGGGCTGTTGCGCGGCGTTGAACAGCTGCTCGCTGAAGCGCGGCGGCACGAAGGCGTCGGCCATGCCGTGCACCACCAGCAGCGGCATGTGAATTTCGGCGATCTTGTCGATGGAATCGAACTTCTGCGACAGCAGCCAGCGCACCGGCAGCGAGGTGTTGGCCACTGCAGCCGCCACATCGGCGAGAGAGGTAAATGTCGACTCGATCACCAGGCCCTTGACCGGCAGCGGTGTATGGTCCCGGGCAGCGTCCTGGCCGAGTTCGGCCGCCAGATCAATCGCCACAGCGCCACCCAGGGAGTGGCCGTAGATCAGGCGCTTGCTCGGGTCGGGCTGCAGCAGTTTGAAGCGCTCCCACGCCACGCGGGCATCTTGATACACGCTGCTTTCCGAGGGCAGATCACCCTTGCTCTGGCCGAAACCACGGTAATCGATGGCCAGTACCGAGTAGCCCGCCGCGCGCAATTGCTCGATACGGAACAACTGCCCGGTGAGATTCCAGCGCACACCGTGCAGATAGAGAATCGCCGGGGCATTCGGCCGTTCTGCTGGCCACCACCAGGCATGAATGTTCTGCCCGGCCTTGAAGCTTTTTGGCTGCAAGTCGAGCTCCTGCACGCTACCCGGCAAGCCGTGATACCAGCCGGCCGTGCCTGGCTCGATGCGAAACAGCAGCTTGCGCTCGGTGTGTTCGAGAACGGCACAACTCGTCGGTACGCCAATGATCAGCGCAACCATGCAGGCGAACGCCAGACGACGGCGACGCAGACGGGTCATGAAGGAAAGGAACATTAAACGGTTCACCACAGCGCAGACAAAGAAGGCTTTTTACCAGATGCCTTGGTCTGCGCGTGAGTTTTTCGACCGCCGTGTGCCCGCAACGATTACAAAATGCTGCGGCTCAATCCACCCGCAGGACGATTTTGCCGATGTGATCACCGCTTTCCATGTGCGCGTGCGCCTGGACCGCATCATGCAGCGAATAGACTTGGTCGATGATCGGCAGGCAACGCCCGGCCACCAGCACCGGCCAGACGTGCTCGCGCAGCTGTTCGGCGATTTCGGCCTTTTCCTCTGCGGTTCGCGCGCGCAGCAGCGAACCGGTGATCACCGCGCGCTTGGCCATGATTGCCAGCAGGTCGATGTCGTTGGCCTTGCCACCACCGAGAAAGCCCAGCATCACCAGTCGGCCATCCATCGCCAGTGCGCTGACATTACCGTTGAGATACGAGGCGCCCATGATGTCAAGAATCGCGTTTACACCTTGGCCTGCGGTTTTCTGTGCGATGACGGTGGCGAAATCCTGCTCGCGATAATTGATTGGCTGCCCACCCAGTTCGCTGATCGCCGCGCATTTTTCCGTGCTGCCGGCGGTGGCGAAGGTTTCGATACCGAATTCGCGACAGAGCATCAGCGCGGTCGTCCCGATGCCGCTGGTGCCGCCGTGAATCAGCACCCGCTGGCCACGTTGCGCGCCACCGAGGCCGAACAGGTTGGCCCACACGGTAAAGAAGGTTTCCGGGAGGGCGGCGGCCTGTACCCAGTCCAGCCCCTCGGGGATCGGCAAGGTTTGCCCGGCGGGCACCGTGCAGTACTCGGCGTAACCACCACCGTTGGTCAGCGCACAGACCTTGTCACCCACGGCAAAGCCACTGACACCGGCACCCAACGCGACGACTTCGCCGGCCACTTCCAGACCGGGGATCGGGTTCATGCCGGGCTTCATCGGGTACTTGCCGGCGCGTTGCAGGGCGTCCGGGCGATTGATTCCGGCAGCGCGCACGCGGATCAGCACCTCGCCGGCTGCCGCGACAGGCAGCGGTACGCGCTTGGGCTGCAAGACTTCGGGGCCGCCGGGTTGAGTGATTTCGATGCGGGTCATTTCGCTGGGCAGTGTCATATCCGGTCCTGTTGCGTAGGGGGTCTGTAGGTGGGAGTTCAAGTCTTCGGCAATGATTCCCTTCAAAAGCCTTTCAGGCTTGAGAACAGTGGCGAGGATATCGGCTATTGTTGCTGCTTTGGCGCAGCGATTTGGCGGCACGGTGATGCAAATCTGCATCGGCAGGAGATGAGATGAACTGGGATGACGCACGGGTATTTCTCGCGGTCTGTCGCGAGTCGACGCTGCGCGGGGCGGCGCGAGTGCTTGGCGTGGATCAGGCGACGGTCGGACGGCGGATCACCGCGCTGGAAAAGTCCCTGAGCGCGACGTTGTTCCTGCGCACCTCCGACGGCTATGCGCTGACTGCAGTCGGTGAAGCGGCGCTCAGGTCCGTGGAGAAAATGGAGCATTCGGCGCTCGAGCTCGAGCGGCAGATCCAGGGCCTGGATGATCGCCTGACCGGCACGGTGCGGGTCAGCACCACCGATTCGCTGGCCATCGACTTCCTGATCCCGGCCATCGCCCGCTTGCATGAACAGCATCCGGACGTGCGCGTGCAACTGGACGCCTCCACGCAGATGCTCAGCCTGGCCAAGCGCGAAGCGGACATCGCCGTACGCAATGCCCGGCCGGACAACCCGGACCTGATCGCCCGGCGGATCGCACGCTGGCCGACCGGGCTGTTTGCCGCGCAGACTTATGTCGATGCCCACGGCGTACCTGAGCAGGGCAGTGCTTTCGCGGGGCATGATCTGGTGGTCTATCAACCGTACCTGCAGAGCAACAAAGACCTGACGCTGGTGGGGGAGCCGATCAGTCGCGGGCGCATCGTCGCCAGTCTCGGTTCGAGCCTGCTGATGCGTCGCTCGATTGCGGCGGGTATTGGTGTAGGAGAAATCCCGGTGTACATGGGCGAGCGCGACGGGCTGGTCAGGCTCTGGCCGCAGCGTACCCGGCCGCAGCCCTATGAAGTGTGGCTGGTGACCCATGCGGATCTGCGCCATACCGCGCGGGTGAGGGCGGTGATCGAACAGATCGTCGAGGTGTTTGCCTCGGAAAATGAGTAGCGCGTATTGGCAGTGGTGAACTCACAACGCCTGACGAAAAGGCCTACGCCGATAGCAGAATCCGCTGGCTTGTAAGCCGAAGGACCGAGGGCTATTGTTTTCAAAGGCTGGGGCGAGGCAGCACGCTCGCACTCAAGTGACATACCACGGACGGTATCGGTAGCCCGATAAAGGTGTCGAATTGAAAGCCAGGGAATTCAGTCATTTTCAACGTGACACAACGAGTAAAGGCCAGGGTACGCAAGTCATGGGCGCCATCAGTCGCGAAGAGTTCAATGCCAGGATCGAGACCATCGAGACACGAATGGATGCTCGGCTGGATGCGGTATCAATGAAAATTGACGGGTTTTTATCTGTTCAGCTGGAGCGAGACAAAACTCAAGTCGAACGTGACAAAACTCAAGTCGAACGAGACAAACGCTACGACCTGATTACGCAAGAGATGCGCAAAATTGCCGAAGGTGCGCAAGACGCCGCAAGGCAAGGGGCCACCGTCAAGGCCAACGTCTGGGCAGCAACGGCCGTCCAGTTACTGGGAATCGTCGCTATCGTTGTCGGGGCCTATTACGCCAACCAGGCCAACATGTATGTCGCCATACAAACCACCCTCGCCGCCGTTCAGGCAGGCAAGGACGTTCACGCCCCCCAACCGTCGATGCTGCCAAACCCATTTCCACCACAATAAAAAACGGCCTTCAAATGAAGGCCGTTTTTGCAGGCGTCGAAACCCTGCCTTATGGCATTTGCGGCAACTCCTGCGGTTGCAGATCAAACACCAGCACCTCGGCATCCACGCCATTGTTCAAGGTCAGGGCCTGCTCTTCACGTACCCGCACACCGTCGCCTTCCTGCAACTGCACGCCGTTGAGTTCAACGCTGCCACGCGCCACATGCACGTAGGCGTAGCGGTTGGCCGGCAATTTCAGTGTCGCGCTTTCCTTGCCGTCGAACAGGCCGGCGAAGACCCGGGCGTCCTGACGTACTTTCAATGAGCCATCAGCGCCGTCCGGCGAGATGATCAGTTGCAGGCGACCGCGTTTTTTCTGCGCGCTGAAGTGCTCCTGCTGATAGCGCGGTTTGGCCCCGGCCACTTCCGGCACGATCCAGATTTGCAGAAAGTGCACAGGCCGGGTGGCCGAATGGTTGAACTCGCTGTGGGCCACGCCGCTGCCGGCACTCATCAGTTGCACGTCACCGGGACGGATCACCGAACCGGTGCCGAGGGTGTCCTTGTGTTCCAGTGCGCCTTCGAGCACGTAGGAGAAAATCTCCATGTCGCGGTGCGGGTGCTGGCCGAAGCCCTTGCCGGCCGCCACGCGGTCGTCGTTGATCACCAGCAGGTCGGAAAAACCCTGCTCACGCGGGTCGCGGTAGCTGGCGAAGGAAAAGGTGTGGAAGGACTTCAACCAGCCATGATTGGCGAGGCCGCGGTCGGAAGCTTTGCGAATAGTCAGCATGATCAAATCTCCTGGCGGGACGTTGATTCGTCCGAGTGAGGAGAAGGTTACTGTTAACCGAGTCGTGCAATAAGTAGATGGAAATTGAAACACTGTCCCTCTCAGGTGGACAGTTTTGTGTACCCGATCACGCATTCTTTTCGCCGCTCTCCACGCACTTGGCCATAATGCGAGGTCTGGCTACTTTCCCTTGATTTCAGTGATGTTTACCCATGAAAACCGTGGCAATGGTGCTGTTTCCTGACTTTCTTCTGCTCGACATGGCGGGGCCCATGGAGGTGTTTTCGGTCGCCAATCGTTACTTGAAAGCCGAAGATCACTACCAGTTGCTCACCCTGGGCACCGAGCGCGGAATGCTGCGCGCCTCCAATGGCGTACAGGTGCAGACTGATCGCCATATCGACGATCCGTCCCCGGCCTGTGACCTGCTGCTGGTCCCGGGTGGCCCGGGCGCCTATAACGAAAAGCACCCGCAGCTACTCGCCTGGTTGCAACGGTCGGTGGGGCAGGCTGGCCGCTATGGTTCGATCTGCACGGGTGCCTTTGTGCTGGGCCATGCCGGTCTGCTCGATGGTTATCGTGTGACCACCCACTGGAACTACACCGAACGGCTGATCAAGGCCTTCCCCAAGGCGCAGGTGGAGACTGACCAGATCTACACCGAAGACCGCAATCTGATCACCTCGGGAGGCGTGACCGCCGGCATCGATCTGGCGTTGGCCGTCGTCGCCCGGGATCATGGAAAAAAAGTCGCCCAGGACGTGGCCAAGGTTCTGCTGGTGGTGATGAAGCGTCAGGGCGGGCAAGCGCAGTTCAGCCCGTTGATGGCGGCGGTGGCCCCTCAGGAAACTGCCATCACCCGGGTGCAGAACCATGTGCTGGAACACCTCGACGAAGCGTTTACGGTCGAGCGCATGGCCGGTCTGGCGAACATGAGTACCCGGCACTTTGCGCGGGTGTTCGCCCGGGATGTGAACATGACGCCGATGGAGTTTCTGCAGAACGCGCGTATTGACTGCGCGCGTAAGCTTCTGGAAACCAGCGAGTTGCCGTTGAAGACCGTGGCCTATAAAAGCGGTTTTGGCAGCGTGCGCCACATGCGTTTTCTGTTCGCTGAAAAGCTCGGTCTGACCCCGGCGCAGTACCGCGAACAGTTCAGCTAGAGCGGTTTTGTCCGTCCGGTGCATCCGGATGTCCGTGCTGCGCCCTGCACGGAGGTTGTGCCGTCACCAACGCCTGCCAAGATAAAGGTAACGCTTGGAAGGGAGAGCCGCCGGAGGCTGAGAGCATGAAGCTCGGACCCGCTGGCGCTGGAAAACGGCATGAACAGCCACAACGATTTGCCCGCTGCATCGGTCCTGTATTTTGGGCCATACGCGTTTCATCTGCGCCAACGACTGGTCCTCGACGGTGACCGGCAGTTGCGCATGGGCGGGCGCGCCCTGGATATTCTCCAGGTACTGGTCGAACGCGCCGGTCGGGTGGTGCGCAAGGAGCAACTGATCGCCTGGGTGTGGCCGGACAGTGTGGTCGAGGAGATCAACCTGCGGGTGCACATCGCTGCATTGCGCCGGGCGCTGGGCGACGGTGAGAACGGTCAGCGCTACATCGTCAACGTGCCGCAATGCGGCTATTGCTTCATCGCCCCGGTGCACGCTCGAAATGTTGCGCAAGTGGTGTTCGAAACCCTGCACGCCCCGCAGCATAATTTGCCTGCGCGCCTGACCCCGGTGATCGGCCGCGATTCGCTGGTGGGCAGCCTGGTGCGACAAATGCCGCTGTGTCGGCTGATGACCCTGACCGGCCCGGCCGGGGTCGGCAAATCCACGGTGGCACTGCGTGTGGCGGAGTTACTGCTGCAGCATTACCGCGATGGCGTCTGGTACATCGATCTGTCCGTTATCGATGATGCTCCGTCGTTGCTCGACCATCTGCTGCGCACCCTCGACACCACGTTCGAGTCGTTAGCCTCGCGCCATTCCTTGCTGGTGCTGGATAACGGCGAACGCCGTCGTGAATCGTGCCGGGCGCTGCTCGAGCGACTGCTGCTGGCGGCGCCACGGCTGGCGCTGCTGGTCACCAGTCGCGAACCGTTGCAGGCCGATCTCGAGACCCTGCAAGCGGTGGCGCCGTTGACCTTTCCCAAGGCATCGACGCCGGGCACTGTCGACGAGGCCATGGGCTATTCGGCAGTGCAACTGCTGGTCAGCCGCGCTCGTGCCCGTCAGCACGATTTCAGCCTGCGCGAGCAGGATCTGCCAACCGTGTGCGACATCTGTCGGCGCCTCGACGGCTTGCCGTTGGCCATTGAACTGGCGGCCGCGCAGATCGATGCGCTGGCGCTGGTGGGGCTGCAGACGCAACTGGATAACGGTCTGCGCCTGCTCAGTCATGGTCGACGCACGGCGGTAGCACGGCTTCAGTCCATGAACGCCGCACTGGAATGGAGCTATCAGGATCTCAAGGCCAGCGAGCAACGGGTCTTGCAGCGCCTGTCGGTGTTCAAGATGGCCTTCACCGAGGAGGCTGCGTTGCAGGTCATTGATGGTGCGCATCTGACGGCGATTATCGAGCGCCTGGCCGCCAAGTCATGGCTGACGGTGGAGCGGGGCGCAGATCCGCTGCGCTATCGGATGCTCAATACCGTTCGCTGTTATGTCCGTGAACAGCTGGAAACCAGCGCTGAGCTAAGCGACATCGTGCACCGTCATACCCTGTACCACGGACGAAATCGATCCGGCTCAGGTGTGCAACTCGCCGCGCAACGCGTCGAGCAGTAAGCGCACCTTGCGCAAATCCGGGGTGGCGTAGCCTTCGCTGAAGCGTTGGTAGATCGGGGTCAGCAGATCCAGTGCTTCGCGATGACGGGACTGGCGCTGCCATAGCTGTGCCAGGGACGTGGCGCTGCGCAGTTCCCAGGCCAGGGCGCCCTGGGATCGGGCGATGGCGAGGGCGTCTTGCAGAAGTTTTTCTGCCTGCTCGACGCTGCTGGCGGTGCCTGGGTGATTGCCTTCGCGAGCAGGCGCGCTCCCACAGGCAGGCGGGCTCTTGTGGAAGCGAGCTTGCTCGCGAAGGCGTCCCTGCGGACAACCCGACTCTTCAGCCAATAACCGTTCAGCCTCGGCCCGTAAAACCTCCGCTGTGCTCCAGCCTGCCGCGCCACAGCGTGCGCGTTCCAGCAAGGCCTCATCGATGTAGCGCGCATCAAGCGTGACCATCAGCTCCTTGATCAGCCCGTTATCCGCCGGGGCGACGGGCTGGGCCAGGCGCTCATTGATGACCTGCGCATAGTGCCGTCCCCAGGTGTGGAACAGCAGCACCGAGTGCTTCTGCGCCTGCTCCAGCAACAGCTGCAACAGCGCGCGGGCGGTCTTGGGGTCGCCGTTGTAATGCGCGATCAGGCAACTGGCCAGGGCCAGGGTGTAACAGATCGAGGTGCCGTGGTTGATCTGCACGGCGATGTCCAGTGCCTGCCGCGCAGTGCGCCATGCCTGTTCGGGAAACCCTTGCAGCCATAGCACCCGGGCGAGAATGGTCAGTGAAGCCACGCTCTGGTCGTACTGCACGCCAAAGCCGTGGGTGAACCGGTTGCGATAGCCACTGTGGGCCATGCGCTGGATCACTTGTTCGGCGCTGATCCGCGCTTGCGGCTGGTCACCGGCAAAGTGCAGGGCCAGCACCCGCAAGCGATGAATACTCAACGACAGCAGCGGGTCGTCGTGGCCCCCGAGGCGGTCGAACTGTGCGCTTTGCTGCAAGGCTGCCTGGTAATGGCCGCAGCTGAGATTGACCGCCAGGTGTCCGGATATCGCGCGCAGTTGCCCGGCGACGTCGCGGTGTTGTTGCGCCAGCGCGTTGGCCTGAGTGAAGGCCTCGATGGTCTCCGGCGAACCGCCCCAGGTGTGGTAGCAGGCACTGCCGAGCGCCAGTTGCAGGGCGATTTCCAGCCGTGGGCAGGGTTGCTCGGCACTGGCGAGCAAGGTCAATGCCTGGCGCACATGAGCGCCATATTCCTTGAGCAATGACAGTTCTTGCCACAGCGCGGCCGACGTCGCCGTCAGACGGACTCCAAGAGCGCGTGCCCCGGCACCGTACAAACTCCAGTCGAGGGCGGCGCGCAGGTCTTCCAGACCTCGGGCATAACGCTCGATCCATTGCGTGGTCGGGGTGTGTTCCCACTCGGCTTGCGCCTGTTCCATCAACGTCAGATAGCGCTCGGCGTGGCGTTCGCGCAGGGTTTCACGTTCGCCGCTGTGTCCGAGTTTTTCCAGCGCGTAATGGCGCGTGGTATCGAGCAGTCGATAGAACACTTGTTCATCGCCGACATCCACATTGAGCAGCGATTTGGCCACCAGTTGCGTGACTGCCGCGAGCACCTGCACGGGCTCGATATGCTGCCCGACGATCACCGCCGCGGCCGACGCCAGGCTGAAGCTGCCGCGAAACACCCCGAGGCGACGCAGGCAGGTCTGCTCACAGGGCGTGAGCAGGTTGAAACTCCAGTCCAGCGTGGCATGCAACGTCTGGTGCCGCGCATGGCGCTGGTGGTTGCCTGCCGCCAGTGGATGCAGATGATCCTGCCACTGCTGCAGCAAGCCGCTCAGGCCGAGGCTTTCGACTTGCGCCGCCGCCAGCTCCAGCGCCAATGGAATACCGTCCAGGCGCCGGCAGATTTCAATTGCCAGCGGCAACTCGGCGTCGCTCAACTCAAAGTGTTCGTGGGCGACCATGGCCCGTTCGACGAACAGTTGCAGCGCGGCAAAAGCCATCGCCTGTTGGCGATCGAGACCGCTTGTCGCCGGCGGGCAGTCGAGTGAATCCAGACGCTGCACGAACTCGCCTTCAGCGCGCAGGCTTTCGCGGCTGGTGGCCAGAATGTGCACCTGTGGTGCGCCACGCAGGAGGCTCTCGGCGAGCAGTGCCACGGCATCGATCAGGTGCTCGCAATTGTCGATCACCAGCAGCATCTGCCGCTCGCGCAAATCGTTGATCACCGCCGTCATCGGCTCGCCGTCATGCACCGACAGATTGAGCAGGGTCGCCAGTTGCGAGGCGATCAGCGCCGGGTCGTTGAGCGGCGCCAGATCCAGCAGGCGAATGCCGTCGCGGTAGCGTCCGATCAACTGTTCGGCAACACGCAGGGCGACGGTGGTCTTGCCGATCCCGCCGGGGCCGACCAAGGTGATGCAACGCTGCAGCGGCAGTTGCTGCATCAGGCTATCGACCAGCGGCTGGCGGCCGATCATCCGGGTATGGCGCAACGGCAGATTGTGTCGACCCGGAGCCGCTTCGCGCGGGCGTTGTTCGCTGGCCTGCACCGTCAGCGGGGCGACGAAGCTGTAGCCGCGCTGGGCCACGGTGACAATGTAGCGCTGACCGGCCTGGCCATCGCCCAGCGCCTTGCGCAGGGCGGCCATGTGCACCCGCAGATTGATATCTTCGACCACGCTGTCCGGCCACACGCCGGCGAGCAACTGCTGTTTGCTCACCACTTCGCCGGCATGCGCCAGCAGCATCAGCAGAATATCCATGGCGCGCCGGCCCAGGCGCAGCGGCTGATCGCCTTCCATGACCAGTCGTTGCCCGGTGTATATCCGATAGGGGCCGAAACCGATGGCCTGATTCGGGGAAAGACTCAACAGCACACTCCTGCGGTGATGCGGCGATCCGGGCACAGGGGCGCTGCGTGAAGACGCAGACCGTCTGGTGCAAGGTATCGCAGCATATTCCTCAGGTTTGGCCATCAGTGCAACGGCAGGTTCTTGGGTAACGCTCAAAAGTTCATGGGCCGTGTCTTGGTGTCTTTGCCTTCGCGCATGATCTGGCAGCGCCAGGCGAACGGGTTGATCCCTTCGCTACGGGTGAACATGTGACAGAAGTGCGCCTGATCGCAGAAGCCGCACTCCAGACTGATCTGCGTCAGGCTCAGGCCGGTATGGCGGATCAACAGCTTGGCGCGGGCGATGCGCTGTTCGCGGATCCAGTCCTGCGGTGCCTGACCCGTGCTGGCCTTGAACGCCCGGGAGAAATGGCTGCGTGACAGCGAACAGGCACGTGCCAGCTCGGCCACTTCCAGGCTTTCTCCGAGGCGTTCGAGAATCAGTTGTTTGACCTGCCGCTCCCGTTGCGGGCTGAGGCCACCGAGGGGAGGCTTGCCGGGTTCGCTGGCAGGGGCGAGGGCAACGGATTGCTGTAGATGAGCCATGGCCAAGGTCCGTGTCGTGGGGGGAACACACACCGGGCGTGTTCCCTCGGGGCAAAAAACAACGCTGCGCAGAGGCCTTCATTGTTAAGACGGGCGGCGCAGACTGACGAGTTAATCGTTGTTAATTCGCGGGCCTGACCCACGCGCAAAGCACCGTTGATCACGTAAAGTGCACAGCACTGACGTCTGCTCATCGAAGGAGCTGGAGCCCATGAACCGTAACGATCTACGCCGCGTCGACATGAACCTGCTGGTGATTTTCGAAGCGCTGATGTTCGAAAAGAACCTGACCCGCGTCGCCGAAAAACTGTTCATGGGCCAACCGGCAGTGAGCGCTGCGCTTGGCCGTTTGCGCGACCTGTTCGATGACCCGTTGCTGCTGCGCAACGGCCGCAGCATGGAGCCGACCGCCCGCGCACTGGCGATCCTGCAGGAGCT
This sequence comes from Pseudomonas sp. P8_229, assembly GCF_034008635.1. Lineage (NCBI taxonomy): Bacteria > Pseudomonadati > Pseudomonadota > Gammaproteobacteria > Pseudomonadales > Pseudomonadaceae > Pseudomonas > Pseudomonas sp. P8_229. Next base: position 706,738 of record NZ_CP125378.1, on the reverse strand, counting down.
GCAACCGGCGATGGACGTGATTTGCGGCGCGGTCAGCCGGGCCAAGGAATTCGACCCGGCGAGCAGTTGCGACGTGTTCCGTATCGGCCTGTCGGACGACGCCGAATTTGGTCTGTTTCCGCCGCTGCTGCGCCAGCTTCAGCAGGAGGCGCCGGGGATCGTTGTCGTGGTGCGCCGCGCCAACTTTCTGCTGATGCCGGCGCTGCTGGCGTCCGGGGAAATCTCCGTCGGCGTGAGCTACACCACCGATCTGCCGGCCAACGCCAAGCGCAAGAAGCTGCGTGACATCCCCTGCAAGGTGCTGCGCGGTGACGACCGCCCGGGGCCACTGACCCTCGACGAATACTGCGAACGCCCGCATGCGATGGTGTCGTTTTCCGGTGATTTGAGCGGCAACATCGACCTCGACCTGGCCAAACTCGGCCGCCGTCGCCGCGTGGTACTCGGCGTGCCGCAGTTCAGTGGCTTGCGCGCCTTGCTCGCCGGCACCGAAATGATCGCCACCGTACCGGATTACGCTGCCTGTGCACTGGTTGAAGGCTGCAACCTGCGCGCCGAGGATCCGCCGTTCCCGATCGATGCGGCGCAGCTGTCGATGGCGTGGAGCGGGGTGCACGACAACGACCCTGCCGAACGCTGGCTGCGCTCGCGGATCAGCCAGTTCATGGCGGCGCCACTGGACATCCCGCCCGCCTGAAAGAGAGCACATCCATCCAATTTCCCCCCGCCCGCACCGAGCATGATTCACCCCGATAAGAAATAAAGGGTGAGGTCATGAACGCTTCTCAAAAGGATGAACGGGCGCGGGACGTCGGTTTGCTGTTTCTGCGGGTCAGCGGCGGATTGTTTCTGCTGTGGGTCCACGGCTTGCCCAAGCTGTTGAACTTCAACGCGCAATTGCAGCAGATCGAGGACCCGTTCCACCTCGGCGCGCACCTCACCCTCAGCCTGGCGATTTTTGCCGAAGTCCTCTGCCCGCTACTGATCGTCGGCGGGGTGCTGGCGCGATTGGCCTGCTTGCCTATTCTCTTTGTGCTGCTGGTGGCGCTGCTGGTCGTGCATCCGCAATGGAGTGTGGCCGAGGGGCAGTTCGGCTGGTTGCTGTTGATCCTGTTCGCCACTGTGTTCATCGCCGGGCCGGGACGGCTGGCGTTCAATGTTCGCTTGCCCGGAGTGCTGCGTCATGCCTGAAGCCCTGAGTCCAAAAGCACCGGGGTCCGATGAGACCGTGACCCTGATCGTCAAGCACCGGGTCAAGGCCGGACTTGAACAGCCTTACGAGGCGTGGTTGCGCAACATCGTCCGGATCGCCGGGCAACGCGAAGGCCATCTGGGCGTGGACGTGGTGCGCGGCAAGCTCAAAGGCCTGGACACTTACACCTGCGTGCTGCGCTTTTGCTCCACGGCGGCCATGCAGCTGTGGCTGGAGTCGCCGCAACGTCAGGCGCTGGTCGACGAAGCGGCGCCAATGCTCGCCGATGGCGACCAGACTGAAGTCGCGCCGGTCAACGAGTTCTGGTTCGCGCCGCTGGCCGATGCCGCCAAGCCGCCGCCGCGCTGGAAACAAGCGGTGATCACCCTGCTGGTGATTCTGCCGCACACCTTGCTGGTGCCACTGATCTGGGGGCCGCTGCTCAAGTTGCATCCGCTGCTTTCCAATTACGTGGTCGCCACGTTCCTGATCACCCTGACCATCGTCCTGTCGGTGGTGTACGTGTTCATGCCCCGCGTGACCCGATTGTTTGCGCCGTGGCTGGAAGCCGGTCAGGCCCATGCTCACATCGAACCGGCCAAACAGCCGTCACGCTGAACCCCATTCATTTACTCGGAAGGAACTGCGATGAACGCCGATCTGATTCTGTTCAATGGCCAATTTCACACCGTCGACCGCAGCAAACCGCTGGCCAGTGCGGTGGCGATCAAGGACGGCCGTTTTGTCGTCGTCGGTAACGACACCCAGGCCATGGCCCTGCGTGATTCGGCCACGCAAGTGATCGACCTGCACGGCCGCTGCGTGATCCCCGGCCTCAACGATTCGCACCTGCACCTGATCCGTGGCGGCCTCAATTACAACCTCGAACTGCGCTGGGAAGGCGTGCCGTCGCTGGCCGACGCGTTGCGCATGCTCAAGGAGCAGGCCGACCGCACGCCAACCCCGCAATGGGTGCGCGTGGTCGGTGGCTGGAACGAATTCCAGTTCGCCGAAAAACGCATGCCGACCCTCGAAGAGCTCAACCAGGCCGCGCCGGACACGCCGGTGTTCGTCCTGCACCTGTACGACCGCGCGCTGCTCAACCGCGCCGCACTGCGGGTGGCCGGTTACACCCGCGACACGCCGAACCCGCCGGGTGGCGAGATCGTCCGGGATGCCAACGGCAACCCGACCGGGATGCTGGTGGCGCGGCCGAACGCGATGATTCTGTATTCGACGCTGGCCAAGGGGCCGAAGCTGCCGCTCGAATATCAGGTCAACTCGACCCGTCAGTTCATGCGCGAACTCAATCGCCTCGGCCTGACCAGCGCGATCGATGCCGGCGGTGGTTTCCAGAACTATCCGGACGACTATCAGGTGATCGAGCAACTGGCCAAGGACGACCAGTTGACCGTGCGCATCGCCTACAACCTGTTCACCCAGAAACCGAAAGAAGAGCTCAGCGACTTCCAGAATTGGACCGGCAGCGTCACCCTGCACCAGGGCGACGACTATCTGCGACACAACGGCGCCGGCGAGATGCTGGTGTTCTCCGCCGCCGACTTCGAAGACTTCCTCGAGCCGCGCCCGGACCTGCCGCAAACCATGGAGCAGGAGCTGGAGCCGGTGGTGCGCCACCTGGTCGAGCAGCGCTGGCCGTTCCGTCTGCACGCCACGTACAACGAATCGATCAGCCGCATGCTCGACGTGTTCGAGAAGGTCAATCGCGACATTCCGTTCAACGGTCTGCCGTGGTTCTTCGATCACGCCGAAACCATCACCCCGCAGAACATCGAGCGGGTGAGGGCGCTGGGCGGTGGCATCGCGATTCAGGACCGCATGGCGTTCCAGGGCGAGTACTTCGTCGATCGCTACGGCGCGCAGGCGGCCGAGGCCACGCCGCCGATCAAACGCATGCTCGCCGAAGGTGTACCGGTAGGCGCCGGCACCGACGCTACGCGGGTTTCCAGCTACAACCCGTGGACCTCGCTGTACTGGATGGTCAGCGGTCGCACCGTTGGCGGTCTGGCGTTGTACGAAGAAGGTCTGCCGCGCACCACTGCGCTGGAGCTGTTCACTCACGGCAGTGCGTGGTTCTCCTCCGAGCAGGGCAAGAAGGGCCAGATCAAGGTCGGGCAACTGGCGGATCTGGCGGCGCTGAGCGCGGATTTCTTCCATGTCGAGGAAGAAGCGATCAAGTGGATCGAGTCGGTGCTGACCGTGGTCGGCGGCAAGATCGTCTACGCCGCCGGCGATTTCGAAGACCTTGGCCCACGCTCGATTCCAGTGCTGCCGGACTGGTCGCCGGTGGTCAAGGTTCCGGGCCACTGGCGGCCGAACTCGCCATTGCAGGCGCAGGTGCATCAATGCGTTGGCGCCTGCGCGGTGCACTCGCACAGCCACGAAAAAGCGCGTCTGTCGAACGCACCGGTCAGCGACTTCGCCGGGTTCTGGGGCGCGTTCGGCTGTTCCTGTTTCGCCTTCTGATTCCTACAAAAAAAGCGCCGGCCAACCGGTACGGCGCTTCCCGCAACATCCATCCCAAGGAGTTTCCCATGAGCGTTCCCTACAAACGTCTGAACAAAGATGATGCAGTCGTGCTGCTGGTCGATCACCAGACCGGTCTGATCTCGCTGGTGCAGGACTTCACGCCCAACGAGTTCAAGAACAACGTGCTGGCGCTGGGCGACATCGCCAAGTTCTTCAAATTGCCGACCATCCTCACCACCAGCTTCGACGCCGGTCCCAACGGCCCGATCGTGCCGGAGCTGCGCGAGCAGTTTCCGGACGCGCCGTTCATTCAGCGCCCAGGCCAGATCAACGCCTGGGACAACGCAGACTTCGTCAAGGCGATCAAGGCCACCGGCCGCAAGCAACTGATTATCGCCGGTGTGGTGACTGACGTCTGCGTAGCGTTCCCGACCCTGTCGGCCATCGCCGAAGGCTATGAAGTGTTTGTGGTTACCGACTCGTCCGGCACCTTCAACACCACCGTGCAACAAGCAGCGTGGGCGCGGATGTCGGCCGCCGGTGCGCAACTGTTGAACTGGTTCTCGGTGGCGTGCGAGCTGCAGGGCGACTGGCGCAACGACATGGAAGGCCTGGCGCATCTGCTGTCCGAACGCCTGCCGAACTATCGCAACCTGATCAACAGCTACACCAAGTTCACTGCCAAGTAATTGCTTGAACTGAAAGTGCCCGCTTGATTGCGGGCATTTTCATGTGCAGTAAAAAGAGGCGCAACCCACCATCCCCTGTGGCGTTCAACTGTCTGATGGGGCTAGCGGTTTTGCAGCCACCCAAGAAAACCGCCCTTGCGCATCGGCGCCGGTTTCGCCATCAACGCGAGGCGGCTGTTCTGCTGACGCACGGCCTGCAGTTTGTTCAGCGCCTGACCGACTTCGCTGCGCTGCTCCATGCATTGGCGGGTCAGGGCTTTGTCGAGGCGGTAGATGATGCTCGACGTCAGCGCCGTGAACGTGGCTTGCGACGGCGTGTCGGCGAGGATGCTCTGTTCGCCCATGACCTCGCTCGGCCCCATGCGCCCGGCTTCGGTCTGGCCACTGCCATCGGGCACGGTTGCGCTGACCACGCCAGTGGCGATGACAAACAGACTGTCGGGGACTTCATCCAGCCCCAACACTACCTGACCGGCTGCGTACTGTTGCGCGACCATCGATTCGGCGAGGCGATCGCGTTCCTCATGACTCAACGAGCGGAACACTTTCACTTCATCGAGCAGTGCCCGGGCGCGGGTCGAAGGCTCGATCACGCCATCGGGATGCCGGGAAATACCCGCGGCTTCGAGATGACGGTGGGCGAGGTCGAACAGTTGATTGCGCACCTCGCCTTTCTTGCCCAGCTCACTGATGAAGCCACTGGCGACGTACTCCGACATCTCTTCACCGGCCTCTTTCAACACGGCTTTGGGCGGCGGATTCAACAGCAGACTGCTGCTGCCTTGCAGTGTGCGGTCGAGGGCGTCGAGCACCCGCCGTGGGCGGATATGATTTGGCACCTTGATGCTGATCGAGACACCGTGCAGGTTGGTCGGGCGACTGAGATTGACGATCTTCGCCTTGGCCGCCACCGAGTTCGGCACCACGGCCAGGGTGCCGACACTGGTCAACAGGTGCGTGGCGCGCCAGTCAATGTCGAGCACCTTGCCCTCGACGCCGTCGATCACCACGAAGTCGTCCACCTGATACGGCTTGGTGGTGTTGAGTACAATCCCGGAAAACACGTCGCTCAAGGTGCTTTGCAGCGCCAGACCGACCACGATCGCCACCACCCCGGAGGTCGCCAGCAAGCCTTTGACCGGCAGATCCAGCACATAGCCGGCGGCCGCGACGATCGCCGCCAGAAACACCAGCGCGCCAATCACGTCCTGCAACAGCCGACCGCTGTGGCCGATACGCCGCATCAGCACCAGGCCGATCACTTCGGTCAAAACGCGTGCGGCGTACAGCCACCAGACAATCCCCAGCGCCGTCGCGCCGAGCTGCGCCACGCGGTCATCGGTAAGCACTGGCGCCAGCAACGGGCTGATGCCGGCGTTGATGATCAGTGCACTGAAGCCGAGAAACAGCGCCAGCCGAACAGCGACTTTCGGCGCGCGGTGGGTGAAGGGGGTGAAGTGCCAGAGCAGACCATCGAGTACCAGCAGCACGGCACTCCAGGACAGCAGGTGGTTGAGGAGGGGCATGGCGATCTCCGGAACTGCATGAACATTGGTGTTGAAGAGGCTTTTGTGGTGAGGGGATTCAAAAAAACTCACCACACCGTTGGGTGTGGTGAGAGATCGGCATCAGTTCAGATGCGTCTTCAGTTCAGCCGCCGCCTGCCGCACGGCCGCTTTCACTTGCGCAATCTGACTCAGCGGATTGAGCAAGCCAAAGTCATGAATCATCCCGTTGTAGCGCACCGAGGTCACCGGCACGCCGGCCGCATCCAGGTGCCGGGCGTAGCCTTCACCTTCATCGCGCAACACGTCGAACTCGGCGGTCTGCACCAGCGCAGCGGGCAGGCCCTTGAGCTGTTCGGCGCTGGCGTTGAGCGGCGAGGCATGGATCTGCGCGCGCTCTGCAGCGTTGGTGGTGTAGTTGTCCCAGAACCACTGCATCATGCCTTTGGTGAGGAAATGCCCCTCGGCAAATTGCTGGTACGAGCCGTCGTCGAACTGTGCGTTGGTTACCGGCCACATCAGCAGCTGGAAGCGCAGCGCCGGGGTTTTCTGTTCCTTGGCCATCAGTGCCACAACCGCCGCCATGTTGCCGCCAACGCTGTTGCCGGCCACCGCCAGACGCTTGCCGTCTACGCCAATGTCCTTGCCATGTTCAGCCACCCATTTTGTCGCGGCGTAGGCCTGATTGATCGCCGTCGGGTACTGCGCTTCCGGCGACGGCGTGTAATCGACGTACACCGCGACCGCGCCGGAACCCACCACCAGATCACGAATCAGGCGCTGGTGAGTCGGGTAATCGCCCAACACCCAGCCGCCGCCGTGGAAGAACATGAACACCGGCAACTCACCTTTGACCTTGGCCGGGCGCACCACTTTGAGGTTGATCGTCTGGCCATCGACCTTGATCGACTTGTCGCTGACTTCCACCCCGGACAGGTCGACGTTCACCGAAGCCTGAGCACCGGTCAGCACTGCACGTGCATCTTTCAGGCTCAATTGCTCCAGGGGTTTGCCACCGCCAGCGGCGAGGGCTTCGAGGAATGCCTGGGTGTGCTGTTCGACACCCGGGCTGCCGGCGGCGAAGGCGTTGCCGATGGACAGGGCGAGGAAGGACGCGGTCAGGGTCTTGGTGAGGTTCATGCTCAATTCCTTTTTCGAGAGTTTGTTGTGTTGTGTCGGGCTGTTTTCAAACCGTGAACACAGATTAATGAGCTGTCGAAAAGTGAAAAAGCGGCTATAAAGCGTTTGACTGTCTACCAGAGAGTGACAATGAACCCGTTCGAAGACATGCGTATTTTTTGTCAGGTCATGGACTCCGGCAGCTTTACTGCTGCGGCTGATCAGTTGGGCCTGTCCAAGCAGTTCGTCAGCCGTCGTTTGATGCAGCTTGAAGAGCGTCTCGGCGTGCGGCTGCTGAACCGTTCGACCCGGCGCCTCGACGTCACGCCACTGGGCCAGAGCTATTACGAGTCGGCGCTGCGCCTGCTGGGCGAAGTCGAGCAGGTCGAGCAAGGCATTGCCGGGCAGACCGCAGAACCGCGCGGGACGATTCGCGTCAGTGCGCCGCTGTCGTTTGCCGTGGCGCATCTGGGGTGTCTGCTGCCGCTGTTCCTGCAGCGCTATCGTGAAGTCACCGTGGAGGTGGACTTGAGCGACCGCCCGGTGGACCTGCTCGGCGAAGGCTACGACCTGGCGTTGCGCATCGGCGTGCTGGAAGACTCGACGCTGATCGCCCGACGCATCGCCTCCATCGAACGGGTGTACTGCGCTAGCCCGGCGTACCTCGCCGAACGCGGTACACCGCTCAAACCCGAAGACCTGCATAGCCACGACTGCCTGCCATATGGCCATGGGCGTTCGGTGCAGTGGCGCTTCAACGCGGGGCAGGGCAAGCCGTTGCTGGTGAACGTCACCGGGCGCATGCGCGTCAACAACGGCGAGTTGCTCAGAGACGCCGCCGTGCAGGGCATGGGGGTTACCTATCTGCCGACGTTCATCGTTGGCGTGGCGCTGAAGGACGGGCGACTGGTGCCGGTGCTCGACGACTACAGACCGGAACCGCTGACCCTGTCGGCGGTGTACCCGCAACATCGCCAGGCCTCGCGGCCGGTGCAGGCGCTTGTCGAATTCCTGCGCGAACGCCTGAATCAGATGTGACCACGCCAAAAATGTGGGAGCGAGCCTGCTCGCGAAAGCGGTGGTTCAGTCGATGAAGATGTTGGCTGGATCGACGCCTTCGCGAGCAAGCCCGCTCCCACAAGATTTCAGCCAGAACGCAAGATTTGCCTACTTCACAAAACCTGTGGGAGCGGGCTTGCTCGCGAAAGCGGTGGTCCAGTCGATGAAGATGTTGGCTGGACCGACGCCTTCGCGAGCAAGCCCACTCCCACAAGATTTCAGCCAGAACGCAATATTTGCCTACTCCACAAAACCCGTGGGAGCGAGCCTGCTCGCGAAAGCGGTGGTTCAGTCGATGAAAATGTTGGCTATGCCGACGCCTTCGCGAGCAAGCCCGCTCCCACAAGATTTCAGCCAGAACGCAAGATTTGCATACTTCACAAAACCTGTGGGAGCGAGCCTGCTCGCGAAAGCGGTGGTTCAGGCGATGAAAATGTTGGCTGTGCCGACGCCTTCGCGAGCAAGCCCGCTCCCACAGGGGGGCGTGTGAGGGCTTACAAGTTCGCAACAACCCGGATTGTCGGGCTGATTTAGACTCGGGGCCGCTCAATCACGAGCATCGTCCGGAGTGCGCCATGGAAGTGCCCAACAATAAAACCGCCATCGACAGCAATCGACAGGCGTGGAACGACTCCGCTCGCCATCACCGTGAGTCGGTGGAATGGCAAGCGCTGTTGAACGACGTGTCACAGGCTGATTTCTCCTGCCTCGACGACACCTTGCGCGGCCTGCTGGAACAGGTCGGTGTGGACGGCAAAGCGGTGATTCAACTGGGTTGTAATAACGGCCGCGAAAGCCTGTCGCTGTTTGCTCTCGGCGCGCGAGCGGTGGTCGGGGTCGATCAGTCGAGTGCCTTCCTCGAACAGGCCCGCGAGTTGAATCAGCGCTCGCCGTACAACGCCGAATTTATCGAAGCCGATGTCCATCATCTGCCGGCCTCACTGCACAGCCGCTTCGACGTGGCGCTGATCACCATCGGCGTCCTCAACTGGATGCCCGATATCGGCGAGTTCTTCCGCCATGTCGCCTCGACCCTGAAGCCGGGCGGTAAGCTGGTGATCTACGAAACCCATCCGTTTCTGGAAATGGTCGACCCCGACGGCGAAGACCCGTACCGCCTCGCCACTTCTTACTTCCGCGCCGAGCCGTTCGTGCAGGAAGAACCGATCGTCTACGTCGGCAAGGTCGAGCAGCAGGCGGCCAAGTCCTACTGGTTCGTGCACACCCTCGGCGCGATCTTCAGCGGCGCCATCGGGGCAGGGCTGAACATCGCGCACTTCAAGGAATACCCGCATTCGAACCGGGAAGAGGTGTACGACCAGTACCTGAATCAGCCAGCGCAGATGCCGCTGTGCTTCACTCTGGTCGCCAGCAAGGCCTGATGGACCCATCGCGAGCAGGCTCACTCCTACAGAGGATTTGTGTACGACACCCGTCCACTGTAGGAGTGAGCCCGCTCGCGATGGCGGCCGAATGGCCACCACACCGTTAACGATTGATCAAGCCTGGGCCGCGGCACTCACCACCGATGGCTCCGGTTTGCGCAGTTTATCCAGCCGTGAGCCTTCATAGCGGCTTTCGCGGTAGAAGCGCCAGCGGCCGAACAGGCCGTAGACGTGGGTGATGCGCCCCTGTTCGTGGTAGCCCATGCGGATGTGCAGTTTCATTGCCGGGATGTTGCGGGTTTCGCAGGTGTCCACGACGGTGTGGCAGCCTTGGGCGGCCATGGCTTCCCAGAGGGCGACCTGCACGTCCACCGACAGACTGGTGCCGAAATACGGCCGGGCCATCTCGCCGCCGAACTCGAAGAATTCACCGGGTTTGACCGGGAACCAGCAGCCGTAATAGTGACGGTCGTGGTAGTCGCGAATACTGCCCCAGATGAACGCCACCGCATGACCTTCGGCATCCAGGTACATGTGTCCGGTGTGGCCCTCGGCAGCGAGTTCGGCCATGGTCTCGACGCGATCACCAAAGTGCCTGGCGAAGGCCCCGGTGTTGTGCGGCGTGATATCGACTTTGCGCACTCCCTCGTACGGACGCAGCTTGTGCGGCGGTACCGGGGTCACCAGATCGCGCTGCATCCACATCAGTTCCCAGTGGAAGAACACGTAGCGCTTCCACAGACCGGCGAAGAAATGGCGAAAGCCTTTTTGACGGATACGATCACGCAGTTTTCCGATGACGTTCATGTTGCCCTCCGTGGCCGAGGCCCGGTGTGGTGACGTTGCTGTTGTGGGTATGAATCAATCGAGTGCCGCGGCACCGCGTAAAAAATCCTTGTTCAGATCGGCATAGGACACCCGTGGCACACCGCCAAGGCGCTGCTCCAGCACGCGGCTCAGGGATTCGCCGGGGTTGAGGTAGGCATCACCGAAGTCGCTCCCGAGCTGATTCGGGTGGGCGACGATTTCCAGCACGCCGTCGCTCGGCGCGGGGTCGTTGCGCAGGTCCACTGGTGTGCACACGTAGTTCGCCGTGGCACCGGCCAGGCTCTGCAAACGCCAGTTGAGCAAACCTTTGAACACGCGTTTGGGCAGGCTGAGGTTCTGCCCCAGATTGCGCGCCAGGCGAATCGGTACGCCTTGGTGGGCGGCAAACCGGGCGACGATTTCGCCGATCGGCCAGATGTTGTGCACGTGCTGATGCGAGTCGATGTGGCTGGGCCGCATACCGTGGTCGACACAGCGCTGCCACTGCGCCTGCAGCTCCTCGCGCACCGCATCGCGATCTTCGCGACCCAGCCACAGGCTGTGGCGTGGCAGGTTGAGGTCGAACACACCGTGGTCGTCGCAGAAGGTGCGACTGCGCAGGATCGACGCACTCAGCGGCCGGCCGTACGTCAGGTTGAAATGCAACCCGACCCGACCTTGCAGCAAAGCATGTCGGGCCATGGCGCAGGCTGCTTCGAACGCCGGCATGTTGGCCATGGCCGTGGCACTGCTGATGACCCCGGCCTGAAACGCGGCGAAGATCACCGCGTTTTCGTTCGGGCTGAGACCGAAGTCGTCAGCGTTGACTATGACTTGGCGAGGCATGATCGCCCTCCGCAGTGATGACGACAGGTGTCGGTGCCGCTGCGGGCTTGGCCGCACGCCGCGCCCGCCATTGCTGTACCGTCGGTTTCAAGCGATGCCAGAGGCGCAACCCCAGCCCCAGCAGCAGACCGCTGGGGCGCCAGGAATAGAAGCTCCAGCGCCAGTGTTCGAGTTGGCCGGTCATGCGCTCGTGCAGTTGGTGGCTGGAGTTTTCCAGGCTGACTCGCGAGGCATCGATCCAGCGCCAGTGCTCGTCCAGCCCCCAGCGAATCCATTCTTCCAGCAGCACCCGGCCGCTGCCCAGATCGGCGTATTGCGGCAGGAACGCGAGGTTGTAGTCGTACAGTCGGCCTTGTTCGAGCAGGCCGAGGCGATAGCTGATGCAGCGCCCGTTGAGTTCCAGCGTCACCACGCGCACCAGACCTTGGGCGGCGAGGGCGGTGAAGGCATTTTCGATGCATTGCCGGCTGCGTTCGCTGGCAAAAATCCCCACGCCTTCGTCGCCTTTCCAGCTCACTGCTTCGACTTCGCCGAGCACCTTCAGCAACGGCGGCATGCTCAATGCGTCGGGGGTGATCCGCCGCACCTCGGCACCACACGCGGCAATCCGTTTGCGCGCCCGCCGCAGCTTGTAGCGCGGGTCGCCGGAGACCTCCTGATGATCGGCCTCGCTGATCAGGTGCACCGGCACCCGACAGCTCAGGCGTCGCTCACCGGTGGAGCTGGCCGGCATCCATGGGGTGAGGGCGCTTTCTTCCCCCGCCTGTTCGGACAATTCGTTGAGTTGCAGCAGCGCGTGGGGCAGCCGTTGACGGATCAGTCGCAAGGCCTGGCGCATGTCTTGGGCATCGAGAAGCGACAGCAGCGCCAAGCGGTCGGCCAACGGATAGCCCAGGTGGTGCAGGACCCGGAACGGCACTCCGGTAAAGCGTTCGCGAGCCGCCACCAGCGGCAGGCACAGGCGCAACTCGTCAGCTTCCCAACCCAGCAGAATGTGCAACCGTTCACCCTCGCCAAGGGTCAGCTCTGCCGCACGCAACCAGCCGAGGTTGTTGAACGGCGTGTGGTCCGTCACTCGCAGGCGCAGCGCTTCATACGCGGCTGCCGGGAAGTCGGCGGCGCACAACGAGGTGCGCCATTCGAATCGCGCCGTCATGGGCTCAGGCCGCCGTTGCTTGGACAGGTGGACGGGACGGTTTGCGCAACGCTTCGAGGCGCGAGCCGCTGTAGCGGGTTTCGCGGTGGAAATACCAGCGACCGAACAGGGTATAGACGTTCATGATCCGGCCTTGCTCGGTGTAACCCATGCGCAGGTGCAGTTTGAGCGCCGGGATGTTGTGGAACTCGCAGACGTCCACAACCTTGTCGCAGCCCTGTTGCGCCATGGCTTTCCACAGCTCCAGTTGCAGGTCCACCGAGAGTTCGGTGCCCCAGTAGGCGCGGGTCAGCTCGCCACCGAATTCGAAGAACTCGCCGGTTTTTACCGGGAACATGCAGCCGTAGTAATGCCGATCGAAATAGTCCCGCGCGCTGCCCCAGATGAACGCCACGGCATCGCCCTGATCGTCCAGATGCATGTGCCCGGTGTGCCCTTCGTTGGCCAGCTCGGCCATGGTCGCGATGCGGTCGCCGAAGTAGCGGGCGAAGGCGCTGGCATTGTCGGCGGTGATCTTCACCACCCGCAGCGCCGGATAGGGTTTGAGGCTGTGCGGCGGCACCGGGCTGACCAGGTCGCGCTCCATCCACAGCAGTTCCTGATGGAAAAACACGTAGTGCTTCCACGCTTTGCCAAGGGTGGCGTGCAGGCCTTTTTGTTTGATGTGCTGGCTGAGTTTGCTGATGATACCCATGTTCTGTACTCCTGAACCTTTTGGCGCGGGCGAACCCTGTGGAGTTGGGCTTTTGTGGCGAGGGGATTTATCCCCGATCGGCTGCGCAGCAGTCGTCGCTTTTAAAGCCTGAAAAAATTGAGCTACTTCGCAGCCCATCGGGGATAAATCCCCTCGCCACAGTTTTATGTTCGTCTGATTGTTCGGAATTGGGTTCATGACGCGCTCCAGCTCAGGGCGAACAGGGTTTCCCCTGGCAAGTCGAAGCTGACGCGTCCGTCGCGGCAGGCAAATGGCGCGTCGCGGCTGCGGTTGTCCGCGCCGAAGTAGCGCAGGGCACCGTTGTTCAGCGGGCACTTGGTGCCGCTCAGGTCGACACGCTGCAAACGCGTGCCTTTGTTCACGCCGAGCAGGCCATGCTGGCCGTCACCGGCCATCGCCAGCACATCGACTTCAAACGCATCGTTTTCCAGCCACAACACCTGATGCAGCCAGTGCTGCGCAATGAACTGCTGAGCGAAGCCGACCGGTTTCAGCTCGAAGTGATCGTCGCCCAACACCCGCAGCATGCCCTTGGGGTACTGCGGCTCGTCGGCGGCCTGAAACCAGTTGAGCATGCTCAGCAAACCGTCCTGCGAAGCGTTGATCACCACCGAGGTCCACCACAGCGAGGCGTAGTGGGTTTCCTGATCGTAGGGGCTGAGGCTGGAGCCGCTGGACAGATTGGTCTGGTCCAGCAACAAGGCTTTGCGCGGTTGGCCATGGGCGTCGAGGCCGACCAGTTCGGCAGCACGGCGCACGCTGTCGCGGTAGACGCGGGTGGCGAGCAGGTCGCGGATCATCCATTCGTGCCACGCCAGTGCATCAATCTGATCGGCCGATTCGCTCAGCAAGCGCCGGGCCCAATCGATGCCGCGCTTGTCCGCCGCGTTGTCGGCGAACGGCCCGTTGATCAGTCGTGAGCTGGCCGGCATGGCGATGCGCACCCCGGCCTTGGCGTTCGCCGGATCGCTGTGCACCTGTCTGGCCATGCTGGCGAAAATCGCCCGGTATTGCTCGAAGCTCGAATAGTTGAGGTTCGGCTCGTCGGCAAAACCGATGTAGTGGGTGCCTTTGCCGCCCAATGCCCGAGTGCCGGCGAGCCAGGCGTCAAGGCCGTTGTTGCTTTGCACATCGGCGCGCAGATCGGCCTGGCGCTGACTGCCGGCGAGCAGGGTGATGTCCTGTCGGATGCCGAAGCGATCCTGATAGGCCTGGCGGAACGCGTCTTCGAAATGCGGGTTCTTCGCCGTGACATCGACAAAGCTGTAGTAGCTGCCGGCGGTAGGTTTCAACGCATCCAGCACGGCATGACTGGCCGGGGGCGGCATCACGTAGGGCAAGGCGATGCCCAGATCCGGCGTGCGCCCGAGCACTTTGTCGTGCAGGGTCAAACGGGTCTGTCCGGCGTCCTCGCGCAGGGGTTGCAGTTGCTGCGGGCTCTGCGCAAACCGGTTGGCCGTGCCATCGAGCCAGAACGCCGCTTTGCCGCTGCCTTGCAGGCGCAGGCGCCAGACCTGTTCGCGCGCGCTGACCGGCAACGCCACTTGGTCGAACTGCCAATAGGCGCGATAGGGTTTGAGTGTCAGCGTCAGTGGCCGGTCATCGCCGACCCGTTGCGCCTGCAAGGTGTTGACCCCTCCATGAAACTTGCCGGCGAGCACCGCGTGTTCCCCCGGCGCGACCTTGAAATACAACTCGTCGCCGTTCTGCGTCTGCGCGCTGAAATGCACCTTGGCCGGCTCGAACTGCGCCACGGTGTGTTCATCGTGTTCGACCCGGTAATTACGGAAGCTGTAGCCGGGGATTTCCAGACGATAACTGGCGGCGCCCGGCAGCAACGGCCAACTCTGGGTACCACGGGTTTCGCTGGCCTTGATCAAGCGTTCGCCCTGCAATTTGCCCTGGCCGTCGAGCAGGTACAGATGCTCTTCGTTGGCGTCCGCTTGCCACGCGGGTGTCCAGCGCACGGTCACGGTGTCCGGACGATCGGTTTGCAGGTACAGGCTGCCGTCGCGGATCTCGCCCCAGCGCATTGACGCGGCAAAGGTGTCCAGCGACAGGCCGAGACCGAGCAGCAGGACCAGGCCTTTCATACGGCCTTCCGGTGCAACATCTGCCACATCGGCGCGACGTCACTGGGCAGGATGATCAGGGTTTGCCAGAACACCACACCACTCAAACGGCAGTACAACACCAGCATCGCGACCGTTACCGCCAGATAGGCGATCGACGAAGCCGCCGCCGCGCCGACGATGCCGTAGGCCGGGATCAGCACCAGGTTCAGCGCCAGATTGAGCAGGGCGCCGAGGCCCATCAGCAGCGACACCGTGCCGGGACGGTTTTTCCCCAGCAGGTCCAGACGCAGGATGCTTGCGTAGCACAGCCCGAGCAGCCCCGGCAGCAATGCCAGCAGCGCCGGATACGCCGGTTGGTAGGCGGCGCCGAACAGGGTGACGATCAGCCAGTTGCCGATCAGCGCCATGCACAGGCACGCGCCGAGCATCACCGTGGCGGTCAGGCGCAGGGCCAGCGGGGTGACCTTGTCCATGCCTTCGTCCTGTTGCAGCAGGCGTTTCATCAGCGGCGTGGTCACCGCTTCCGGGACGATCAGCAGCAGTTCGGCGGCGGCGCTGGCCATTGCGTAATGACCCAGCGCGGTGCTGCCGAGCAGCGCGCCGATGAACAGGTAATCCGAGCGCAGAATCACTTGCTGGAACAGCAGATCCGGATGGCTACGCGCGCTGTAGCGCAGCAATTCGTTCTGGCTGGCGCGATCCCATTGCAGGTGCAGCGGTTGTGCGCGTTTGAGCCAGACCCAACCGGCCAGCACCACCAGGCTGATCCCGGCCAGCCAACTGATCAGCGCCGCTTCCAGTGCCGCGCTTTTCCACATCCAGAACAGCGCGAGAAACAGCAGTAACGGGGCCAGCGATTCGGTCAGGCGCAAGGCGTTGAACGCGACCACGCCGCCGGAGGCATTGTGCAAGGTCAGCAGTCCGCTTTTCAGTACGGTCAGCGGCACCGCCAGCAGCAACAGCCAGGCCAGCAGCCCCAGTTGCACGGTCACATCCAGCTCGCCGCCGAACTCGCGTACCAGCGCCACCACCAACAGGGTCAGCAAACCGGCGAGCAGACACCCGAACACCAGCACCTGACTCAGCAGCAGGCCCATCGGCCGTTGCTTGGCGGCCTGATAGCCGACGGCCGAGTTCAGCCCGCCGCTGGTGGCGGCGCTGATCAAGTCCGGCAGGGTGCTGAGCAGGGCAAACAGCCCGCGTTCGCTCGGCCCGAGAATCCGCGCCAGCAGCACGTTGCGCAGCAAACGCAGGGCGATCATCGCCAGTTTGGTGCCCATGCTCAGCGCCAGATGCTTGAGGTAGTGGCTGCGGCTCATGGCCGGTTGCCGCGAAAGATGCGCCACGACAGCAGCTCAGGATTGCGCGCGGTGCGCTGGCTGACGCCGAAACGTGGCAGGTTCAGCGGGTCGCCTTCGCCGCGATAGATGCCGGTGCCGGTGCCGAGGGCGAACGGGTAGTCGTGCTCGGCAATCTGCTTGCGCACGCGCTCGTCGTTGTTGCCGTTGGGGTAGCAGTACACCGGCAGTGGCCGGTTGCAGCCGTTGTTCAAGGCGTCACGGCTGCGGCTGATTTCCTGGTTCAGACGCACGTCGTCCAGTTCGGTGAGGATCGCGTGGCTGGCGCCGTGCGGGCCGAAACGCACCAGCCCTGAAGCCTCCAGCGCCCGCACCTGATGCCAGTCCAGCGCTTGCGGCTGCGCTTCGGGCGGGCATTCGTCGGCGAGGCGTTCGAGCATCGCCGGTTCAAGGTTCTTGAGGCTATGCAGGTAATGCAGCAACGACAGGCTGCGGCGGTCGACATCGATGTCGTCCACCAGCACCGGCAGCGGGTGGTGGATCATGTGCAGGTACTCGATCAAGTGCATGCGGGCCTTTTCGCCGTGGCTGCCCCACAGGGTTTCGCCGAGGCTTTCCCACCAGAAGCGCTGGCGGCTGCCGATGAAATCAGTGGAGAGAAAGATGCTCGCCGGTACCTGATACTTTTGCAGCAGCGCGAAGGCGTTGACCGCGTTGTCGCGCCAGCCATCGTCGAAGGTCAGCGCCACCCGTGGGCGTTCGCTGCGCAGCGAGTTCGGCGCAAGAATGTCCATCAGCGGTACGCAATCGAAGTGCCGCCGCAACCACACCAGCAAATGCTCGAAGGCTTTCGGCCCCACGCACAGTTCATTGCGGTGCGGCAGGTCGGCGGCGCGGTCGTTGGCCAGCACCCGGTGCAACATCAGGATCACCCCGGCGCCCTGCAACTGATTTCGTCCCACGGGGGAGTTGAGGTAAAGCCAGCCACTGGTGCGTTTTATTAATTGTTTGATCGCCATGGCCTGAGTCCTCTAACGGTTCTGTTCGGGATTCCATTGGGCATATCGGTGGCCGCGCAGGAACTGCCACAGGCCGAGACTCATCCCGGCGAGGGTGACCAGCAGGAACGCGGCCAGACGAAACGGTTTGGGCAAGCGATGTTGCGAGTCCAGCAACCCGGCCAGCGCAATGGCGTAGCCGACCAGTTGGGCGATCAGGGCCAGTCGATAGAAACCGTGGTCGTTCCACAGCCAGAAGTTGCTCAGCAGCAACGGCAGCAGGAGGATTGGCGCCAGGCGGCGGATCAGCTTGTGGCTGATCAGCGCCAGCGAATACAGGCCATGTTTGAGTGGGTTGAGCAGCTCACTGCGCTGGGCCAGGCTTTGCAGGCCACCGACGGTCACGCGTTGACGGCGGCGGAACTGTTTGTCCGCTTCGTCGACACCGTGGTCGATCACTTGCGCCTCGGGCACATACACAATGCGCTTGAAGGCGACCGGTGCGCAGGTACTCAGAAAGAAATCGTCATTGACCTCCGCCGGCACGTTCTGGAACAGCTCGCGGCGCAGGGCGAGCAGCGCGCCGTCGGCCGAGACCATGCAGCCAGTGCGATTCTCGACCCGGCGCAGCCAGCCTTCGTAATGCCGGTACAGACTGTCGCCGACGCTCAAGCCACCGCCAGTCACCGGAATCACCATGTGCCCGGCACAGGCGCCGACGTTGGGGTCGCTCAGTGGCGCGAGCAGGTAGCCGAGGGTTTCCCGCGACCATTGGTTGTCGGCGTCGGTGAACACCAGGATGTCGCCGATGGCCAGTGCCACGCCGGCGTTCAGCGTCGCCGCTTTGCCCTGACGCGGCAGATCGAGCACGCTGATGCGCGAATCAACCACCTTGTGCGCGCAGGCCACGGTGTCGTCGGTGGAGCCGTCGCTGGCGAGAATGATCTGCAACGTGGCCGGTTGGTAATCCTGCGCCAGCAGCGTGCGCAACTTGTGCTCGATGTGTCGCGCCTCGTTGTGCGCGGCGATCACGATGCTGATGTTCAGCGGTGGCGCCGGGGTGTGGCGCCAGGCCGGGAACAGCGGCGCCAGCACGGTCAGCAGCAGTGGATAGCCCAGATAGGCGTACACCGGCAGCAGCAGGCACATCCAGAAAATGAATTCAGCCACGGGCAGGCCTCCTGGCGTTCCAATGACACAGACTGAGAATGAGGGCGGCGCCGGCCAGGTGCAGGCGCACCCAGTGCAGGCCCCAAAGCTGCAGGGTCAGGCCCGGGTCGTGATGGCGTGAACTCTGACGAATGCTCAGAAGCAGTCCGGGCAACAGGGTCAGCAACACCATGAACGCTGCGTGATGCGGAAAACCGTCGAGCAGGGCGGAGATCGCGAGGAAATCCAGAATCCACACTGCCAGCGAGAGCAGCGGGAAGCGCAGCAGCCGCAAGCTGAAACCGTGGGTGCGCAGCAACTGCAGATGACTGCCCTGGCGCCACATTTCCTTGCCCATCCACTCACGCCAGTTCATCTCGTAGCCCCAGTGCAGGGCCACGCGGCTGTTCACTGACACTAACCGCGCACCTTGTTCGTGCAGGCGCAGGGTGAATTCCTTGTCTTCGCCGGTGCGCAGGTGTTCGTTGAAGCCGCCGACCTTGTCGAACCAGCGCCGGCGCATCAGCAGGTTGGAGCTGGGCAGCCAGTCCACTGCGTGTGATGCCTGACTCGACGGGCGCAGCGTGCGCCGTTGCCAGGCGGCGGCGTACCACGGCGCAGCGGCGGGCGTGTGCAGATCGAGGCCGAACACATCGGCCTGACTGCTGGCTTGCAGTTCGAACAGCGGCAGGAGCCAGTCTTCGGGCATTTCGACGTCGGCATCGATGAAGGCGATCCACTCACCGCTCGCCAGCAAGACGCCGCGATTGCGCAGGGCGCCGATCAGCAAGCCCGGCAGCACCAGCACCTGCGCGCCGAACTGGCGGGCGATGTGCGGGCCGTCGTCGCTCGAACCGTTGTCGACCACAATCAACTCGCAGTCGACATTGGCCGCATGCGCGGCTTTTTGCGCGGCCAGCAGGGTGCGGCCAATGTGCCGGGCCTCGTTGTACATCGGGATGATGATGCTGATCCGGCTCATGCGCGGGCCTCGGTCAGGGGTGCTTGTTCGGCCTTCAGGCGCAGGACGCTGGTCAGCGCGAGCATGATCCACACGTATTTCTGGTTCGGCGCGCTGAGGAACATCAAGAACAGGGTCAGCGACAGGAAGCTCACGCCAAGGTGGGTCATCAGGTCCGCCTGTTGCCAGTCGCGCCGCAGCATCCACGCGGCGCGTGCGCGAATCAGGTTATACAAGCCCAGGCCGAGCATGCCGACGAACAGCAGGCCGGCGGGAATCCCCAGTTCGCTGAAGATTTCCAGGTAAGTGTTGTGCGCACGACGGTACAGGTCGCCGACCTTGCGATTGGCAGAAAACGCCTTGGCGTACCCGGTGGTCGCGTAGTGCAGCGGGAAGGTGCCGGGGCCGGAGCCGAGCAGCGGGTTCTCACGGATCATCTGGCCGCCGACCACGATGTACGAAGCACGGCGACCGAGGGATTCGTCGTCGTGGCCCTTGGCCCCGGCGCTGAGCACGCTCAGCGATTGAATGCGCGCGATGTAACCGGCGGGCATCGCGTAGATCGCCAGCGGAATCACGATGGCCGCGCCGAGCATGGCGAACCCCAGGTGCCGCGGGCGGATTCGGGTGAGTTGGGCGCGGTAGTGCCAGCAGCCGATCAACAGACTCAAGGCCACCACCACCAACCCGGAGCGCGACTCGGTCTTGGTCATGCCGCCGAGCAGCAACAGGCAGCAGGCGCCCCAGAACAACCGGTGCAGCAGGTTCGGGCCGCGAATCACCAGCAGCAGCGCCAGCGGAATGGCGAAGGCGATCAGCAGGGCAAACGCGTTGGGGTCTTCAAGCAGACCGGCTGCGCGGCCCTGATCCTGAAATTTGGTCGAGAACATCGCCATGGCGCAGGTGGCGCTGACGCTCAGGGTCACCAGTCTGGCGAACAGGTCTAGGTTCAGTTCGCGGCCGATCAGCAGGGTGATGACAAACAGGATCAGCCCGACGCTCAGTTCACGTAGATGCCCCAGCGACATGCCCATGTCATCGGTGTTGAGCAGGCTGAGGAAATACAGAACCAGAAACCACGCCAGAAAACGCCAGAGGTTGCTGCGCAGGCGTTCGCCGGGAATCTGGTGCATGGCCAGTTGCAGCATCAGAATCACCGCCAGCGAGGCGCCGATCAGTTTGCTTCCGGACAGCGAACTGTCCTTGAAGAAACCTTCGAACGGCACCAGCGCGGCAATCCCCAGCAGGCCCCAGGTCGGCTTGCGGTACAACACCGAGAAACCCACCAGGCCGATGACCGCGCCGGGTGCCAGAAACGGATAAGGGCTGGCGAGCAAACCGATGCACACCAGGCCGAGCAGAGTGACGATCGAGAGCGGGAAAATCATGCGCGTGCCTCCCGTGCCGTGCGGATGTACAGCTGCGACCAGCGTTCGGCCAAAGCCTTGAGGTCGTAGCGATCCTGTTGCGTACGCTTTGCGTTGTCGCACAATTGCCGGGCCAGGTTCGGCTCGTTCAGCAGGTTGTCGAGCTGACGGGCGAGGGCGGCGCTGTCGGCGGGTGTCGCCAGCAGGCCGCTGTGCCGGTGCTCAAGCACATCGGGAATACCACCGACCGCGAACGCCGCTACCGGTACGCCGGCCTGCATCGCTTCGAGCAGAATCATCGGTGTGCCTTCGGTGCGCGAGCTGATCACCAGTGCATCCAGCTGCTGCCACCACGGTTGCATGGCAGTCTGGTAACCGGGCAGGCGAATCCGTTGTGACAGTCCGGCGGCGTCGATTCGCGCCTGCAGCAGCTCGCGTTCCGGGCCGTCGCCGAGCATCACCGCATCCAGTTGCGGATGCTGGTGACACAGCGGAATCAGCGCGTCGAGAAACAGGTCCGGGCCTTTCTCGCTGCTCAGGCGTCCGACGTAACCGGCCAGCCAGCGCTGGCGGTCAACGTTGCAGACCCGCGCATCGGCGGCGGGTAATCCGTTGGGGATCACTTGCAGTTTTTCCGCCTGCACGCTGGCCTGACGATGCAGCACGGCGATGCTCTCGGCCACACACACCACGCGATCCACCGACGCCGTGCGGCACAACTGCAGACTCAGCCAGGTGTAGAACTTCTGCTTGCGACTGCGCGGAGTGAAGCCGTGTTGGGTGATGACCAGCGGCAAACGCAACAGCGTCGCCCCGACCCAGCCGAACAACAGCCCCTTGAAGTTGTGGGTGTTGATCAGCGGCTGTTCGCTGCGCCGGGCCCGCAGATAGCGCAACAACTCGCTCAGGCCGGCACAACCACGGCAGTCCACCCCAGCCTCGCGAAAGCGCGCGATTAATGCCGACGGTGCATCGAGAAACAGCACCTGGTGCTGCCCCGGTGTCGCCAGGCAGTGATCGAGCAACATGCGCTCGGCCCCATAGAAGCCGCCACTGCTGAGCAAATGAATGATCGGCAGCGCGGCGTTCGGGGTGGACTGCGTGTTCAATTGCGCACCCAGTGCACGAAGCTTGGTACGGTCCAGTTCTTGTGCGGATTGCGTGGCAGCACGTTCTCGTCGTTGATCACCAGCAACACCGGCAGGCCCAGTTCGTGGGTGATTTGCGCTGGGTGTTTGAAACGATGATCGAAGAACTCACGCACGTAGACCAGGGCAATCGCCAGCAACAGACCGGTGAACAGCCCGAACGGGATGATCAGCAGCGGTTTGGGGAAGGCCGGCTCGGTCGGTTCGAACGGCGGGCTGAGCACCTTGGCGTTCGACAGGTCATCGTTGAGCGCCCCGGCCGTGCTGCTTTCGGCAAAACGCTGCGCGTAGGTCGAAAACGCCGTGTGCAGCGCGTCGATTTCAGTGTCCATCTGCCGCAGCTTGCTTTGGGTCTGCTGCAAGGTGTGGATGCGGTTCTTGAACTCGGCGATGCGCGCGGTTTTCTGGTCGATCACCTGTTGCACCACGGCCAGGTCGTTGGTGCGTTCCTGAATGCGGTTGCTCACCACTTTGAGGAACTGCTGGCGGGTGCGGGCGATCTGTTCGCGGGTCAGCAGCATCGGCTCGCTGCCAGGCTGGAACACCGCGAGGTCATTCATGTAGCGGCTGACCTGGGTGGTCAGTTGCTCGCCCAACTGTTTGATTTCCCGATCCTCGAACGCCACGTTATCGACGGTGGTGGTGAAGGTGAAGGGGAAGGTGTAGTCGTTGAGCTTGTTGCTGCTGGCGGCAGTCAGTGCGGTTTTCAGGTATTCGAGCCAGCGCTGGCTCTGCAACAGGCGATCCTGGTACAGGTTCAGGGCTTGTTCTTCAGTGTTGATCGCGTTCAGGCGGAAGGTGATTTCTTCCTTCGGATCGGACGATGCAACACTCTCCAGCAGCGTCTGGCGATTGCCTTCCAGCCCATCGAGACGTACCTGATACAGGTGCTTCTTGGTTTCGTAGAAGGATTGCGGCAGGTCGATCGATTGCAGCGCCTGACGGCTGACCAGATAGTTCTGCAGCAGGCTGGCGACAAACGTCGTGCCTTGATGCGGGTCCGGGAAGCTGTAGATGATCGAGATCACGTTGGAGCCGGGCAGGGTCTCGATCTTCAGGCTGTCGAGGGCCTGTTGAGTGAGGCCGTCGAGCACGGTGTCACGCACCGGATCGGTTTGCAGCCCGAGCATGTTGCGCAGCGGATTGATCACGTACTGGCGCAGTGGCGAGGAGACGTAGCGCCGGAACGGGTCGCTCACCAGTTTGGCGAACACGCCCACCGGTGGGTCGTACTCGCCCTTGTCGCGCAGCTCGCTGATGGTCTGGCGGATCAGCGCCGGGGACCGCAGGATATTGCTTTCGGTTTCCATGTCCGCCAGCGACGGCGGAATGAAGGTGGCGTTATCGACCGTCAGTGACGTGGTGGCGTCACCCTGGGAGAGTTTTTTCGACTGCACGATCACCTGGGCGGTGATATCGAAGCTCTGTTTGAGCACCAATGGCAGCAGCAGTGCGATGACTGCAAAGATCAGGAAGACCCGTTTCACCAGTTGCTTGTTGGCGAAGAAGATCCTGAAGAACTCATGCAGGTAGTTTTCCTTTGGATTCATGATCGTTCACCTGGGAGTCAGTTACTGCTGCTGCTTTTGTTGTCGACGCGGTAGCCGAAGCTGAAGCCCACGCCCTGAAACAACACCACGTCTGCCAGTTGCCGAGCCAATTCGCCGGCACTCGCCAGTTTGGTTTTCGGCACGAACAGCATGTCGTCCGGTTGCAGGTAGGCGATCTGCGACGCGTCGCCCGCCAGGGCTTTTTCCACGTCGTAGTGCACGGCCTGCACCTGATTACCGTTGCGGCGCATGATCACCACCGAATCCAGACGCGCCTTGACGTTGGTGCCACGGGCCAGGGTCAGCGCTTCAAGCACCGAGACCGGGCGGCGGATCGGGTAGGAACCCGGTTGACCGACTTCGCCGAGCACGTAGATCTCGTTGCCGGCGGTGGACTTGAGCATCACATCGACGCTCATCTTTCCGGGCAATTGCGCGTACCTCTGGTTAAGGAAGGTTTCCAGTTGATTGATGGTCATGCCTTGCAGCGGCACGGCGCCGATTTCCGGGAAGCTCGCATATCCGTCGTTGCCCACGGTGATTTCGCGGCTCATGCCGGTGGCCGGGTGATTCAGCGCACTTTTCAGGTTCTGCTCATTGGTCAGCGGGCTGATGATCTGCACGGTCAGCTGATTGCGGTTGGGCTGGAACAGCTGTTTGCGTTGATAGGCGCGCTGGATTTCATCACGCGCTTGCTCACCGGTCAGCCCGGCGATTTTCACCGAGGTGTTGGCGCCCGGCAGGCTGATGGTGCCGTCGGGCAGCACCAGTTGGTTGCCGTTGAGCTGGCTGGCGGCGGTGAAATTCAGACCGATCTGGTCACCCGACTGCACGCGGTAGGCGTCCGAGCCGCTGGTGCTGATGTGGAAGATCACATCCAGCACGTCTTGCGGGCGCAGGGTCTGTTCGACCTTGGGCATGTCGGTCGCCTGGGCGTTGGCCGGCGTGGCTGTGAGGATATTCACCGGCATGTTCTGGGTTTCGGAAGTGCTGGAGCAGCCTGCAAGCGGCAGCATCAGCAGAACAAGTATCTTGGCGTTCATGGCGTCATCCTTCGCGTTTGCTTACAGGTTTTTGTAAAGCCATTTGGGCATGTAGTACTTGCGCCGGTTGAACACGCTGCCGACCACTTTTGCCCCGGCCTGGGTCAGGCGTTGCACGGCGGCCTGAGCGACTTCCCAGCGGGTGTCCTCGGCGCGTACCACGAACACCACGCCGTCGACCTGAGTGGCGAGCACCAGCGTGTCGGCGGCGGAATACACCGCGTCACCGTCGATCACCACGAAGCGGTACTGGGTGCCCAACCGATCGAGCAGAGGGCTCAGGCGCTCGGCAGTCAGGTGCTCCAGAGTGCGGATCGGCCGGCCATTGGGCAGCACATGGAACGGCAGGCTCGAGACCTGCACCACGCAGTCCTGCAACAGCGGCGGGTTGTCCGGGTTGAACAGCAGGTCGCGCAGGCCGCGCTCCTTGCCGAGGTTCAATTGCTGCGTGAGGTTGCCCGCCGACTGGCTGGCATCGACCAGCAGCACCTGGCCGCTGCTCATCTGCGCCAGTTGGCTGGCCAGTGCCAGGGCACTGGTGGTGGTGCCCGCGCCGGGGTTGGCGGCGGTCAGAAAGAGGATCCGCAGATCCAGATCCAGCACGGTCGAGATCAGGTTCGATTCGCTGGGGTTGGCAATGCTCAGGCTTTTATTGGTTGAACCGTCCATTAGCTTGCTCCGTGGCCGCTGAATACTTTGAAAGGGGTTTTCAACAGGATCTTCAGATCAAGCAAAAGGCTTTGCTCGGCGATATAGCTGAGGTCCAACTCAACGCGCTGGTCGAAGTCGATGTTGCTGCGCCCGGAGATCTGCCACAGGCCGGTCATGCCGGGGTAGATGCTCAGGCGGGCGAGGTGGCTGTCCTTGTAGCGGTAGGCGTTGAACGAGGTCGGACGCGGGCCGACCAGGCGCATGTCACCGCTCACCACGTTGAACAGGTTGGGCAGTTCATCGAGGCTGGTACGCCGCAGGAAACCGCCGATCCCGGTGATGCGTGGGTCCTTGTCGATCTTGAAATCGATGGCGTCGACCCCGTGTTTGTTGAGGTGGCGCAGCGATTCCTTCAGTTCTTCGGCGTTGCACACCATGGTGCGGAACTTGTACATGCCGAACTTGCGGCCGCGATAGCCGGTGCGTTTTTGCACGAACATTACCGGCCCCGGGCTGGTGAATTTGATGGTCAGCGCCAGGCCCAGCAGCAGCGGTGAAAACACCACCAGAATCACCAACGCACCGACGCAGGCCATCACGCGGTTAGTGCGCGACAACGTCCATGGCCGGCCACCGTCGCGGCCGGTCAACCAGCCACGGCCTTGCATGTGGATGGCGGTATCGAGGCGCATTCGGTGTTCGGGGTCCATGCGCTTGTCGCGGCGCATCTGGTTGATCGGTACACCTTGCTCATGTCCAGTCATGGGGTCCTCCGCTGATGTTCAGCCGCGAGCGGCGCGTGGGCGATAGGCCGTGGGGTAGTAGTCGCGAAACCAGGCGATGAAACGCCCCAGTCCTTCATCCAGCTCGATCCGGGGCTGGAACCCGGTGGCCTGGGCCAGATCATCGGTCTCGGCACAGGTGTTGAGCACATCGCCCGGTTGCAGGGGCAAGAGCTCGACAATGGCTTTCTGGCCGAGGTGTTTTTCCATCAGCGCCAGATAGGTTTTCAGCTCCACCGGGTGGTGGCCGCCGATGTTGAACAGGCACCACGGCGCCATGCTGCTGCCCGCGTCGGGGTGTTCACGATCCCACTCCGGGTGGTTGTGCGGCGGATGGTCGGTGAGACGCGCGATGCTTTCGACGATGTCGTCGATGTAAGTGAAATCGCGCTGGTGCTCGCCGTAGTTGAACAGTTTCAGCGGCGTGCCTTCGGTGATCGCCCGGGCGAACTGGATCGGCGACATATCGGGCCGGCCCCAGGGACCGTACACGGTGAAGAAGCGCAGGCCGGTGCAAGGAATCCCGAACAGGTGGCTGTAACTGTGGGCCATCAGCTCGTTGGCTTTTTTGGTCGCGGCGTACAGCGACAGCGGGTGATTGACGCCGTCGTGCACCGAATACGGGATGTGCTGGTTGGCGCCGTACACCGAACTCGACGAGGCGTAAATCAAATGCTCGACCGGATGATGCCGACAGCCTTCGAGAATGTTCAGGAAACCGCAGAGGTTGCTGTCCAGATAGGCCTTCGGGTTTTCCAGCGAGTAGCGCACCCCGGCCTGCGCCGCGAGGTGGATCACCACTTGCGGTTGCTCGCGGACAAACAGCGCTTCAATCGCGGCGGCATCGGCCAGATCAATCCGTGCCAGCGGGAAATGCCCGACCTGATCGCGCACCCATTGCACGCGATCGTGTTTGAGCTGCGGATCGTAGTAGCCGTTGAAATTATCCAGGCCGACCACCGCATGCCCGTCGCGCATCAGCCGCAACACGCAATGGGCGCCAATGAAGCCGGCTGCGCCGGTGACCAGGATTTTCATGGGCGCAGTCCTTCCGGAGCGATGTGGCGCAGGCCGATGCCGCTGTAGTGCAGGCCGGCGGCGGCCACGTGTTCCGGGTTGTAGAGGTTGCGACCGTCGACAATCACCTTGGAGCGCAGCTTGCTCGCCAGCAGCTCGAAATCCACCACGCGAAAGTTTTTCCACTCAGTGCAGATCACCAGCGCATCGGCATCTTCCAGGGTGTCATCACGGGTGGCGCACAGGTGCAGGTCGTTGCGATAGCCATACAGGCGCCGGCATTCGGACATGGCTTCCGGATCGTAGGCCTGCACGCTGGCGCCTTCGGCCCACAGCGCATCCATAAGGTAGCGGCTGGGGGCTTCGCGCATGTCATCGGTATTGGGTTTGAACGCCAGGCCCCAGATCGCGATCGACTTGCCGGCCAGGCCTTGCGGAAACTGTGCCTTGAGTTTGCTGAACAGGATGTGCCGCTGGCTGTCGTTGACGTCAGTGACGCTGCGCAGCAGTTTGAGTGGCATGCCATTGTGCTCGGCGGTGTGCAGCAGGGCACGCAGATCCTTGGGGAAGCACGAGCCGCCGAAGCCGCAACCTGGATAGATGAAGTGGTAGCCGATGCGTGGGTCGGAGCCGATGCCTTTGCGCACGGCTTCGATGTCGGCGCCCAGCAGTTCGGTGAGGTTGGCCAGTTCGTTCATGAAGCTGATGCGCGTGGCGAGCATCGCGTTGGCCGCGTACTTGGTCAGCTCGGCGCTGCGGTTGTCCATGAACATCAGTTTTTCGTGGTTGCGGCAGAACGGTGCGTAGAGTTCGCTCATCTGCTCGCGGGCCGCGTCGTCACGGGTGCCGACGATGATCCGGTCCGGGCGCATGCAATCGGCGAGGGCGCTGCCTTCCTTGAGAAATTCGGGGTTGGACACCACTCGTACCTTCAGGCTGCTTTTGCCGCGACGCAGCAGCTCTTCGTTGGCTTTGGCGGCGACCTGGTCCGCCGTGCCGACCGGCACCGTGGATTTGATGATCAGGGTGCGATCGGCCTCCATGTGCGAAGCGATCTGCCGGGCGACGTTGAGCACGTGGCTCAGGTCGGCGGAACCGTCCTCATCGGCCGGGGTGCCCACGGCGATGAAAATCAGCTCGGCATGCTCCACCGCGTCGCTGGCCTGGGTACTGAACAGCAAACGGCCGGCCTTGATGTTTTCTTCCAGCGCTGCGGACAACCCCGGTTCGCTAATAGGCGGAACGGCCTGTTGCAGTTGTTTAATCTTGTTCGGGTCAATATCCACACATAAAACCCGATGTCCGACATCGGCAAGTGCGGCTGCTTGAATAAGGCCAACATAGCCCGTACCAAATACGCTCACGTCCATATTGGCGTGCCTCGTAAGACGGTGGAAGAAGAACGAAATTGAACTGTCAAAAGGGGTATAGCGCAGGCGTGGGAAAGCGTGTCAGCAAAATGACATGTTGCATGTGTATAACACCGGGCTTTTTCAGGCTATTGGCCATCAAGTGCTTGCTATTGCTGGATTTGTCGCGTTCTTGACGCTTTTTTCACATTTAAAAGAAATCGATAAACGGTCGAAAGCCGTGAAATTAAAGACTTGTAGCGCCTGGAGTGTGTCAGGAATGAGTCAACAGTTTTTTGACGCTTGACAGAAAAGTCAGGCTTTTCTTGCGCTTTGATGGCCGGGTGCTAGTGTCAGATTTTGACCGACAAACTATTGACCGAATGCCGTTTTGCGCGACCGGAATTGCCATGTTTCGATATTTGAAAGAACTGCTTTTAATCATTTATCTGCTGCTTTATTCCGAATATTACATCGATCGGTTAAATGCTATCGGTGTCGGTTTTGCTGTACTTCTTTTTGGCGCGATGTTTTTGGCGCTCACTTTAGCGTTATATCTAACGGCTTATATTCGTCAGGTGCTGATTCGGCACTTATTGGCAATAACGCTATTTATCTCGGCGGTATTTTTTGATGTCTATACCCGGGTAACCGCTGATTATCTGAGCTACAGCAGCTTTGTCTCGCTGGTGTACTCCGGCGGCTTCATCCAGGAAGCCGCCTACCAGTACCGCGACGCGATCATTCATGGCGCGCTCAGTGGCCTGCTGTTGCTGTTCGGCATCGGGCTCAAGCCGCGCCATGCGCTGGCGGTGCCCAACGCATTGCGGGTGGCGGCGCCGGTGTGTGGGGTGTTGCTGTTGAGCGCGGTGCTGTTTCTGCGGGCGGGCGAGGGCGCGCGCGGCTTGCCGATCATGTACGCGCCGCTGGCCTATCTGAACCTGTTCGCCTATGAAGCGCTGCACAACACGGTTGGCCCGCGTGAGCCGGTAACGCTGGCGCGCAACGTCCCGGCGGTCAATCACGACATCGTGCTGATCATCGACGAAAGCATTTCCGGCAATTACCTGGACATCAATGCGCCGTTCGGGGTGCACAGCAACCTCAAGCAGGCGCATCCGGGTGTCGATATTTTCAACTACGGTTACGCCGCGTCCATTGCCAACTGCAGCGCCGACACCAACGTTACGCTGCGCTACGGCGGCACCCGCGCCGATTACATGCGGATCAACAGCACCCTGCCGTCGATCTGGCAGTACGCGAAAAAGGCCGGGTTGCGCACGGTGTACATCGACGCCCAGCGCACGGGCGGCAATCTGCAGAACCTGATGACTGACACCGAGAAAAAAGACATCGACCAGTTCGTCCAGTTTGATCAGACCAGCGTGCGTGACCGTGACATGGCCGCTGCCGCGAAGCTGATCGAACTGCTTAACGACGATCAGCCGGAGCTGGTGGTGATCAACAAGGTTGGCGCGCATTTCCCGGTGCACGACAAATACCCCGACGCGTTCATGGCTTACCGCCCGACGCTGCCCCGTGGGCAGTTCACCGAGGTGGCCGACACCGGCAAGCGCGATGGTTTCAACGGCCAGCCGGACGATTGGGTGTTGTACCGCAACGCGTACAAGAACACGGTGCTGTGGAACGTCGGCGAGTTCTTCGCGCGGGTATTTGTTCAGGCCAATCTGAACAATGCGCTGCTGATCTACACCTCCGATCACGGTCAGGATCTGCATGAACGCGGCAACCCCGGGCTCAATACGCACTGCGGCGGCGACCCGGTGGAGGAGGAGGGGCTGGTGCCACTGGTGGTGATTCAGGGCGACCAATTGCACGGCCCGGACTGGGCGCAGTCGTTGTCGGTGAACAAGGACCGTTCCAGCCACTACAACATCTTCCCGACGCTGCTGCAGTTGATGGGCTACGACATAGCGGGGATTGAGGCAATGTATGGCAAGCCGTTGACGGTACCGACGGCGGACGATTTCACCTTCAATTACCGCTTCAATGCGCGGTTGGGGGCCAAGCCTGAGTGGAAGCATATCGATCTGAAGACGATTGTGACGCCGGGGGAGGCAGCGACCAGTGTGGCGGCCGGGGAGTGAGATTTGTGTAGAGCCAACTGGCCTCTTCGCTTGCAGGCAAGCTCCCACAGGGGATCGCATTTCAATTGTGGGAGCTTCTGTGTTGCAGGGGAACTCTGCAAGCTTTCACAGTTGGAAGTGGAAGATGCACATCCCTTGCGGGAGCTTGCCTGCAAGCGATGCGGCCGGATCAGGCAACCGAGAGCCATCGAGCTCGATACACCCCCGGCGCACACCCCAGCCAGCGCAGACATGCGCGGTTGAAACTCTGCACATCGCTGTAGCCCAGCCGATCGGAAATCTGCACCAGCTCCAGCTCGCCCGCCTGCAACAGATCTTCGGCCCGATAACGCCGGTATTCATCGAGTAACTCGGAAAAACCCCAGCCCAATACTTTCAGGCGCCGCGCCGCAGTGCGCTCTACCAGGTGCCGGTCTGCGCAGAACTGTTTCCAGTCCGCCGTTGCCAAGTCCTCGATCAGATAGTCGCTGAGCTGTTCGAGCAAGGTCGCTTCGCTGTTGCGTCGGGTCTGTTCCAGCAGTTCCACCAAAGTCTGTTCCAGCGCCTGGTTACACGGAGTCAGTGGCGCCACGAACAGCTGCGGATCGAGGCGGATCGCCGGGGACTGCCGCGAGCCCTGCACCGGAGCACGAAAGGCGCGCTCGTGTTCCGCGCTGCTCGGCGAAAGCAGTTGCACACCCAACACCGGATCACGCCCCAGGCCACTGGCGAGCAATTTGCGCCGCAACATGCTGCACAGGCTGATCAGAATGTAATCGGCGGTGGCGGGGGCGGCGCGCAGGCTGCCGGACTCGATCAGGCGCAATTCGACGTCACCGTTTTCGCGCACGATCTGCGCCTGAAAGTGCCCGTTGAAAAACGGAAAGAAGCGCACGAAGTAAGCGCAGGCACTCTCCAGCGACACCGCGATATCGAACAGGTACGTCAGACCGTTGGTGGCCGTGGACACGAAGCGTCGGCCTGCCGCCAGCCCGATCAGTGGATCGCCGCTCTGTTCCAGCGCAAACGCCCAGAACCGTCGCGACAGGACCAACGGGATGCGCATGAACGGTGTGCGCAAGTCGAACAGGCTGCGATGAAACTGCGCCTCGATGGCTTCGCGGGCAACGCCGCGCGCCAGCAACTCTTCGATCGCCGGTAGCAAGGTCGGGGCATAAAAGGCGTTGGCGGGCGGCTGATTGATTTTTGTCATGTAGGGCTCACCGCTTGTTCCTGGACACTGGTTAGGCTGGCCGACGTTAAGCGATTTGCCGGAGCAAGACCATGCTTGATTTACGCCAGCTCGACCTGAACCTGCTGCTTGCCTTCGATGCGATCTATCAGCAGCGCAGCGTTACTCGCGCCGCCGATGTGATGTGCCTGTCGCAGCCGGCCATGAGCAACGCGCTGCGGCGCCTGCGTGA
Organism: Pseudomonas sp. P8_229; assembly: GCF_034008635.1. Classification (NCBI taxonomy): domain Bacteria; kingdom Pseudomonadati; phylum Pseudomonadota; class Gammaproteobacteria; order Pseudomonadales; family Pseudomonadaceae; genus Pseudomonas; species Pseudomonas sp. P8_229. The sequence continues at coordinate 674,876 of NZ_CP125378.1, read as the reverse complement.
ATTGTGCGGGGATCCGTTATTCATCAAGAGTCGCCTGGGGGTGACGCCGACACTGGTTGCGCACCGGCTGGCCGACTATGTGCGCGTGGCGCTGGAGTCACTGCGTGACGGCTTGCGGATGATTCCGGCGGCGCGGCAGAACAACCCGTTGCTGCGCATCAGTTGCCTGGATTGTCTGCAGCCGGTATTGCTCGATGCCTTGCTGGAAACGCCACATGCCGACTGGCAAGTGCGTTTTTTTCAGCCGCGCCGGCGCGATGCCCTTCAAGAGTTGGCCAGCGGCAAGCTCGATATCCTGATCGACATCGACCAACCGCTGGCCGGGCTCAGTGGTTTGCATAAACGCAGCCTTGCGACGGATCACTATGTGTTCGCCTATGGCTCGGCGCTGAAGGAGCCGCCGCGCACCTTGCAGGCGTATTTGCAGCAGCCGCAGATTCAGGTGTCGAGCCGGCGTGACGGGCTCAGTCCGGTGGATTTGCAACTGGGCCTCAAGGGGATGCGCCGCACGATCGCACTGACTACACAAAGCACGCTGGCGGCAAAACTGATCGCCGACCGCCAGCCATTTGGCCTGAGCCTGCCCAGCCGGGTCGCCAGTGCGTTGGGTATGCAACAGGTGCCGTTGCCTCTGGAGGATGTCGTGGAGTTGAAACTGGCACTGTACATCGAAGCGCGCTATCGCTTCGAACGCAGCCGCGAAGAAGCCATGCACTGCCTGTTGCGCGCCCTGGGCGACCCACCAGGCCCGGCCATCACCCATCCCCTGTGGGAGCGAGCCTGCTCGCGATAGCGGTGTGCCAGTTTATGAACAGGTTGTGAGTGCCGGCCTTTTCGCGAGCAAGCCCGCTCCCACATTCGATCGCGTTCGGTCAGCAGGAATGCGCTCAACGTGTGGGAGCGGGCCTGCTCGCGAAAGCGGTGGGTCGGGCAGTGGGATGTTGAATGTTTCGATGCCATCGCGAGCAGGCTCACTCCTACAGTTGACCGTGTTCTGTCAGCAGGAATGCGCTCAACTTGTGGGAGCGGGTTTGCTCGCGAAAGCGGTGTGTCAGGCAGTGGGATGTTGAATGTTTCGATGCCATCGCGAGCAGGCTCACTCCTACAGTTGACCGTGTTCGGTCAGCAGGAATGCGGTCAAATTGTGGGAGCGGGCTTGCTCGCGAAAGCGGTGTGTCGGGCAGTGGGATGTTGAATGTTTCGATGCCATCGCGAGCAGGCTCACTCCTACAGTTGACCGTGTTCTGTCTGCAGGAATGCGCTCAACTTGTGGGAGCGGGCCTGCTCGCGAAAGCGGTGGGTCGGGCAGTGGGATGTTGAATGTTTCGATGCCATCGCGAGCAGGCTCACTCCTACAGTTGACCGTGTTCTGTCTGCAGGAATGCGCTCAACTTGTGGGAGCGGGCTTGCTCGCGAAAGCGGTGTGTCGGGCAGTGGGATGTTGAATGTTTCGATGCCATCGCGAGCAGGCTCACTCCTGCAGTTGACCGTGTTCCGTCTGCAGGAATGCGGTCAAATTGTGGGAGCGGGCTTGCTCGCGAAAGCGGTGGGTCGGGCAGTGGGATGTTGAATGTTTCGATGCCATCGCGAGCAGGCTCACTCCTACAGTTGACCGTGTTCTGTCAGCAGGAATGCGCTCAACTTGTGGGAGCGGGTTTGCTCGCGAAAGCGGTGTGTCAGGCAGTGGGATGTTGAATGTTTCGATGCCATCGCGAGCAGGCTCACTCCTACAGTTGACCGTGTTCGGTCAGCAGGAATGCGGTCAAATTGTGGGAGCGGGCTTGCTCGCGAAAGCGGTGTGTCGGGCAGTGGGATGTTGAATGTTTCGATGCCATCGCGAGCAGGCTCACTCCTGCAGTTGATCGTGTTCCGTCTGCAGGAATGCGCTCAACTTGTGGGAGCGAGCCTGCTCGCGAAAGCGGTGTGTCAGGCACCGGGTTACTGGTTGGCGGCCAGCAGGCGCTGATCGACGTTCAGGATGGCTTCGACCATCGCCCGCGCTGCCGGGGTCATGGAGTAGCCGACGCGGGTGACAATCCCGTAGCTCAGGTGCAAGGCCGGGTCGTCGCGGGGGACGTCGATGAATTCGAGCAGGTGAATCAAGCCCTGATCAACCTGTTCGCGCAGTGCCTCAAGCGTTGCCAGGCCTACGGCGTCAGAGCGCAGCACCACGCGCTGGATCGCGTCGAACTGGGCGCACTCGACGCTCGGATTGAAGTCCGGCTCGCCCAGCACATCGGCAAGAATCTTGCGGATCATCGGCGGAATCCGCGTACCGACCACCGGGTAATCGAGCAGCGCCCGCAGCTTCAGATTCTTCTGTCCGGCGAGCGGGTGACCGGCGCGGCAGAAAAAACGCCCGGGCCGGGTACGCAACAGTTGCACCTGATACTGCGGGTCGCCGATGAAGTAGCGGGCGTCTGCCACCAGAAATTCGATCTGCTGTTCGCGCAGCCACAGTGACAGTTGCTGCCAGTCGCCCTGATGAAAACGTGTGCGAATCGCCGGATGCGCCTGAATGAACTCGGCCAGGGCCTCGGGTACCAGCACTTGCGCCGGGTAGGGGCCACAACCGAATTGCAGTTCGCCACCGGTCAGACCGTTGTATTGCGTCAGTTCGTTGTGCAATGCCTGACTGCCAGCGAGCAGGCGCCGGGCGTGTTGCAGCACCAGTTCACCCTGGCCGGTGAGGCGAAACTCGCGGCTGCTGCGCTCGACCAGCGCGCAATCCAGGTCCCGCTCCAGGGTCTGGATGCTGCGACTGAAGGCCGGTTGACTGAGGTTGATTGCCTCGGCCGCGCGCCCGAAGTTACGGTAGTCGGCGAGGGCCACGAGGTGGCGAAGCTGGCGCAAATCCATCATGCGTCTCCTGCATTCTGCGGATACTTTTAATGCATTGGATCGATAGCACGTCGGCTGGCATAAGTACACGCCTGTCTTCTGGTAATCGCCGCCATGTCCACGCCAATGTTCGCCTCCAGCGCTTTCACCCGCACCATTCTCAGCCATGCCGAGCAAGCCGGTCTGTGCCCGGAAAAGTTGTTGAAACGCGCCGGAATCAGTCTGGCGGCGCTGGAAGATCAGGGGCGGCAGATCCCAGCGCACCGGGTTGAGCAGTTGTGGCGTGAGTGCGAGCAAGCGGGGGCTGCCGCGACGTTCGGTTGTGAACTGGTCAACGCCATGGCGACCACTTGCCTGCAAGGTCTGAACATCCTGCTCGATTCGGCGCCGACCCTTCGCGCCAGCCTTGAGTGCTTCGTCACGTTTGCGCCGCGGGTGACCAATTTTGTCGTGGCCGAGCTTGAGGAAGTGGGCGATGTCGTGCATTTGCACTTGCGTCCGGTGCAGGGCCAGGCGCATCACTTCGGCCTCGACGCGGCGACGATTACTCTGGTGCGCAACATTGCCCGGCGTTTGGGCAAGAGCCCGGACGCGGTGTTCCCCGTCGTCAGCCTGTGCCCGCCACAAGCCGCCGGGGAATGGCTGCGCAATGCCGGCATTGGCGTCGAGGCCGGCGCGCATCCGCGCCTGACGTTACATCGCTCAAGCCTCGACGAAAGCCTGTTGGGCGCCAATCCTTTCCTGCATCAAAGCATGCTGCGGCACTGGCAGACTGAAGCGCCAGCACCCAATCGCAGCGACAGTCTGGAGCTGGCGCGGCACTGGCTCACCGCCGGTGATCAGCCGATTGAACGCATCGCCGAACGCCTCGGTTATCGCCAGCCGAGCAACTTCATTCGCGCCTTCCGCAAACAGTTCGGCATCACTCCGAAGCAGTTCCGGCTCAATCCTGTGTAAGCAGCGATGCAAGTGCGCTGATGATTGTTTTTTGTCGGCCATCGCTTGCGTGCAGGTGCTGACGGTAGGGCACCGTGTCAGTGCTGAGCAAACCTGACCGGAGCCCAATAATGATAAAAAAAAGCTCGGTTACGCCCCAAGTCCGTCCGCGACTTTTCCGGCGTGGCCACCCCCGTACAAAACCGCTGACCCTGGCGGTTCTCGCCGCACTGTCCAGTCCCGGCCATGCCACCAGTTTCGACCTCAACGATGAGTGGAGCCTGTCGACCAAAACCACCCTGACCCTGGGCAGCAGCTGGTCGACGCAAAACCCCGACAAAAGCCTGATGACCCGCGCCAACGCCCTGCAAGCGCAAGGCGTGCACGCCAACGGCAGCAGCGTCAGCGCCGACGACAACCGGCTGAACTTCGAGAAGGGCGACCCGATCTCGCAGAACTTCAAGGGCCTCACCGATTTCAGCCTCGACGGCCAGGGGCAGGGTGCCTTTCTGCGCTTCAAATACTGGTACGACGCGGCCTATGAAGATGGCAATGGCCGCTTCAAGAAGTTCGACGATTCGGGTTGGGATGACCTGTCGAAATTCAAAGGCTTCAAGGCGCTCGATGCTTATGTCTGGAAGGATTTCCAGATTGATGATCACCCGCTCAACATCAAGGTCGGCAATCAGGTGTTGTCGTGGGGCGAATCGTTGCTGATCCAGAACGGTATCAACGTGATCAACCCGCTCGACATCTCCGCGTTCAACCGTCCGGGGGTGGAGATCAAGGAAGGCCAGTTGCCTGTGGAGATGGTGTCGTTCAGTTTCGGCATTTCCGACACGCTCAATCTGGAAGGCTTCTACCAATACAACTGGCGCGAGAGCGCGCTGGACGGTTGCGGCACGTTTTTCGCCAGCAGTGATGCGATCCAGAAGGGTTGCGGGCCGCTCTATTTGAGCCAGATCCAGACCGACAAACAGATGCAGGCCGCCGGGTTGTACGCCTATTCACGGGGCAACGAATCGCCGTCGGACAACGGCCAGTTCGGCTTTGCGCTGCGCAACATGATCCCGGCGCTGAACGACGCCGAAGCGGCGATCTACTACATCAACTATCACTCGCGTCTGCCGTATTTCACCCTCGATGCACGCAACTCGGCGCTGCCCGGGACCTTTCCCGGTGGCATTCAGGCACCCAGTTATGCCGCGGCGTTTCCCGAGAACATTCACCTCTATGGCATCAGCCTCAACGGTGTCGAGCCCGTCAGCGGCATCTCGCTGGCGGGTGAGTTGAGCTATCGGCCGAACATGCCGCTGGCGATCAACGCACCGGACATCAACGTCGCGGTGATTTCCGGGCCGGGCGGCAGCTCATGGGTGGATTTGCCACCGGGCTTCAACACCAACGCCGGCAGCCGCTACGACGGTTGGGTGCGCAAAGGCGTGTGGCAGATGACCGGGTCGGCGACCCAGGCGATCGACAACGTGCTCGGCGCCACGCGGTTGAGCCTGTTCGGCGAGGCCGGTGTCGTGCACATCGATGATCTGGGTGATGAGCGTCTGGGCCGTAACGCCGCGTTCGGCCGCAGTGCACCGCGCAACGGCACGGCGTGCAACAGCGTGGCGTCCGGCGTGACCAATCAGTACTGCACCGACAAGGGTTTTGCCACTGACTGGTCGTGGGGTTATCGCCTGCGCGCCAGCCTCGAATACAGCGACGTGTTGCCGGGGATCAATCTGATTCCGGCGGTCAACTGGCGGCATGACGTCTCGGGGTATTCCTACGATCCGCAAGGGCCGTTCCAGGAAGGTCAGCAAGCGCTGGGCCTGAGTCTGACCGGCGTCTACATGAACGATTACAGCGTGGAACTGGCCTACAACGCGTTCTTCGGTTCCAACGATTACAGCACCCTCGACGACCGCGACTTCGCATCCGTCAGCTTCAAGGCAGACTTCTAAGGAGAATTCTCATGCGTATGCAATTGTGTGTACTCGCGCTGGCGTGCAGCGTGGGTCTGGCGCAAGCCAAAGGCAACGATCCGGCGCCGCTGGGCAAGACCCTGACGCCGATGGGCTCGGAAATGGCCGCCAATGCCGATGGCAGTATTCCGGCCTGGAGCGGTGGGCTGGCGAGCAACGCCGGCACCGTCGACAGCAAGGGCAGTTACAGCGATCCGTATGCGGCGGAAAAACCGCTGTTCACCATCACCGCGCAGAACCTCGCGCAGTACCAGAAGTTTCTCAGCCCCGGGCAGATCGCCTTGTTCAAGCGCTACCCGGACAGCTACAAGATGAACATCTATCCGACCCACCGCAGCGCCAATCTGCCCAAGGATGTACTGGAACAGAGCCGCGCCAACGTCGCCAAAACCAGCATGGCCGATGGCGGTAACGGTTTGCATGATTACGCCCGGGGCATTCCGTTTCCATTGCCCACCGAAGGCCTGGAAGTGATGTGGAACCACATGACCCGTTATCGCGGCGGCAGTTACGAACGCATCAGCAGCTCGGCGCTGGTGCGTGAGAACGGCGCGACCAGTTACATCCGCAACCAGTCGTTGATCAACTTTGCCGACACGGTGTCCGGGCTTGAGCCGAACGCCAATACGTTGTTCCTGTTCAAGAGCCGGGTGCTGGAGCCGGCGCGTCTGTCCGGCGAAGCGGTACTGGTGCACGAGCCGATCGATCAGGTCGCCGAGCCGCGTTCGGCCTGGCAATACCTGCCTGGTCAGCGCCGTGTACGGCGGGCGCCGATGCTCGCCTATGACAACAGCGCGCGTTACAGCAACGGCCTGATCACCGCCGACAACATCGACGGCTACAACGGTGCGCCGGATCGTTTCGACTGGAAGTTGATCGGCAAGCAGGAGCTGTTCATTCCCTACAACAGTTACAAGATCGGTAGCCACGCGCTCAAGTACGACGAGGTGATCAAGCCCAACCACATCAATCAGGACCTGGCGCGCTACGAGAAGCACCGGGTGTGGGTGGTGGAAGCCACGCTCAAGCCCAACGCCCGGCACATCTACGCCAAGCGGCGCTTTTATGTGGACGAGGACAGCTGGCAGATCGCTCAGTCGGACCAGTACGACAGCCGGGGCGAGTTGTGGCGCAGCGGTGAACTGCACGCGATTGCGCAGTACGACCATGGCTTCACCTACAACGTGCTGGAGACCTCGTATGACCTGATCGCCGGGCGTTATTACGCCGGGGGGCTGGCCAACGAAGAGACCCAGCCGATGCGGGTCGGATTTGCAGCCAAGACCGACGATTACACCCCGTCGGATCTGCGGCGCTGGGCCAAGTAACAACCGTTTCCCTTGTAGGGGTGAGCCTGCTCGCGATGGCGGTGTTTCAGGCACCTTCATTGCTGAATGACATACCGCCATCGCGAGCAGGCTCACTCCTACAAGGGTTTGTATTTTTGTCTGGAGAATCTTTATGCGTCACTGGATTTGCGCTTTTGCTGTCGGTGCCAGCCTGGGTACTGTCCATGCTGCCGACCTTGATCCGAGTCAGGCCAAGGCCCTGGCGCAAGAGGCTTACGTATTCGCCTACGCCACCGTCGAGCACGACAAAGTGCTGACCGCGATCAACGCGAAACTGCCGTTCAACCGGCTCTACGGCGAACCGCGCTTGCTCGGCCCGCAGGACAACAAAGTGGTGTCGCCGAACAACGACACCTTCTATTCGCGCGCCTTGCTCGACCTGCGCGCCGAACCGATGGTGCTGCAGGTGCCGGCGGTCGAGGCGCGCTACTACAGCTTCCAGCTGGTCGACCTGCGCACCGACAACCTCGACTACATCGGCACCCGCGCCACCGGCAATCAGGCCGGGCGCTATCTGATCGCCGGGCCGGACTGGAAAGGTGACGTGCCCAGCGGTTTCAACGGCGTGATCCGCTCACCGAGCCGCGTGGTGTTTTTGCTCGGGCGCACCGAAGTCAAAGGTGAGAGCGATCAGCCAGAAGCTGCAAAAGTCCTGATGGGTTACGCCTTGCAACCTTTGTCGCGGGTGCTGAACAGCAGCGCGCCAGCCACGCTGCCGCCGCTGCAGTTGCCGGCGTATCACGACACCAAACAGGGGCCCGCGCAGACGCTGTTCGAGACTTTCAACGCCTTGGCGCCGTTGCATGAATGGACGGCAAGCGAGCAGGCCAAACTGGCTCGTTTCGCCGCCATCGGTGTGGTCCCCAGGGCGCCGTTTGCCCCGCCGGACAACCTGCGTGACGCGGTGGCGGCCGGTGCCGAGGCCGGGCGTGAGCAGGTGCGTGTGGCGTCCAGTCAGCTGGCTCGCGAGCAGCAGGGCTGGTTGCCGTCGCCCACCAATGTCGGCAAGTTTGGCGAGGATGACCTGACCCGGGCCGCCGTGGCCTGGCGTTACATCTACGCCAACGATGCGATCGAAGCCATCTACCCGATGGCCCTGCACGATGTCGCAGGTCAGGTGCTCGATGGCCGTCAGGCTTATCGCCTGCATTTCCCGGCCGGGCAACTGCCGCCGGTGAATGCATTCTGGTCGTTGACCCTGTACGACGGCAGAACCCAGTTGCTGGCGAGCAATCCGATCCAGCGCTACGCATTGGGTGATCGCAGCCCGCAGCTGCAATACGACGCTGACGGCGGGCTGACACTGCTCCTGCAAACGGACGCTCCGGCACCCGCGCAACAGGGCAATTGGCTGCCAACGCCGCAAGGCCCGTTCAATCTGTTGTTGCGCTTATACCTGCCGAAGCCGAGCGCACTGGATGGCAGTTATCGCCTGCCGACCCTCGCGAGGGTGAAGCAATGAACCTGGTCTTCAGTCGTCGCCGCCTGCTCGCCGGCATGGGCGCAGTGGGCGCCAGTCTGATGATGCCGCGATGGGTACTGGCTGACGATATCAGTGAGTTTCAGGCGATTGCGCAACAGGCGTGGATCTACGCCTACCCGATGCTCATGCATTACCAGACTCTGGAGAAACAGCTGCTCAATCCGAATGCGCCGGAATACGTCGGCGGCTTCAATCGGTTTCGCCACTACAGCCAACTCTACACCCCGGCCAATCGTGAAATCGTCACGCCGAACAACGACACGCCGTACTCCTGGGCCTGGCTGGATCTGCGCAGCGAACCGCAAGTGCTGAGCGTGCCGGCAGTGGACCAGGACCGCTACTACGTGCATCAACTGGTCGATCAGTACACCCATAATTTCGGCTACGTCGGTGTGCTCGGCACCGGTCGTGAAGCGGGCGATTACCTGATCGCCGGGCCGAACTGGCAAGGGCCGAAGCCTAGCGGAATCAAAGCCGTGCTGCGCAGTGAAACCGAGATCGTCATGGTCCTCGGCCGCACCGGTCTGAAGAACGCTGATGACATGCCCGCCGTGCGAGCCTTGCAACAGCAATACCGTTTGCGCGGGTTGCACCAATACACCGCTGGCCCGGCACCGACGGCGGCCGCGCCGATCGCCTGGCCAGCGTGGGACAGCAAAAGCGGATTGGGGCCGGCGTTTATCGGCGTGCTCAATCAGATTCTGGCGCTGTGTCCGACGCAGCCGTCGGAGCAGGCACTGCGTGAGCGTTTTGCAACAATCGGCATCGTGCCGGGGCAACCGTTCGATTTCGCCGCGCTGCCTGCCAACCAACAGCAGGGGCTGATCGCCGGTATTCAGCAAGCGCAGGCACAACTGCAAACGGCGGTGACACAGACACGCAGCACGCTGGGCCTGTTCGGCAACCGCGAGGCAATGCACGGTAACTATGTGAACCGTGCGGTGGGGGCGCTGATGGGGATTTACGGCAACAGCGTTGAAGAGGCGTTCTACACCGGCAGCCGTCTCGACAATCAGGGCCAGCCCCTGCAGGGTGGACGGCGTTATCGTCTGCGCTTTGCGCCGGGGCAGTTGCCGCCGGCCAGTGAGTTCTGGTCGCTGACGTTGTATGACTTGCCGGATCGGCAACTGGTGGCGAACGCGATTGACCGTTATTGCCTGAGCAGTCGTGATGCGTTGCAGGCGGATAGCGATGGCGGGCTGACGCTGATGATGCAGAGCGGGGCGCCTGAACAGGACGCGTCGAGCAACTGGCTGCCGACGCCACAGAGCGGGGCGTTTACGCTGATCTTGCGGTTGTATGGGCCGACGCAGGACGTTGTTGAACAGCGCTGGCGGATGCCGGTGGTTGAAGTGGTTTCTGTGTAGTCTGGACTGACGCCTTCGTCGGAACGCCGCCCGGAGCAAGCCCGCTCCCACAGGGTTCAGCGTAATCCTGTGGGAGCGGGCTTGTTCGCGAAGGGCGCGACGCGGTTTTCCCGCGTCATCCCGATCAAGGCGTAACGATATTGAACTGCGGCCCGAACGTATCCAGGCTGCCCATCAACTCGGCAAATTTCTTGCCGTTACCCTGCAACTTGATCAGACCCTTCTGCATCGCCGTCGGGAAATCCAGTTGCTTGAGGCTGATCTTCTCCAGCGTGTCCTTGCTCAGGCTGATGCCCGCATCTGCCGCCGGATTGAGACCGGCGCGGTGCGTCAGGACACCATTGCGCAGCGTCAGATTGAAGTCCTTTTGCTGATCTTCGAACGTCCAGTTCAGCGTCAGGTCGTGGCCGACGGCCTTGTCGCTGTCCAGGCGCACTGCCAGGTAATCGAAGAACATCTGCGGGCTCATCGCCCGCACCATGTCCACCGAGACTGAAGTGCCGGCGTTCGGCGGTACGCCGTTGCGCAGTTCCATGGCCCCGGTCAGGTACATGTTGCGCCAGGTGGCGTTTTCGCTTTGGTAACCCAATTGCTCCAGGGTCTCGGCCTGCGCCTTGTGCGCGTCGGCGTTGTCCGGTTCGGCGAACAGCAACTGATTGCCCAGTTGCGCGGCCCAGCGATAGTCGCCGGCGGTCATCGCCGCGTGCATTTTGTCCAGTACCGCAGCGCTGCCGCCCATGGCCTCGACGGTACGTTTGGCGGTGTCCACCGGTGGCAGCGGATTGAGGTTGGCCGGGTTGCCGTCATAGAAACCCATGTAGCGCTGATACACCGCGCGGGTGTTGAAACTCAGCGAGCCGTAGTAGCCGCGGGTGTACCACTTGCGGTCGAGGTCGCCGGGCAGTTTCTTGATCGCGTCGGCGATTTCCAGCGGGGTCAGCCCCTGATTGAGCAAGTGCAGCGTGCGGTCATTGAGGAAGGCATACATGTCGCGCTGATCGGCGAGGAACGTACGGATCCGCTCACCGCCCCAGGTCGGCCAGTTGTGCTGGGCGAACAACACGTCAGCCTTGTCGCCATAGCGCGCCAGACTGTCGTCCAGATATTGCGACCAGGCCTTGGCATCGCGCACCTGTGCGCCCCGTGGCGTGAGGATGTTGTGCATCATCTGCGTGGCGTTTTCGGCCATGCACAAGGCTTTCAGTTCGGGCAGATACAGGTTCATTTCCGCCGGCGCTTCGGTGCCGGGCGTCAGTTGAAACTCGACCTGCACCCCGGCGATGGTGCGGGTTTCCAGTTCCTTGGCGATCAGGTCGGTCGGCGGGATCAGGGTGATGGTGCCGCCACTGGGCGTGCTCTTGCCCAGACCGGCGTCGACCTGACCCTTTTCGCCGCGTGGCAGCAGGCTGCCGAACTGGTACTGCGCGCGGCGACTCATGGCGTTGCCGGCGTAGACGTTCTCGCTCATCACGTGTTCCATGAACCCGGCCGGGGCGAACACCTTGACCTTGCCGGCCTTGACGTCGGCCTCGTCGATCACTCCACGCACGCCGCCGAAATGGTCAACGTGGGTGTGGCTGTAAATCACCGCCACCACCGGCTTGTGCGGGCGATTGGCGTAGTACAGGTCCAGCGCCGCCCTGGCGGTTTCGGCCATGGTCAGCGGGTCAATGATGATCAGCCCGTCATCACCTTCGATGATGGTCATGTTCGCCAGATCCAGACCACGTACCTGATAGAGCTTCGGGCTGACTTCGAACAGCCCGGCATGGGCACTGAGTTGGGCCAGGCGCCAGAGGCTCGGGTTGACCGATTCCGGCGCCTGGTCGCTGGCGAGGAAATCGTAGGCCTGCACGTCCCAGATCACCTTGCCGGCGGCGTCCTTGATCTGGCCCTTGAACGGCGCGATCAGACCTTTGCTGACCGACTCGTAGTCGGTGCGGTCGCTGAAGGGCAGTTGTTGCAGGACAGCAGCATTGCCGGCGATGGTCTGGGCGCTGGGGGCGACGGGCGCGTCGGCGGCCAGCGCCGATTGGCTCAGGCATGCGGTGATCAGGCAGGCCAGCAGGCCGCGGGGACTCAAAATGAAACGGGGCATGGTGTCTCCGGTTTTTTATCGTTATGGGTGGATACGTCTCGGAGGGTAGGGCGCGGGTCTGGCGCGGCGATGATCGTCAACGGACAAAAACCATTCAGGGCCGCTATCCTTGGGCCAGGTTCATCGATCAGGTTCGCTCATGCTTGAGGTTCGCGACATCTTCAAAAGCTACATCACCCCCCAAGGCCCGTTACCGGTGCTGCAGGGCGTCGACCTGACACTCGAGCCGGGCAGCAGCCTGGCGCTGATGGGCGAATCCGGCAGTGGCAAAAGCACTTTGCTGCACCTGATCGCCGGGCTGGACAAGGTTGATCGCGGCAGCATCCGCAGCGGCGAGCATCGGCTGGAGCAGATGAACGAAGCACAACTGGCCGACTGGCGCCGCACCGAAATCGGCCTGGTGTTCCAGCAGTTCAACCTGATCGGCAGCCTGCGGGTCGAGGACAATCTGGCGTTTCAGGCGCGCCTGGCCGGGCGCCATGAGCCGCGCTGGCAGGCGCATCTGGTGCAGCGTCTGGGGTTGGGCGAGTTGCTCAAGCGTTATCCCGAACAGTTGTCGGGCGGCCAGCAGCAGCGAGTCGCACTGGCCCGAGCCTTGGCGTCGCGGCCGAAATTGTTGCTGGCCGACGAGCCGACCGGCAGCCTCGACGAAGCCACCAGCGATGAAGTGCTGCGCCTGTTGCTGGAACTGCTCGACGACACCCCGACCACCCTGCTGATGGTCACGCACAGCCCGCGCGTGGCGGCGCGGCTGGCGCAGCGGGTGGTGTTGTCCAACGGCCGGCTGACGTGAACGTTTTCTGGCAAACCCTGCGCGCGCTGCTCAGCCATTGGCGACGGCATCCGGTGCAGTTCTTCAGTGTGCTGACCGGGCTGTGGCTGGCCACCAGTCTGCTGACCGGGGTCGAGGCGCTGAACAGTCAGGCCCGCGACAGCTACGCCCGGGCCAGCCAGATGATCGGTGGTGAACCCCAGGCCAGCCTGGGCACACCCAACGGCGCGACGTTTACCCAGCAATGGTTCATCGATCTGCGCCGCGCAGGCTGGCCGGTCTCGCCGCTGCTGCAGGGGCGAGTGGTCCTCAAGGATCACGACAACCAACGACTGCAACTGATGGGCATCGAACCGGTATCGCTACCGGCCGATTCCGCCGTGGCCGGGCAGGCGATGCCGATCGAGCGCATTGTCGAGTTCTTCTCGCCGCCGGGCAGCACGTGGATTTCACCGGGGACGTTGCAGGCCTTGAACCTCAGCGAAGGCGCCACGCCGCAGACCGTCAACGGCCAGACCCTGCCGCCGCTGCACGCGCAAAAGGATATGGCGCCGGGTGTGTTGCTGGTGGACATCGGCGTCGCGCAAACCCTGCTCGAACAACCCGGGCAACTGTCGCGGCTGTTACTGCCAAAGGATTTTCATGACGAGTTGCCGGCGGCGTTCAAAGGGCAGTTGCAGCTCAAAAGCAGCGCCGAGGAAAACAATCTGGCGTGCCTGACCGAGAGCTTTCATCTGAATCTCGATGCCTTGGGCTTTCTCTCGTTCGTGGTCGGGTTGTTCATCGTTCACGCGGCCATTGGCCTGGCGCTGGAGCAGCGTCGCGGATTGCTGCGCACCCTGCGCGCCTGCGGGGTGAGTGCGCGGATGTTGATCGCCAGTCTGATCGTCGAGTTGGGCGTGCTGGCCCTGGTCGGCGGGGTGTTCGGGGTTATCAGCGGTTACTGGCTGGCGAGTGTGTTGCTGCCGGACGTCGCCGCCAGCCTGCGTGGTTTGTACGGCGCGGAAGTGGCGGGGCAGTTGCGCCTGAGTGGGTGGTGGTGGTTCAGTGGCGTCGGCTTGAGCCTGTTCGGCGCGCTGCTGGCCGGCGCCAACAGTCTGTTGCGCGCGGCACGCTTGCCGTTGTTGGCGGTGGCGGAACCGCAAGCCTGGCATCAGCAGCACGCACGCTGGTTGCGGCGCCAGGGTTGGCTGGCGGCGCTATTGGGCGCGATGGCGCTGCTGGCGTTGGTGTGGGGCGACAGCCTCGGCAGCGGTTTTGCGTTGATGGCCGGGCTGCTGCTCGGTGCCGCGCTGGTGTTGCCCGTGCTGCTCAGTGCGGTGCTCAATCAACTGCTCGGGCGCAGTCGTTCGGTGCTCGGTCAGTGGTTTCTCGCCGACTGTCGCCAGCAACTGCCGGCGCTGAGCCTGGCGCTGATGGCGTTGCTGCTGGCGCTGGCGGCCAACATCGGCGCCGGCAGCATGACCGCCGGTTTTCGCCAGACCTTCAACGACTGGCTCGAACAACGCCTGAGCGCCGAGCTCTACATCAACCCGGTGAATCCGGCGCAATCGCGCGAACTGTACAGCTGGCTCAAACAGCAGTCGAAGGTCAGCGCCGTGCTGCCCAACTGGCAGGTGGCGGTGACCGTGCAGGGCTGGCCGGCGGATGTGTTCGGGGTGATCGATCATGCGCATTATCGAGAGCACTGGCCGCTGCTTGACGGAATTGCCGGGGATCCGTGGACGCATCTGGCGAACGACGATGCAGTCATGCTCAGCGAACAACTGGCGCGGCGCCTCAAAGTGCGCGCGGGTGATCATCTGGCGTTGCCGACTCCGGGGGGGACTTGGTCACCGCGCATCGTCGGGATCTACGCCGACTACGGTAATCCCAAGGGGCACGTGCTGGTCAACAGCAACCATCTGTTGCGCCTGTGGCCGTCACTGACGCCGAACCGTTTCAACCTGCGCATCGCGCCGCCAGACATCCCGCCGTTTTTGACTGCGCTGCAAACGCGCTTTCAGATCGATGACAGCCGCATCGTCGATCAGGCGCGGCTCAAGGGTTGGTCGGTGCAAGTGTTCGAGCGCACCTTTGCGGCCACCGCGGCGTTGAACAGCCTGACGCTGGCGGTCGCCGGTGTGGCGCTGTTCATCAGTCTGCTGACCCAGAGTCAGAGCCGCCTCGGGCAACTGGCGCCGCTGTGGGCCTTGGGCGTGACGCGCCGCCAGTTGATGCTGCTCAACCTCGGCCAGACCTGGCTGCTGGCGGTGCTGACGCTGGTGTTGGCGCTGCCGCTGGGGATCGCGCTGGCGTGGTGTCTGGATGCAGTGATCAACGTGCAGGCGTTCGGCTGGCGTTTGCCGTTGCGGGTGTTTCCGCTGCAACTGCTGCAACTGATGGGGTTGGCGCTGTTGGCGACGTTGCTTGCATCAGCCTGGCCGCTGTATTCGTTGTACCGCACGCAACCGGCGGATCTGTTGAGGACCTTTGCCCATGAGGATTGACCGGGTTGCGTTGTGCCTGGCATTGCTGCTGGTTGGCTGTGATCAATCGGCGCCTGAACAAAAAGGCTTTGCCGGGCTCGGCGATCAGGCTGCTCAATTCACTCCCGTAGTGCCGGGGCGCGTGTTCAGCTTCCCGGCGGATCATGGTGCCCATGATGGGTTTCGTATCGAGTGGTGGTACGTCACCGCCAATCTCAAGGACCCGCAGGGCAACGATTTCGGTGTGCAGTGGACGTTGTTTCGCAGCGCCTTGAAACCAACGCCGCGGCAACCGGGCTGGGGCAACCAGACGATCTGGCTTGGCCATGCGGCGGTGACCTCGGCCACCGCGCACCATGCCGCCGAGCGTTACGCCCGGGGCGGCGTAGGGCAGGCCGGAGTGAACGTGGCACCGTTCGAGGCGTGGATCGATGATTGGCGTTTCGCCAGTCAGGCACCGGATCCATTGACGGATCTGCAACTCAGTGCCCGCGACAAAGCCTTCAGCTATCAACTGCACCTCACCTCCAGTCGTCCGCTGGTGTTGCAGGGCGACAATGGTTTCAGCCGCAAATCCGAACAGGGCCAGGCTTCGTACTACTACAGCCAGCCGTTTTTTCAGGCCAGCGGCACCCTGCAAATCGATGGGCAGACCTACACCGTCAGCGGCCCGGCGTGGCTGGACCGGGAATGGAGCAGCCAGCCGCTGGCGGCCAATCAGACCGGTTGGGACTGGTTTTCCCTGCACCTGGACAGCGGGGCATCGCTGATGCTGTTTCGCACCCGGCAAACCGATGGCGCGCCATATCTGACCGGCACCTGGATCAGCGCCGACGGCCAGACCCAAACCCTGCACGGCGACCAGATCAAACTCACTCCCCACGACACCGCGAAAGTCGCCGGCCGTTCGATGCCGGTGCGCTGGTCGATCAGCATTCCCGACAAACACCTCGACATCAGTCTGTCGGCGTTGAACCCCAACGCCTGGATGAACCTGCGCATTCCCTATTGGGAAGGCCCGGTGCGAATCAGCGGCAGCCATGGCGGACGCGGCTATCTGGAAATGACCGGGTATTGACGTTCATACACAAAACCCTGTGGGAGCGAGCTTGCCCGCGAACCGGCCCCTTTGCGCGACCCCGTCGAGGACTTCCCCATGAGCGACGACCAGACCTGCTGGCAGCAATCCCCCGACGCAGCATCAGAAACCAAAGCCAAGCCCTGAACAGCGTCTATGCTCAGTGGCACATCCGGCGCCCAACACGCGTTGGCGCCGGTTGTTGCCATTCATTACAGGGAAAGTACCGCCTATGAAGCTTCAAGCACTGGCCAAGGCCATCACCCTCGCAACCGTATTGTCCGCCACCAGTTTCGGCGTATTGGCTGCCGATATTCCGTTGTCCGCCACCCTCGAGGCCGATAAGGTCACCACCAAAGTGCTGGCCGTC
Organism: Pseudomonas sp. P8_229; assembly: GCF_034008635.1. NCBI lineage: Bacteria > Pseudomonadati > Pseudomonadota > Gammaproteobacteria > Pseudomonadales > Pseudomonadaceae > Pseudomonas > Pseudomonas sp. P8_229. Next base: position 658,135 of record NZ_CP125378.1, on the reverse strand, counting down.
GATGCGGCCAAACATCAGGTCGTGCTCGAAGGCCCTGAAGGTCGCCAGGTCCACGTTCAACTGAGCGACAAGGCGAAAAACCTCGACAACCTCCAGATCGGCGACCTGGTAACACTCGAAGTCCAGCGTTCTGTCGCGGCTTACCTCGATACCGATGTGGATAAAGGTCTGCCTGGCACCGTCGAGCGCAACGGCGAGTTACGCAAGGCGCCGGGCAGCGAAAACCCGGGCGGCGAGGCCTATCGCCAGATTCAGGTGCAGCTGAAAATTACCAAAATTGATTTGAAGAACAACCAGGTGACTCTGCAAGACCCCCAAGGCCAGTCGAAAACCCTCGACGTGAAGAAGCCTGAAATCCAAGCCAAATTGAAAGATCTGAAAGAAGGGCAGAGCGTTATCGTCACTTACACCGATATATTAAAAGTGACCAGTCAGCATGAAAGCTGAGTATTAACTCTACAGGATGGTTGTTCTTGTACAACGTATTGTATGAGAACAATCATCTGAAATGAGTTGTGCAGCGCTTTGAAAGTTTCGTGAAAGGATTTCGTCGATAAATATCTATTAACTTATTCGTACATAATATTTACCTTTAAGAATGACGACATATCCGCCAACTTCTATTAAAATCCTTCCCGTTCGCCCAGTGTCAGGGCTCTTTACCGGTGCATGGATTGCCAGGCCATTACACTGGGCGAACACCTCTTCGGAGTGGATGTATACAATTTCAGATGAAAAAAGGGCGACTTTGAAGTCGCCCTTTTTTGTGCTCGCGATTATGCCGATGTCTGCCCTTCAAAGCGTTTGAGGGTGGCTTCGTACATTCTGGTCCGGCGGTGATTTTTGCCGTAGGTGCCGGCGGCTGCGACGGTTCCTGCCTGGATGTGATCCAGATAGCGGAAGATCTTGCGCGGCGCCAGCAGCTTGATGCCGTAGCCCAACGCTGTCATTCGATCCTGCAGGGTATAACCGGGCACCCGGTCATCCATGCAAAAGTGCAGTCCCCGGGACTTCACCAACTTGGCGTTCCACAACGTGCAGAAACTCTTGAGATGAGTTTCCCGATAAGGTTTCGGCTCTTTGCTACGCAAGCCCAACGAGGTTTTGGCCCGGCGAACATAATGTTTGCAAAAGCGCGAAGTTAATCGCCAGGTGTCTCTCACAACCCCACGATTAATTTGCTCGACACACCCGACGGCGGCGATGTTCGCAGTCTTTGTGCACTCACGCAGCATCATCGCGAAGACTTCCTTGTCATAGACAAAGGTGTCGGTGTGCAGCAGAAACAGATAGTCGGTTTCAACTTTCTCCAACGCCATGTCCAGCGCCTTGCCATGAGCAATATGCCCGGCTTCTTTGCCGGGGGAGGGGCGTTCGATCAGATTGATCCAGTCCAGCGAGCGCAAGTAATCCAGGCTGGCATCCGCCGAATCATTGTCCACCACCCAAACCGGAATGCGCTGCGCCTGAACGTGCTGACGCAACAGCTCCAGGCACATCCGGGTGATGTCCGGGGTTTTGTAATTTACCAATACAAGACTGAAATTCGGCTGCGTAACGGTTGGTAAATCAAACTGGCTCATTCGGGAAACTCATCCACGGTTGATCGACGGCAAGTGTCTGTCGGGCCGGGATGCTAGCGACGCAACCTTAGTTGAAGCTTAATTTGCCGTTCAGGCAGTGGCTCGAAGTGTGTCCAGCCAAGACATCTCACGCACGACGTAAGCCGGCCCACACGCTAAACTGCGCGCCCCTTTTCACGCTTCAAGGACGAAACGGCGCCCGCCGTAGACATCACGGATGAAACCACTCTCTCTCTACCACCCGGCCCTGTACTGGCTGCGCGTGTGGCAAAAAAGACTGTTCCGCCAGATCGCCTGGCACTGCTCCAGCCAACGCTACGCACGCCTGGTTGCCAGCGCTGACCGCCTGCCATTTCGCTACCTGAAACACACCTCGAAACTCATCCGCAAACTCGGCGACTCCGACCTCGCCCTGCAACACAACAAAGTCATCAACCTCAAACTCGCCGTCGCCGCCATCGACGGCCTCATCATCGCCCCCGGCGAACACTTCTCCTTCTGCCGCCTGGTAGGCCGCCCAACCCGCAAACGCGGCTACGTCGAAGGCATGGAACTGTCCTTCGGCGAAGCACGCAGCGGTATCGGCGGCGGAATCTGCCAACTGAGCAACCTGATCCACTGGATGGCGATTCACTCACCGCTGGTCGTCGTTGAACGCTCCAACCACAGCTTCGATCCGTTTCCGGACGAGGGGCGGGTGCTGCCATTCGGTTCCGGCGCGGCGATTTTCTACAACTACGTTGATCTGGTGCTGCACAACCCGACGGATCGCAGTTTTCAGTTGAAGTTGAACGTGGGGGAGACGCAGCTGGAGGGGGAATTGTTGTGCGATCAGGTGCGGGAGTATCGGTATCACGTGTTTCAGGAAGGGCATCGGTTTGTGCGGGAGGGGGAGCGGGTGTATCGGGAGAATGAGATCTGGCGGGAGGTGCGGGAGAAGGGGCAAGTGGGGGAACTGGTGGAGAGGGTCAGGTTGTATCGGAATCGGGTGGTGGTTAAGTATGAAGTGATGAACGAGTTGATCGGGTAGGGCGCACAAACAGCTTCGCTGACGGTGGCGCCCACTGCTCAGTTTCTGAAATAGAGCTCATCCAGTTGGCGTTTGCGTATCGAGAGATACTCTTCCCAGATCTTGGGGAAGTCTTCATCTTTGGTCAGCGGGAAGGTCAGATAAATGTACCTTCCCGCGACACTGATGTATTGCCTCGCACGTTTGAAGGCCGGCTGCTCGTAAGCTGCGACGCTTTCGTCGTAGGTGTCATGGTAGTGACGGATGCTCACTCGGTGTGGGGCGATCATGCCCCGCGAAAAATCGATCACCCAGCAGCTATCAACGGCTGTGCTCAAATAACCGTAAACACCATCGGTAGATAGACGCAGGCATGAATTTGCCTGGGTGCCGTCGTCATCGTTGACCAGAATGATCTGATCCGCGAAGTAATGAATATTCCTGCCGTCCGGCCCTTGCAAAGACAAGCTCCAACCTTCGGCTCCCATACGGAATTCACCGTTGTTATCAAAGGTTGCTGTCCATCCATTGGCTAGAGTGGTCTGATGTTTATTCATGAGGACTGGTCAAGTATCGAACGTACGGTGGTGTGAGGTAGTCGCATCAAATATCTTGCTCAAAGGTGTTCGAGGTCAATTAGACAGCCTTTGAGTTTTAATCGCTTGATCTCATCATTAAATTTGTATTTTGACAAGAGTTCGTTTTTTATGTCGTAATGCTGTCTAAGGAGACGGAATAATTTCCCTATGTTGTTTTTGCTTTTTTCGTCAAGGCTCTCAATTAAGTCGTAATTGTTTTTCGACAGAAAAGCGATTTTGTTTTTAAGTGTGTAGTAAGCGCTTATGTTTGAAAGCAAGCCTTCAGCATCTGAATAATCTTCTTTTAAGTATTCTGCATATTTTTCAAATAAGGTTGTCAGCAGGTTTTGTGCTGCTTTTTGATGCTTTAAAACTCCGCACATTTCCTGCCAGTTGCTAATGAAGAGATGATCTCCCCAATCGGAGCCACGGGCAAAATATTTCCCATTGCCTTTAAAGAAGCCAGATATTTCATGAAGTTCTAAAGCCGTTTCAAAGGTGGTTTTCATTGAATTTTATTTCCAGTCATCAAGATTTTCAATGACGCTCCGGAGAGGAGGGAGTGGATTTATTTTCAGTTTGTAGAAAATAAATCTGTCTTCTTTTTGTGTCTTGGTGAGACCTGAGCGCGCCTTGCGAGCCGAGGTACATCAACAGGCGCAGGTGTTGGGGTAGATTTGTGGGGATCCCTCATAATCTGTCCCCTTTTGTCTAACCATCACGCTTTGTAATCATGATCAGTAGAGAAATCCTCCATTGAGGATCAACCACCTCCGATAGGTGACACGATCCTAGGTTGACTATTTTGCGCGTTGTTTTACTCAGTCCACAAATTAACAAAATCATCAAAATTGTTAGCAATCAAGTCGGTTTTACTTGAGTTTGGATCAAATATTTCAACAGCAACCGACGGTGTGTTGAAGTTTAGGCAAATCAGATAACCACTCGCATCCCTTGCTATAGGGATCATTTGTTTGAGAAGCCCTAGAGGTTTTCCCGCACCTGAGTACCATGAGATGGTATACGGCGCCACATCAGGCGAGAAAGAAAAGAATTCGCTTATGCAAGTCAATTCGTTTCCATATGGGAGTGAAAGTATCTCTGGAGAGGCTTCGTCGGAATATGTGACCAAGTCAAGATATGACTTTGGAAAACTTACGCTAAGTAGTTTTTCCACTTGAGAAATCGTATTGGTATCCACTGAGGATCCCTGTTCAATCCCAAAAGAACTCCAGTCAAATTTCATATCAGGATTCCACAGCGAAAGGGGATAGATTTATTCTTAGCGTGTAGAAAATAAATCTATCCCCTTTCTTGGTCACCTTTTTACAGTGGGTTCCGTCGAAAGAATTAGATGCTCTCTATATCGGTTGGGCCGCCGTCTTCAATAATTTTTTTCATGCGGCGATTATAGAGTTCAAGGTCTTGAGCATCATTGTTGGCTTCGATTGTTTTTCTCAGAAAGGTCATGATATTTGAGATTTTCTGTTTCTCACTATCAGCAGCATCGCGTACAAGATCAAAACCGTCTTTTGACAAGAAAGGGTGTTTATTTCTTAGGTAATAATAGCAGCCAATGTTTTCAAGCAGGTCGCTGGCGTCATTTTTTGTAAACTCAACCGAGTTTAAGTATACGCTAAATGCATTCCTCAATATTTCGATCGAGCTTTCTAGCGATTTTAAATAGCCGCATAGTCCTTGCCAATTTATGATATGCAACTGGGTTCCCCAGTCGGGGTCTCTTGTGAAATATTGGCCATTACCTCTGAAGTAGTCAGGGAATTCATTCTTTTTCAAAGCTATTTCAAAGTTGGTTGTCATTGAAGTTGTTCCCAGTCGTCAAATTGGCTTAGAAGCTTATTCATGTCGGCGCCGTGGTCGATTTTTTCAGAGCCAATAAGAGCTGCCTCTTTTGTGCCGCTCTTCGTCTCACCTCCAGGAACCCATTCTTTAGGATAAGCGCCTGCTTCATTTCCATTTGGTATTTCGTATTTGAATCGTGGATCGTCAGGTTTTATTTTTACTAAATAAATTTTAGCTGATGATAGATCGTTCGAGCCGAGATTTAGTTCTCGGTTTAGAACTTCCCAGTCTCCACCACTCGCTTTGAATTTCGCTACCACACTATCCATTTCAGAAGGTAAGCCTACAAATTTTCTAGGAGGAAATGTCGGATAGGAAGACCGCTCAATCCACTGATCAATAACAACAAATGAACCACCCTGCTGCCTAAAAGCTTCTTCGTGAAGGTTTACATATTGCTCTGGTAAATACTCGCGTGCACTCCCAGGGCGATTGCCTCGTTCTAAATTGATAACTTCATCATAATCAGATTGAGTCATCGGAATTCGATCAGGTTTTGTTGCATTTGCGGTATTGCTTGGGGCTTTACAATCTGCTCCAGGGCAGTTGTCTAACCCAAGCGGATCCACCCACCCCGTAGGGTTAGGCACATACTGATAGTTGTTCAATCCACCCGCAAGCTTGATCGGATCCGGTGTCAAAAACCGCCCGGTGCTGGGATTGTAGTAGCGGTGTCGGTTGTAATGTAATCCCGTCTCGGCATCGAAATACTGACCCTGGAAGCGCAGAGGGTTATCAATTTCGGCGACATCCAAGGTTGCCAGATTGCCATAGGCACGGTATTTCGCTGACCACATGATTTCGCCGCTGTAGTCGGTGAGCTCTTGAGGTGTACCGAGGTGGTCGAGTTGGTAATAGAACGGCGTTGCCTTCAGGGGACCTTCGCCGTCGAGCATTGCCAATGGGCGGAAGCTGCCAGGCTCGTAGATGTAGGTGCGATAGCGATTCTCGGCACTTTCGGCGATCAGGCGTTCAGCTTGCCAGAGAAACTCTGTGGTCTGACCATCGACGGTCTTCTCAATGCGACGACCAAAGGCGTCGTACTTGTAGCTTGCGGTGCTACCACCGGGCAGCGAGACGCCAATCAAGCGATGCTGGCAGTCGTAGCGGTATTCGGTGACCAGTTGCTGTCCGGTACCACGGCGTTCGCGACTAAGGTTGCCGTAGGCGTCGTAGTCGTAATGTCGGTCGCCTTGCATAAGCAGGCGATTGCCTTTGACGTTGGCGAGGTTCGCAGTTGGCAGATCGCTTTGGCCGAGCAAGTTGCCGGCCGGGTCATGAGCGAAGGTTTCGGGAGTGGCGCCGCGAACGCTGACCAGACGATCCAGTGGGTCGTAGTGGTAGCTGCGGTTTCCTTTGCGGGTGTCGTCGATGCCGGCCAGGTTGCCGTTTGCATCGTAGGCGTAGCGGCGCTGGAACAGATTGCGATCCTGCTGACCTACGGTGTGCGCTTGAAGCCTTCCCTGTTCGTCGTATTGGTATTGGCTAAGCAGCACGCCTTGTTGGCGCTGCTGTTCACGGCCAGCGTCGAACTGATGCGTAGTCAGGCGCGACCCGTTGAGGTCAATGCTGCTCAGCCGACCGCCGGACAAGTGGCGGTAATCGAGTGTGCTGCCATCCGGCAGGCGGCAGTGATTGAGTTGGCCGACGCTGTCGTACTCGTAACGCGTGGTGCCCCAACCTTGGTGTTCAGTGATCAGGCGATCTTGTACGTCGTACTCATAGGCGAGGGGCCAGTGGCCGTCGTCAACGTTTACCAAGCGACCCAAAGCATCGTAGCTGTAATGGATTTCTTCGCCATCAGCGAGGGTTTTGACCAGCAGGCGACCAGAGGCGTCGCGCTGGTACTCGGTCACCAGCTCACTGCCGTCGTCACCGTATTCGGTTTTCTTCAGCAGTTTGCCGTTGAGGTCGTACTCATAGGCGGTACGACGCCCGTCAAAACCGGTTTCCTGCTGGATCAGCCCATTTGAGTAGTAATCGAGTTGATAGTGTTCGCCGCGTTCGTTTTCGATGTCGGTGAGCAGCAGACGTGCGTTGTCGTAGCGATAGCGCAGTTGGCTGCCGTCCGGATTGATGCGGCGGCTGACCAGGTGCAGGTTGTCGGCGTATTCGTAGCGGGTGATACGGCCGAGCTCGTCGCGTTCGGCGGTGACCCGACCATACGGGTTATAGGTGAAAGCGCGAGTGGCGCCGCCGGGTAGGGTGATCTGTGCCAAGCGGTTTGCAGCATCCCATTGGTAGTGGGTGATTGCACCGGTTTCAGCCTGACGTGTGATCTGCCGACCGAGAGCGTCATAGCGATATTTGCGTTGACCGCCGTCCGGCAGGCGCTCCTCCAGCAATTGGCCGAGGTTGTTCCAGCCCAGTTGGTGGCGGCTGCCGTCGGGATGGCGTATCTCCAGCAGGCGTCCTTGGCGATCGTAGCTGTAATGTGTCGAGTTGCCGTCCGGGTCGACTTGTTCAGTGATGTCACCCTGGTCGTTACGCCAGTAGATCCATTTGGCGGTACCACGATTCACCACACGGACAAAGCCCTTGTAGTACTCGTAGGTGGTCGGTGCATCTTCTGGCGGGATCACCGCGATCAAACGGCCGGCTTCGTTGTACTGATACTCCGTGACTGCCCCCATCGGGTCTTTTTCGGCGATCAGTCGGCCTTTGTCGTCATAGGCTTTTAAGTGCTCGGCACCATCTGGATCAACTTTGGCGACGAGTCGCGCCTTGTCGTCGTGGGTATAGACCTCTTCGCTGCCATCGGCATTGGTAACGGTGACGGCGCCTTTGTCATCCCACGCATAGTGCGCATCCATCTGAGAGAAACTGGCCCAGTGATGGATGCAACGTGCGGACTTGCCTTCCTTCTCCCACTCCCAGTAGAAGCTTGCGCCCCCGGCGAGCTGCCGCTCAAGAATGACGTTCTGCTCGTTGTAGGCATAACGCTCGGACTCTCCCAGAGCGTTTGTTGCTTTGATCAATCGGTGTTGAGCATCGTATTCATAGGTGGTCAGCGTCTGAACAGTGTTCCAGGCGTCTTCGAGATTGTCCGCTGGAATAAACTGCTGATAGTCGATGGCGACAATGTGCTTGCGGTCGTAACGGACAAGCAATGCACGACCAGCACCGTTATCCACGCGCTTGATTCGACCATGGATGTCACGGGTGATATGCAGGCGGTTGTCGTAGTTGTCGCTGATGGCGATCAGCGTTGCGCCCTTACTGTTGAAGCGGAAGTGATAGAACAGGGGCTTTTCGCCGGCCTGAGTCAGTACCAGCTCGGACGGATCGTCGCCAAGGAAGATGGCTGCTTCCGAAAGGCTATTGGTGATTGCCGGACGCTGTACGCTGGGCAGGGGAAATGTGGTGACCCGGTTTTCGTGATCGGTCCACACCACCTCGTTGCCATTGATGTCCACCCTTTGAGCGAGGGCGTGACTCCAGCCATAGCCTAGACCGCAGTCGATTTCAGCCGCGCTGGTTCGGTAGAGTCGAGTCCAACTGAATGGCAGCAGGCCACCGAGTTCACCGTCGGTAATGGTTAGCAGCTCTTCACCGGTGACCATCGAGACCGGGCAGCCGTTGGTGCAGGTCTTCTTCGCGCAAGTGGCGCTTTTGTCATCGGGTGTCCTGGACTGATCAGGAGCGTCGTCGACTTTTTCTTTAGGTTGCAGAGTGGACTGGTTCTTTTTCTTGTCCCTAGGGAATGAAGAGGCGTCTTTGACTTCCTGTTTCGGAGTATCTGCAGTTTTAGGCAGTTGCTTTTTGGGTGGCAGCCCCTCTACATGGCTTTTGGGTTCAGCCTTCCGCGAGCCAGCTTTCGGCGCTTCGGTGGTCGCTTCATCGATTTTCAGCGCTGCGGTTTTGGCCGGCTTCATCGGCACATTCTTAGCGCTGGTGATGATTGGCTTCGACACTTCCGCATGGGCGGGCAGGGCGTGTTTGTTGCTGAGTGTCATCAAGGTAGACGCAAGGTCTTCAAGGTACTTGACCGCTTCTCCCGATTTGACGGTGGAGAGGACTTTGGTGCCGGCTCTTATAGCCAGTCCAGCGCCACCTGTCAGGCAGATACCCACCAGGACGTTGATCAGGAATTCCGAGGCAATCGCCGTTACTACGTCAACTACGACTTGGGGAGGCAGCATGCCTACCCAGGCCACAATGGCTGAGATGTAGATAAACATCAGGGGTTCATCGCTGAGTATCAGCAATCCTGAAGCAATCGACTCCTTGGAGGCTGCATAGAGTTTGTCGATCTCGACGTCCGACAGGTACTTTTTCAGCTTTTCGTAATTTTTCCTCGGATTGGCGAGTAGCTCGAACAGGCTTTTGATGTCATCCCACAGCTGCAACAGAGCCTTTTCAAAACCCTCCAAGGCTCGTTTGAGCAAAATCACCGAGCGCCCGGCACGATCGGCTGCGGAGTAACTGGCCCATTGCGGCTGAAACTTGCTCGACCATTCGCTCTGCAACCAGCCATCAAGCTTGCCGATAACGCCTTGATAGGAGTCATAGAGCGCCTTGACGTCGCTCTGGGATACGTTGGGGAAAAAAGTGATGCGGTAAGTCTGACCCCTCTTGGCCCCCTCGATCACTTTGATGCCGCTGGGTCCAATCATAGTTTCGATGACCGGACCGGTAACGTCGTCGTAAAAGGTACCTTTGGTGACCGGTTCCAGTTTGACTGGCGTGTTGCCAATCGGCACGAAGCGCGCCGACTCAAACATATGAATCAGCGTGAAGTCACCTACCAATGGGCAAGTGGCATAGGTCTTTACCGCACCTGTTTCGGTTTTCCGTTCGGTGATGCTGACTTCGTTGCCGACCTTGAAGGTCTGGTCGACGTCCAGCGCCCAACCAGTCCAGAAACCGTCTGCCCATTCCTTGTAATCACTCAGGCAGTTTTTGAAGTCTTTTAGAATCAGGTTCACGTCAGGCGCTTTGGCGTCCAGCACACGCAGGACCAGGGTACCAATCGGGGTATTCATGACGTGACTTCCTTTGTCAGCTCTGCGGCGAGACGCTCTGCCATATCTTCTGTGTTTGGGTTCTGTCGCACGAAGCGCTCAACCTTTCTGCGCAAGTTGGCTTCGGGAAATTCGAAGTACAGCTCTGGGCAATCTTCTGATAGCCATTGCATCAGGTTTTCAACGACGGTGGTGTGATCCTTTTTCGCAAGAGCATCCAAAAGCGTTTGGGGGATCTCCCACCAAGGCCACTCTTTTGCGGGAGGTACCGCTCTTCGGCCGACTTCGAGCGTCTGTCCGTTAATCAGGTAGCGTTGGAAAACCGGCAGCAATTCACCTGCTGTAGCACCTAACTCTTCGATGATCGGACGAAGATGTCGACCATCCCAGAACCTGAAAAATACCTCAGTAGCGTCCGGCATTTTTACCTGAGTCAGGCTGCGCAAATGCTCCAGCACCGTTTCCGGCGCGCTGGTGGATACCGCTAGCCAACCCCAATCCAATGCATCGGTTTCAGTAATCCATTGCAGAAAACTGGCATTGGGGCTGATCTCGGCGAGATACGGCATTACGGGAAGCCAATCGGCGTAAGGCGTTCCACTCCAAATAGGCTGCAGTTGTGGTGCGGCATCTTGCTGATAGAACGGCTTGAGCGGCTCGGCATCACTCGCCGCACTGATCACCAGATACAAACGCTCGCCAGTCTGCAGCGGCTGTTGTGCCAGCCAGTCCTTGGGTGTCAGTCGATCAGATGGCACAGGCACCTTCCTTGCATTTTTCGCATTCTTCGCAGAATGGTGCGTTGCGTTTGAGGGTGTTGATCTGGGCCGGGGTCAGGACCTGGCCGGCCTTGTCGGCGTCGGCCTGTTTGAGGATTCCGGGCATCAGCGGGGCGGCGCCGGTGCCGCTGCCGGGGCTGCCGCCGGAGTTCATGTTGATCACCGGGCCGCTCATGGTCACGCCGCCGGCGTCGATCTTGATGAAGCTGCCGCCGCCGATCAGGGTCAGCTCTGCGCCTGCTTCCATCACCACTTTCATGCCGCTGCTGAGGTGGATTTCCTGGCCGGCGTCGATGAATTGGCCGGTGCCGATCTTGATGTGCTGATTGACGCCGACGGTGAGGTGGTCGTTGGCGCGGGCCTCGACTTTGCGGTCGGCGTAGACGGTGTGGTGTTCTTCGGCCTTGAACTCGCTGTAGCTGTTCTTTTCGACGGTGTCGTGGCGTTCGTTGCCGACGCGGATTTTCTGGTCGTGCTCGACGTTTTCGTCCCAGTCGCGCTGGGCGTGCAGGTAGATCTGTTCCTGACCTTTCTTGTCTTCGATGCGCAGTTCGTTGTAACCACCGCCGCCCATCGAGCTCAGGGTTTTGAAGGTGCTGCGGGTCTTGTTCGCCGGCAGTGGATAGGGGACGGTGTTTTCCTTGTGGTACAGGCAGCCGCTGATCAGCGGTTGATCGGGGTCGCCTTCAAGGAACGTAACCAGCACTTCCATGCCGATGCGCGGGATGGCGATGCCGCCGTACTGGGCACCGGCCCAGGCGGATGACACGCGCAGCCAGCAGCTGGTCTTGTCGTCGGCCTGGCCTTCGCGGTCCCAGTGAAACTGGACTTTGACGCGGCCGTACTGGTCGCAGTGAATCTCTTCACCTTTCGGGCCGGTGACCACGGCGCTCTGGCTGCCGAGGATGCGCGGTTTCGGGTGGCGCAGGGGCGGGCGGTTCGGCACGTCCCACGGGGTCGCCTGAAAGCGGTTGCGGTAGCCCTGATGGAAGTCGTCTTTGAGTGCGGTGGTGTCGCTGGTCACCGATTCTTCCAGCACTTGCGGCTGTTTGCCTTCGTGCAGGACTTCGGTGAGCAGCCACAGGTCGTTCCACTTGGCCTTCGGGTGTTCGGTCAGGGCGAGGAAATGGCCGCTGACCAGCAGCGGCTGATCACTCTTGCCTTCGGCGAGCTGGAAGTCACTGCGGTGGCGTTCGAGGGCGCGTTTGGCCAAGTGCTTGCCGCGCTCGCGGTCGATGAAGCGACCCGGGTAGTCGTAGTCTTCGAGGTCGGGCAGGGCGTCGCCACGGTTTTCGCTTTCGAGGGTGAGGCGTGGTTTTTCGAAATCGTAATCGCGGCGGGTGGTGCGGCTGGTGCGGGTTTCCAGGCGCAGGTCGAAGCGCTTGATCACCGGGTCGCTGGCGACCATGCCGGAATCTTGCTGATAGGCCACCGGTTTGAGTTTCGGGAACACCGTCTGGTCGTCGCCGAACACCAGTTTGTGCGCCGTTGCCGTGTGCTCGAAGTGGTAGTGGATACCTTCTTCTTCGCACAGGCGTTGGATGAAGTGCAGGTCCGACTCATCGTATTGCACGCAGTAGATGCGCTCGGGATAGATCGAACCGGTCTTGAATTCGTAGGCGTTGCTCTGAATGCCGTGCTCTTCGAGGACCATGCCGATGATTTTCGGCACGCTGAGGTTCTGGAAGATGCGCTGGTTGACGCGATGCGCGAGGTAAGACAATTGCGGGCGCAGGGTCACGGAGTAGCGCGTCAGGCGCTTGCCGGAGTCACCTTGCGCGGCGCGGTAGATCTGGCCGTGGATGCCGCTGCCGTCGGGCGACAGTTGCAGGAAGGCCGGTTTGTGCAGCAGGGTTTCGAGGTCCAGCGACGGCTGCTCACTGACCAGCTCCACCTCAAAGACAAAAGGCTGGCTGATGGCTTCGCGACCTTGCAGGGTGAATACCTGAAAGTCAGCAGAAAGACCTTCGATGGTCAGGGCAAAGTGAGTTTCATTGGCCGGCGCGAACATCCCTTGTTCCTCGTGCTGTACAGCGGCGTGAGTTGACGACCGCAAAACGGCTCAACTTACGCGAAATTCTGGAGGGCGAAAACAACATCGACCAGCAGAGCTGGCCGATGCTTGTAACGATCAGCCGTAATTAAACGACTGGAGCACGCCAGTCATCGGAACCCGAAGTACCGGATACTTCGTGGGTCCAGGTGATTTTACGGTAGGTGAACTGCACTTCTTCCAGGTGGGTGAAGTGCGAATTGCCTGGATCCTGGCAGTTGTGCATTTTGTTGTTGATGGCGACGATGATCGCGTCTTCCAGTTTGGTGGTGTAGTAGTGCTCTTGGGTACCTTGAGCCGAAGTACGGAACCACTGGATAACGATTTCGCTCATGCGCTCGCCGGAGGTCAGAGCGGCTTGCAGCAGAGGCGAAGCCTTGTCGTAGACCTTGGTGATCACAACTGGCTTGTGAACGCGCTGACCGGTTGGCTGACCGGATTGCGGGTCACGCGGGATGATCACGTCGTGGCTGAAAGCCTGAACCATAACCTGGTCTTCGTGGCCTTCCTGGTAGGTGTTGCCAACGGAGTCGGCGGTGAAGGCGCCTGCAGTGATCAGACCTTGTTTTTCGCCGGTAACCGACATGTACGCTGGTGTTGCCATGGGGTGCTCTCCTTGCGGATAAATTTAGGGTGCCCGGGAGGCGAAATCGCCCGGTGGGTGCCTGACTGTTATCAAAGAGCGTGCCAGGTTTTCCGAAGGTCCCGGAAACCGGGGGTGGAACGGCTCTGGCCTGCGGTTGGAGCGATGTTTTTTGCTGAATCGAGGTAGAAAGTGCGCAACTTCTTGCGCAGTACTGCGCAAGAAGTTGCGCACTTGGCTGTAAGCCACGCCAATCAAGGCGTGTAGCGTGATGAACAGCTTTTTTTGTCGGACAAGTGCGCAAGAAGTTGCGCAGTAAGGCCAAGTGCCATCCTTGAGCGATTGAAACGATTCGTCCTGCGCGAGGGTCAATCACTCACGACCGCGCCGAAGGCGTACAAACATTCCCCCCCATCGAGTGAGAACGACATGAAAATCCTGATGGTTTTAACGTCCCACGATCAATTGGGTGATACCGGCAAGAAAACCGGCTTCTGGCTGGAAGAGTTTGCCGCGCCGTATTACGTGTTCAAGGACGCCGGCGCGCAACTGACGCTGGCCTCGCCCAAGGGCGGCCAGCCACCGCTGGACCCGAAGAGTGACGAGCCGGACGCACAAACCGCTGCGACCGAGCGCTTTGGCAAGGACTCCGCTGCGCAGTCGGCGCTGTCCACCACCGTTAAGCTGGACACCGTGAAGGCCACTGATTTCGATGCGGTGTTCTATCCCGGCGGCCACGGCCCGCTGTGGGATCTGGCGGAAGACCGCCATTCCATCGCGTTGATTGAAGCGTTCTATACCAGCGGCAAACCCGTGGCGGCGGTGTGTCATGCGCCCGGCGTGCTGCGCCATGCCAAAGGCGTGGACGGTCAGCCGCTGGTCAAGGGCAAGCAAGTGACTGGCTTCACCAACAGTGAAGAGGAGGCGGTAGGCCTGACTAACGTGGTGCCGTTTCTGGTGGAGGATGAGCTCAAGGCCAAGGGCGGGATTTTCTCCAAAGGTGCGGATTGGTCGAGCTACACCCGTGAGGACGGGTTGCTGCTGACGGGGCAGAATCCGGCGTCGTCGGAAGAGACGGCGTTCGCGCTGTTGTCGCGACTGCGCTGATCACAGCAATTGATTTTGTGGAGAGGGAGCAAGCTCCCTCGCCACAGTCAGATCAGTTTCAGGCCCAACACCCCAGCACATTCCTCAATCGATCGCCGCTGCGTCTCGGCATACAACCCCAGCTCATCAATGGTCGAACGCCCCAGCGCTTGTTCGAACGCCTGACGGTTCGAATGTTCGCCATAGTGCGTCTGCGCCACATCCCCAAGGTTTGACTGAAAAATCCCCGCCGCGCTGACCGGCAGGAAATCTTCGTACACCAACGGTTCGGCTTTCACATGGCCCTCGCGGAGCAAATCCTCAAGCGACGCCGACGTGAGGCTACCCGCTGCCAGGCCCTTTTCCGTAGCGAAGTAGCGAAAATACGCCAGATCCTGCTCACGCATCCCCTCGACGCTGTCAGGAAATTCGCCAAAGTGCCGGGTCATCAGCGCGTTGTAGTGTGCGGCATTGCCTTCGTTGGGGAAGTCACCGAGTTCATCGCGCGCGGCATTCAGCAAGCGGTCATACAGCGCCCGCCCTTTAGGCGTCAGCGCCGCACCGCGTTGTTCGATCTCGCCGAAACGGGCGCTGTGGCTGCCGTGGGTGTCGTGCTGGTCGGTGAAGGCGATCGACTCGTCCAGCGCCTTGAAGCTGGTCTGGCGCAGCAGGATCGGGCAGTGCCGGCGCGGCGGGCCTTCGATTACCGCTTTGGGGGTGATGCCGTGCACCGGCATTTGCGCCTGGACGATGTCGATGTCCAGGGTGCGCGGGGTCAGGTGATTGATGTGCGGGCCTTTGAACGCCACCACGTCGGCGATCAAGCGGTGCTGGGCGCTGAGGGTCTGGTACTGCGCGGCGGTGACCGTGGCGCTGTGATGCCAGCGAAAGGTTTCCAGTGCCTGTAGGACGAATTGCGCCGCCTCATGCTCATTCAGGCCGCCGGCTGCTTCGGCCTGTTCGATCAGGCTTAGCGCTTCGGCGGTAAAGATCGAACGCTGGTTCAGCACCGATTCGGCAAACGCGCGCAACTCCGGATCTTCGATCAACTCCAGGCGCAGCAACGAAGTGAATACCCGAAACGGACTGACTTGCAGCGCAGCTTCATGCACTGCACGAAACGCTGTGGAGTGCACCGGCACGCCCGCCGGGGTCAGGTCGTAATAACCCACCGGTTGCATGCCCATCACCGCGAACAGGCGGGCAAGGGTCGCCAGCTCTTTGCCGGTGCCGACGCGGATGGCGCCGTGGCGCTCCATGTCCAGGCGCTCGATCTCGCCGGTGCTGTGCAACTGCCGGGCGATGTGCGGTTCGCGGTCCAGTACCTCGCGGTTGGTCTGTTCCACCAGTTCCATCAGCGCGCCGTACAACGGCACTTCTTCGCGGTACATATCGGACATCGCTTTGGAGAAGCGTTGGCGGATCAGGTCGGGGCTGACGAAAGGCTGCACGGTCATGAAAAAAATTCCTGCCACGGTCACGTAAAGGATGGAGGAAAAGATCGCAGCCTTCACGGGCGGCGGCAAACGAAGAATCCTACGAACTTCATTCTGCCAACGACTGATCCACCAGTTCGATCCAGTGCGAGACCTGCGTGCGTCCGGCGCCGGCCAGATGATTCTGGCAACCGACATTGGAGCTGACGATCAGCTCCGGGCGGCCGCTCTCCAGAGCATTGAGGCGGTTGTCGCGCAGTTGCCGGGCAAGGGTCGGTTGCGTCAGCGAATAGGTGCCGGCCGAGCCGCAACACAGATGCCCGTCCGGCACCGGCGTGAGGTTGAAGCCCAGCCGGGTCAGCAGCGCTTCCACCGCGCCGCCGAGTTTCAGCGCGTGTTGCAGGGTGCAGGGGCAGTGCACGGCGATCCGACGTTGGCTGGCGGCACAGACTTTTTCCAGTGGCTCCTGCGCAAGGATCTGCACCAGATCCAGCGTCCGCTCGCTGATCTGCCGTGCCTTGTCGGCGTAGCGCGGATCCTGCGCCAGCAAGTGCCCGTAATCCTTGATGAACGCGCCGCAACCGCTGGCCGTCTGCACGATCGCTTCCGCACCGTTTTGCAGGTGCGGCCACCAGGCGTCGATGTTCTGCCGGGCGCGGTCTAGGCCCTTGGCCTGGACGTCGAGGTGATAGTCCAGCGCGCCACAGCAACCGGCCTCGGCCACCGGCGTGACGCTGATCCCCAAACGATCCAGCACCCGCGCCGTGGCGTCGTTGGTGTTCGGCGACAGGCCCGGTTGCACGCAACCTTCGAGCAGCAACACCCGGCGCGCATGGCGCGGGGCCGGGCGTGTGCCGGACACCGGCGCGCGCTGCGGCAATTTGCTTTCGAAGATGCGCGGCAACAGCGGCCGGAACGTCGTGCCGACTCGCAGTAATCCCTTGAACAGTCCGGGATTCGGCGCCAGTGCGCGCAAGCCTTCGCGCAAAAGGCGCTGCGCAGCGGGGCGCGGCACGGCCTGATCGACCACCGCCCGGCCGATGTCGAGCAGGTTGTGATAATCGACGCCGGAGGGGCAGGTGGTTTCGCAATTGCGGCAGGACAGGCAGCGGTCCAGATGCAGTTGTGTCTGTTCGGTGGCCGGGGCGCCTTCGAGCACTTGCTTGATCAGATAGATGCGCCCACGTGGCCCGTCGAGTTCATCGCCGAGCAACTGGTAGGTCGGGCAGGTCGCGTTGCAAAAGCCGCAATGCACGCAGGTGCGCAGAATTTTTTCTGCCTCGGCAGCACGCGGCAGTTGTCGGGCTTGTTCGCTGAGGGTGGTCTGCATGGCTAGAACTCCGCGTACATCCGGCCGGGGTTGAACAGCCCTTGCGGGTCGAGTTGCGCCTTGAGCTGGCGGTGATAGCGCATCAGTGCCGGGTGCAGCGGCTGAAACGGTGTGTCGCTGGCCCCATGGGTGAAGCAGGTGGCGTGGCCGCCGAGTTCCTGGGCGAGAATCTGAATGTGCTCATGATCGGATTTCAGCCAGCGTTGCGCGCCGGCCCAGTCGATCAACTGCTGGCCGGGCAAGTCCTGCGGCCCAAGGTTGTTCGGCAGCGACAGGCGCCACAGCGGCAGGCCCTCGTCAAAAAATGCCAGGCGTTGCTCGTTGAGGTCGCGCCAGAACACCGAGTCCAGCGGTTCGCCGCCGAGTCGTTGATGGGCGGCAGTCACCGAGCCTTCGCCGCCTTCAAGGCGCAGATACAGGCTTTGCCCGTCGTGACAGGCGCCGCTGATCGGCAAGGGTTGCTGGCCCCATTCGGCCAGTTTGGCCAGCGCCCTGGCGCAATCGAGGTCGAGGCGGATGCTCAGACACTGACGCGGTTTGGGCAGGACTTTCAGCGAGACTTCGCTGAGCACGCCGAGGCAACCGAAACTCCCGGTCAACAGGCGCGAGAGGTCGTAGCCGGCGACGTTTTTCATCACTTCGCCACCGAAACGCAGGTGCTGGCCGAGGCCGGTGATCACTCGGGTGCCGAGGACAAAATCGCGCACCGAGCCGGACCATGGCCGCCGTGGCCCGGACAGTCCGGTGGCGATCATCCCGCCGACCGTGGCGCTGTCGCCGAAGGCCGGCGGCTCGCACGGCAGCATCTGCCCGGCAGCGTCGAGCGCCTCCAGCAACTCGCGCAGCGGTGTACCGGCGCGCACGCTGACCACCAGCTCCGTCGGTTCATAGCGCACGATGCCGCAGTGCGCGCGGGTGTCGAGCACTTCACCGGCCACCTCGCGGCCAAGAAACGCCTTGCTGTTGCCGCCCTGGATTTTCAGCGGCGTGGCGTTGGCCCGGGCTTCGTTGACCTGATCGAGCAGGGCGCTGCTGGCGTCGACGTCAGCCATCAGAAACGCTCCAGATCAGGGAACGGCAGTTGCCCGGCATGAATGTGCATCGCGCCAAATTCGGCGCAGCGATGCAGGGTCGGGATGTTTTTGCCGGGGTTGAGCAAGCCTTGCGGGTCGAATGCGGCTTTGACCGCGTGGAACAGGGTCAGCTCAGCGCTGTTGAATTGCGCGCACATCTGATTGATTTTCTCGCGGCCGACCCCGTGTTCGCCGGTGATGCTGCCGCCGACCTGCACGCACAGTTCCAGAATCTTGCCGCCCAACGCCTCAGCGCGATGCAGTTCCCCCGGCTGGTTGGCGTCGAACAGGATCAGCGGGTGCATGTTGCCGTCGCCGGCATGGAACACATTGGCCACGCGCAAGCCGTATTCGGCGCCGAGGCGGGCGATGCCTTGCAGCACGCCGGGCAATTCGCGGCGCGGGATGGTGCCGTCCATGCAGTAATAGTCCGGCGACAAGCGGCCGATGGCCGGAAAGGCGTTTTTGCGCCCGGCCCAGAAGCGCACGCGTTCGGCTTCGTCGCGGGCCTGACGCACCTCGCTGGCACCGGCCTGGGTCATGACTTCGCGGACCCGCAGGCAGTCGTCGTGGACGTCGGCTTCGACACCATCGAGTTCGCACAGCAGGATCGCCTCGGCATCCACCGGGTAGCCTGCGTGGATGAAATCTTCGGCGGCGCGGATCGCCAGGTTGTCCATCATTTCCAGGCCGCCGGGGATGATCCCCGCAGCGATGATGTCGGCCACCGCGCGGCCAGCCTTTTCCACCGAGTCGAAACTGCCCAGCAAGACTTTGGCGACTTGCGGTTTGGGCAGCAGTTTGACCGTGACTTCGGTGATGATCCCCAACAAACCTTCGGAGCCGGTGAACAGCGCCAGCAAATCAAAACCCGGGGAATCGAGGGCGTCGCTGCCCAGGGTCAGGCGTTCGCCTTCGATGGTCAGCACTTCGATCTTCAGCAGATTGTGCACGGTCAGGCCGTACTTGAGGCAATGCACGCCACCGGCGTTTTCCGCGACGTTGCCGCCGATTGAGCAAGCGATTTGCGAGGACGGGTCCGGCGCGTAATACAGGCCGAACGGCGCGGCAGCCTGGGAAATCGCCAGGTTGCGCACCCCGGGCTGAACCCGCGCCGTGCGGGCCGCCGGGTCGATGTGGAGGATGTTGTTGAACCGCGCCATCACCAGCAGCAGGCCTTTTTCCAGCGGCAGCGCGCCGCCCGATAACCCGGTGCCGGCGCCACGGGCCACCACTGGCACGGTGTGTTGATGGCAGAGCTTGAGCAGGGTTTGCACCTGGTCGAGTCGCCGGGGCAGGGCGACGAGCATCGGCGTGGTGCGATAGGCCGACAGGCCGTCGCACTCGTAAGGCTTGAGTTCGTCTTCGCGCCAGAGAATGTCGAGATCCGGGAGGGCCTGTTGCAGGATCTTGAGCAGTTGTGCCTTGTTCACCTCCGGTAGCGGGCCGTCGAGGCGTTCGTCGTAGAGAATGTTCATTTCAACTCCATCGGCCGACGGGATTTATTGTGGTGAGGGGATAAATCCCCTCACCACAATAAATCCCCTCATCACAAGGACTGTGGTGGCGGTCATCGCTGGTTACCCAGAAACTCCCGATACAACCGCGCTGTGTTCGTCGGTTGTTCGACCATTGGCATGTGCCCGACGCCGTCCCACACATCGACCCGCAGATTGGCGATGCCCTTGCTCCAGATCGGCACGCTGCTGACGTCGATCAAGCGGTCCTTGCGTCCCCACAACAGCAGCGCCGGGCATTTGATTTCGGACAGTTTCGGCTCCATCGGCGGACTGGCGCGGAAGTCGCGGAAGATCTCTTCCAGTTCGTCGCGCTGGCGTTCATAACGCTGGGCAATGGCGTCCAGGACCAACCCGGGCACCCAGGGTGGCGAGGCCATGGTCATCGCATAAAACTGGCGAAACTCTTCCCGGGAATTGATCAGGAACGGGTTGTGCCCTCGTGCCAGGTGGCGCTCCATGTCGCTGGCCTCCGGTGCGGTGACGCCGGCCGGGTCGATCAATGCCACCGAGGCGATTCGGTCCGGGTAGGTCGCCGCCAGCCACGCCGCGATGTAGCCGCCCATCGAGTTGCCGATCACGTGGACTTTCTCCACGCCGCAGACGTCGAGCAACTGGATCATGCGCTTGGCCTGCAGCGCAATGTCGTAGCCGCCACCAGACTTGAAGCCGGTTTCACCGTGGCCGGCGATGTCCGGAATGATCACTCGATATTGGCGGACAAAATGCCGGGCGAAGCGCAGCCACAGGTTCTTGTCGGCGCTGTAGCCGTGCAGCATCAGGATCGCGCTGGCCGCTTCATAGGGGCCGCCTTGCCAGGTCGATACCGTCATTTCAGCGATCGGTACCTCGATTTTGTGCAACTTATACAGTTTGGCCTCCAGAGCCATGCTCAGGTCGTACAGCCAATGACCCACCGCCGGGTAACTCAACCAGCTCCAGGCCACGAAAACCGCGAGAGCGACAAACAGCAAAAGCATCGACGTCTTCCTTTTACGTGTTCAGGACAGAATGTGGTCAGCCGGTTTCAACGCCCGGGTCAACCGGTAGTAGCTGAAACTGAAGCCCGGAAAAATCGCGATCACATGACCGCTTTTGCTCTGATACCAACTGTGACAGCCGCCGGACTTCCATACCGTGCGCTCCATCTCACGGTGGATCATTGCAGTGTAGGTACGTTCCGCTTCGGGGCGCACTTCGATGCTGCGCAGGCCCTTGGCCTGGAGGGTGTGGATGCAGTCGAGGATGTAGTTCATCTGTGATTCGATGATGAACAGCGCCGAGGTATGCCCGATGCCGGTGTTCGGCCCGGTGACGATGAACAGGTTGGGAAACTCCGGCAGGCTGGTGCCCAGGTAGGCGCGCGGGTACTGCGCCCAGACGTCCTTGAGCTGCACGCCGTGCTTGCCGGTTACCGGGTAGGAGACCACGCCGTCGGTGGCGTCATAGCCGGTCGACCAGACAATCAGGTCGACCTCGATGTGTTGGCCGTCCCTGGTGGTGATCCCCGTTTCATCGATTTCGGCGATGCCTTGCTCGCGGCTGTGCAGCGTCACGTTGGGCCGGGTCAGCGCCGGGTAATAAGTGCTGGAGAGCAGGATGCGCTTGCAGCCGATGGTGAAGTCCGGGGTGAGCTTTTCGCGCAATAGCGGATCGGGTACCTGTTGCTTGAGAAAGTGCAGGGCCTGGCGCTGAACCATGTGAATCGCCGGTTTTGAGTATTTGAAGGCGATCACCCGGGTTTCGAATTGCCAGTAGAGCAACCAGCGCAGCAATTTGTACGCCGGTTTCAAACCCAGCAGCCAGCGCTGAAAGCGTCCGAAGGTACGATCGGGTCGAGGCAACACCCAATGCGGCGTGCGCTGGAACACATGCAGTTGTTCGACCTCGGGGGCAATCGCCGGAATCACCTGCGCGGCACTGGCGCCGCTGCCGACGATGGCCACGCGTTTACCCCGGTAGTCGTAGCTGTGATCCCAGTTGTTGGTATGAAAGGTCTTGCCCTGAAAGCGATCCAGGCCGGGAAAGGGCGGGATCACCGGTTGGCTCAGTGGGCCGCTGGCGTTGATCACGAATTGCGCATGGAAGGTGCCCTTGGCGCTGGTGTGCACCGCCCAGCGCTGTTGCACGTCGTCCCACTCGATACGTTCGACATTGGCCTGCAGCTCCACCCGTTCGCGCAGGTTGAAGCGGTCGATGATGTGTTCGGTGTAGCGGTGCAGTTCGGCCTGGGCGGCGAACATCTGCGTCCAGCGGTATGGCGCGAAGGACAGCGAGTACAGCGGCGAGGGCACATCCACCGCAGCGCCAGGGTAGGTGTTCTGGCACCAGGTGCCGCCGAAGAAGCCACGTCTTTCCAGCAGGCGAAAATCGTCGATCCCGGCCTTGAGCAGATTGACCGCCGCACACTGGCCGCCAAAACCGCTGCCGATGATCAACACTCGGTAGGTCTGCATGGGCCTCCTTCTTATAGTCGTTTTTCCGTTTTCATCCTTTCAGGTATAGCTAAATATTTGCCTTGTGGGAGTGGGCTTGCTCACGAAAGCGGTGGGTCAGTCACCGATGATGCTGGCTCACACCGCCATCGCGAGCAGGCTCACTCCTACAGGGAACTGTATTCCAGGCAGTTGCTGCACTTTGCTCTGAGGCAACAAGACACACACACTCGACCTCTGACACACCACAAAACCCCTGTGGGAGTGGGCTTGCTCACGAAAGCGCCGTGTCATTCACCGAAGATGTTGGCTGCCCCACCGCCTTCGGGAGCAAGCCCCCTCCCACAGAGGATCTGTATTCCAGGCAGCTCCTGCACTTTGCTCGATTCAACAAGACACACACTCGACCCCTGACACACCACAAAACCCATGTGGGAGTGGGCTTGCTCACGAAAGCGGTGGGTCAGTCACCGATGATGCTGGCTCACACCGCCATCGCGAGCAGGCTCACTCCTACAGGGAACTGTATTCCAGGCAGTTGCTGCACTTTGCTCTGAGGCAACAAGACACACACTCGACCTCTGACACACCACAAAACCCCTGTGGGAGTGGGCTTGCTCACGAAAGCGCCGTGTCATTCACCGAAGATGTTGGCTGCCCCACCGCCTTCGGGAGCAAGCCCCCTCCCACAGTGCGATTTAACGGGGTGAGGCGGCCGGCTGGTGATGGCTATTTAACGGCTGGCTGTTAGACTTCCAGCACATCCGTCTGACGGTGTGTGCAGGTTCCGTTGAGTGCTCGAGGCCCTTATGCGAAACAAGGGGGGAAAGGGACTTTCATTGGCCAGGAGGCTTTATACATCGCGAACCCTCGGGCTGGTGCTGGGGTTGTTGTGCGTGAGCGCGGCGATGTACCCGCTCGAACCGCCGCTGTGGGTCTGGGCGCTGATGCTGTTCAACGGCCTGCTCTGGCCGCACCTGGCGTTCCAATGGGCGCGTCGCTCCAGCGTTCCCTACCACGCCGAACACCGCAATCTGTTGATCGACGCGTTTATGGGCGGCTTTTGGGTCGCCGCCATGCATTTCAATCCGCTGCCCAGCGCCACCACCATTTCGATGATGGCGATGAACAACGTCGCCATCGGCGGTCTGCGTTTTCTCGCGGCGGGCCTGGCGGCGCAGATCCTTGGTATTGGCGTTGGGCTGGTGGTTTTCGCCCCGGCGTTCATCCCGCAAACCTCACCGCTGCAACTGTATGCGTGCCTGCCATTGCTGATGCTGTACCCGTTGGCGCTGGGCTGGATCTGCTTTCGCCAGGCCTACACGCTGGGGCTGCACAAGCGTGAGTTGTTGGCCCTGAGCCGCACCGACAGCCTCACCGGATTGCTCAACCATGGCGCCTGGAAGGATCAACTGGAAATCGAATTTCAACGCTGCCGCCGGCAGAAGCAGGGCGCGGCGATTGCATTGATTGACATCGATCATTTCAAGTCGATCAACGACACCTACGGTCACGTGGCAGGCGACATCGTGCTGCGGCAGCTGAGCAAGATGCTCAAGCAGAACCTGCGCGCCGCGGACGTGGCCGGGCGCTACGGCGGTGACGAATTCTGCGTGATCCTGCCCGACCTGCCGCTGTTCAATGCCGCCCAGGCGATGGAAGCCTTGCGCGAGCGATTTTCCACCCTGGGTTACGAGCAGAACCCGGCACTCAAGGTCAGTCTCAGTATTGGTCTGGCCGCTTACGACCCGGCCCACGGGGATGCGACTCGCTGGCTCAATGATGCGGATCAGGCGCTGTACGAGGCCAAGGCCAGCGGGCGCAATCGGGTGATCTGCAACAGTGAAGACCGGCCGAAGCACGAACTGCTCGATTCGGTCTGATTGCTCACCACCATTCCTTTTGTAGGAGTGAGCCTGCTCGCGATAGCAATCTATCAGTAACCCGAATGTCGACCGATATAACGCTATCGCGAGCAGGCTCACTCCTACAGGTGTTCGGTGTCGGCCGCAGAGGTGTCGCATCCGGTATAGAGCCTTGCGTCGATGTCAGGTACGGTTCAATCCCCCCGACGCGAAACAAGGATCGATTCATGACATTCTCATTTTCCCGCTCCCTGCTGGCCGCCAGCCTCGGCCTGTCCCTCGCCCTCAGTACCGCCAGCGTCTTCGCCGAACCGCACAAGCAAGTGTTGGCCGATGCCGAACAGTATCAGCCCGAAGCCCTGAAGCTGCTGGAACGGCTGGTCAACATCGACTCCGGTTCAGGCTATGAGCCGGGCCTGAAACAAGTCAGCGAGATTGCCATCGATGAGCTGAAAAAACTCGGCGCGACCATCGAACTGGTGCCCAATACCCTGGAAAAATCCAACCACGTGCTGGCGACCTTCAAAGGCACCGGCAAGGCGAAAATCCTCTTGATGGCGCACATGGACACGGTGTTCAAGGAAGGCTCCGCTGCCGAGCGCCCGTTTCACATCAAGGACGGCCGCGCCTACGGGCCAGGGGTGATGGACGACAAGGGCGGCATCGTCGCCGGGATCTACGCGCTGAAAGTTCTGAAAAACCTCGACTTCAAGGACTACGCGCAAATCACCTTCCTGCTCGACGCCAGTGAAGAAACCGGCTCGGACGTCGCCACCGACCTGATCAAGAAAACCGCCAAGGCTCACGACGTGACCCTCAACCTCGAACCGGGCCGCCCGGCCGATGGTCTGGTGGTGTGGCGCAAGGGCAGCGCGACGGCGCTGGTCGAGGTAAAAGGTAAAGCGGCACATGCCGGCGTCGCACCGGAGCTGGGGCGTAACGCGGCGATGGAAGCGGCGCACCAGATTCTGCAACTGGGCAAACTCGGCGAAGAAACGAAGAAAACCACGATCAATTTCACCGTGCTCCAGGCCGGCGATCGCACCAACGTGATCCCGGATCGCGCAACGGCCAAGGCAGACGTGCGCGCGGCGGTGCCGGAAGAGTTCGACCGGATCGAGAAAGACCTGGCACGGGTCTCGCAGGACAAGCTGATAGCGGAAACCGAAGTGACCACCAGCCTCAAACGCGGCCTGCCGCCGATGCCGCAGACGGCGGAGTCGGATCGTTTGATGGCCATGGCGCAGGGGATTTACGGCGAGATCGGCCGCAAGCTGACCGAAGAGGGCAGCGGTGGCGCGGCGGATGCCAGCCTGTCGGCGGGAGTTGGTACACCGACGCTGGATGGCTTCGGGATTGTCGGCGGCAATATTCACACGCCGGAGGAATACGCCGAAGTGGCGAGCGTGACGCCACGGATTTATCTGTTGTCGCGGATGATCATGGAACTGGCCAAGCGCTGAGCTGTGCCGATATAGCGGCGTTGCGACTGACGCCTTCGCGAGCAAGCCCGCTCCCACAGTGGATTTTCAGTGAACACAACACACGTGTTCGACACAGATCCAATGTAGGAGCGGGCTTGCTCGCGATGGTCTCAGTCCGGCCGGCGCACCACTTCTTGACACTCATGGTGCGCCGGGCCAGCAAGAATCAGGCGGGTTGCGGCATGTTCCAGAATTGCTTGATTTCGTGAATGTTGCCCACGTTGTAACGTGGAATGATGCCCGCACATGGCGATGCCGCAGCGGTTGCCACCGGTGTGTTGATGACGTTGGTGCCAGCATGCAGCAGTGGAGTCGAGTTCCAGTTATCGAGTTGCTTGTTCATACAGATTTCCTTTCTGATTGAGTGAGCAGTGAAGTCTGCTCACGTTGTAGCCGGGACAGCAGGCTTTCAAAGAGCGCTGTCTCCTGCCGGGCGATACCGGGATAAGTCGGTACCAGGTTGTCGTCGAAGCACCAGGCTTCTTCGGTTTTTGTCTCCTGCCGAGGATGGATTAGCAAACTCAGCGAGGCGGACATCGTTTCAGGTGGAAGCTGCTTGTGGACTTCGCGCAGTGGAAGCATGTGCAGCACCTCACCCGGAATAAGTTTAAGTACTCTTTCATCGCCAAACTTCGGCTTTACGCCTGCCTGAAGAGGCGTTTGCTCGAGAATCTCTCGCGAAACGGTGGTGTAACCGTCACCGCTGTAACCCACGCAATAGAGTTCGAAGTCATGACTGTGGTTGAGGTCGTAGATGAAGGTTTCCCGCTCATCCTGTGACGTGACCGGCGACCAGAACCCCAGGCGTACGGTAAACAGATCGTTGGAATGCAGAACAAATGCATAAGCGCCGTAGAGTCTGTTTTTGGTACTGAAACCGTCCTGCTGGATCGTTGTGTAAAGGTATTCGCTCAACAACGTACGGTTAGTCGCCAGTTGACGCAGGTCGTCAATGATTTTTGCGCTGTCCAGCTGCAGGTCGTAGGTCGCCATACGCTCGACAAAAGTATTCAGTTTCATGCGGCTTCACACTGGTCGAGTAAATGGTTCAGACGGCTGTTTTGCAGGTTTCTCAACAGCGGCGCGCAATTCAAGGCAGCCTGCAGATCGGTTCTGCTGATTATCTGAAAGGCCTTCCAGGCGACAGCGGGGTGGTAGTGATAAATCAATTCTTCAGCCACTTTGCAGGCGCCGGGGTCCTGGGCGGCTTCAAGCAGCTCAAGACTCGCCAGGAAGCGTGCGGCACTGTCGTCATGCGGGAACCAGGCGATTTTGCGCAATGAGTCGGGGTCAAATACACTGATGTCGGCAGTTCTTTCAGGCAGATTGATGCTGCCAATGAAGGCCGGGTGCCCGTTGCCGTCGGGGTTGCTGTCGAACAGGACCTTTGCACCGTCCACGAACAACGGATTATTGCCGTCCACACTGACCCGCTCTGCGCGCGTCAGGCACTGATCTTCGAGCTGGTAAAGTTGAATGGGAAATGACTCCCCGTTGATTGCAAACAAGATACTTTTGCCGGGTACGGAATAGAATTGTTCCGGTGCCGGTGCGTTGTCAGGTGCCTTGATACTAATGTTGCCATCTTTGTTGCAGTGTAATGTCAGCGTTCCAGTGTGAATGTTCAGCACTTTCATGATCGCAGCGCGGTGAGACGTGTCCTGAGTATCTGCTGTTGCTTCGAGTAGTTGGTCTGCCAGGCTCTTCACTTCGGTTCCCATGTTCATCGTCTTGATGCGGGTAATAAGTTGTGCTGGCGTCAAGTCTGGATTGAGCAATGTTTTTATCATGGGAGGTGAGTCCGTGTTGGCTGTAGATTAAGTTGGAAAGTACTCGAATAAATAATTCGGCTGATGATTTTTAATGCGTTGTTTATTGTTGGATGTACAGTTGTTTAATTGATTTGGATTATAGGTGGGCGATATTTAATATCAATGCGGAAGTTGTTGTTAAATGTTGGTGTTTGTTAGTGGGTGTGTTGTTGGTTTGGGTGTATGGCTATTAAGTTGGGAGTTGTTCGCAACTTGGCCGGTGACATTGCGTCTACCGGCTGTATCAGTAGTTACCCGTGGCGTTCGGATCAGTGTCGAATTATTCCTTCACGCTCATGTATTCCTTGGCCCAGAGAATGTACTCCTCAGGCTGGGTATAAGTGTGCGTCAGCTCGGTGGCGCTCAGGTCTGAGGCCTGGGTGAAGATCTGCCGCTGTTCGCGCAAGCTGTCGTAGGTGGCCTTGATCGCGGCGAAATACGCGCCGTGGCCGTCGATGGTCACGCGCACGCCGAGTTCTGCCAGACGCTTGTCGTCACGCAGGGCCGGGTTGCCGTAGGTGACCAGCATCAGCGGGACGGTCAGGTGTTCGGCAATCTGTTCCAGCTGATCGAAGTCCTGCACGCCAACCATGCAGATGCCGTCGGCGCCAGCGGCCTGGTACTGCCGGGTACGGCTGATGATTTCCTGATTCGGCAGGATGCCGGCGTTGGTGCGGGCGATGATCGCCATTTCCGAATCGACCCGGGCTTCCAGTGCCGCGCGGATCTTGCCGACGCCTTCGGCGACCGAGATCAGGTCGGTGGATTTGCGCCCGAATTGTGCCGGCAGGAGGGTGTCTTCGATGGTCAGGGCGGCGACGCCGGCGCGTTCCAGTTCAACGATGGTGCGCATCACGTTGAGGGCGTTGCCGTAGCCGTGGTCGGCGTCGGCGATCACCGGCAATTGGGCGACGCGGCCGATACGGGTGGCCTGTTCGGCGAATTCGCTGAGGGTGATCAGGGCAAAGTCGGGGGCGCCCAGTACCTGCAACGAGGCCACGGAGCCGCCGAGGATCCCCACTTCAAAACCCAGGTCTGCGGCAATGCGCGCGGACATCGGGTCGAATACCGAGGCGGTGTGGTAGCACGTGTCGGAGGCCAGCAATTGACGGAAGTTACGGCGCAAATCTTGATGGGAAAGCCTGGTCATACGAGTTCCACCAATACAAAGGAATGGAACGGCTTGAGCAAAGGTGTCAACGCCGAAGAATGAAAAGGCTATCACGCGAGTGGGTCAAGGTTCATGACGAATTTGCGAGAGAGAAGGGGATTCAGGCCGCGACCGCCTGTTGCTGTTGCCTGGGCAGCAGCACCGCACGCACCGAATTGCCTGGTTGCAGCTGCAGGCGCTTGGCGGTGAGGCGATCGACCACCAGAGTATTGCCGACCTGACGGCCCGGAGCGACGGTGATGCGGCAGTTTTCCAGGCGCCGGTTGTGGATCAGCCACAACGGTGCCTGATCGTCCGGTGTGCCGAGGCTCAACGTCAGTGCGAGGCTGTCGCGCACGGTACGGATGTTGGGGATCGCGGCTTCGACTACCGGGCCGCCGTCGAAGATGTCGATGTAGCCCTTATGCACAAAACCTTCTTCGCGCAGGATCTTCAGCGCCGGCTCGGTGTTGGGGTGCGGCTGACCGATGACTGCTTGCGCCTGTTCGGTGAGCAGGCAGGTGTACAGCGGCTGGCGCGGCATCAGTTCGGCGATGAACGACTTGTTGCCCAGGCCCGACAAGTGGTCGGCGTGGCTGAAGTCCATCTTGAAAAAGTGTCGGCCCAGGCTGTCCCAGAACGGCGAGCAGCCGAGCTCATCGGCACTGCCGCGCAGTTCGGCAATCATCTTCTCGCCAAACAGCTGCGGGAACTCAGCCACGAACAACAGGCGTCCGAGCGACAGCAGCCGGCCATTATTGCCGTGCCGGTGCTGCGGATGCAGGAACAGCGAACACAGTTCCGACTGACCGGTCAGTTCGTTATTGAGAAACAGCGTGGGGATCTGTCGCGAAATGCCCAGATCCGGTGCCGAACTCACGGTCAACCCGACGCGGTAGTTGTACCACGGCTCGCGCAGGCCAACCGCCCCGGTCAGGGCGCTGACGCCGACCACGCGCAGGTCGTCGTCTTCGAGCACGAACAGATAATCGGCGTCGGCCCGTTCCACCTGCTCGGCGAATGCACGCTGGGCCCAGCGCACCCGGTGGGCGAGGCGGTCTTCATTGGCCGGCAGGGTAGTGAACCCCGGGCCGGCCTGTCGGACCAGGGTCATCAGCGCTGGCAGGTCGCTGACTTTGACCGGACGGACGATCATGCGGTAACTCCTTGTACGCGCCTGTTCGGGCACTGTCGTTGGGTGTGCAACCGGGCGTGGTTCACAGGGCAATCAGCCTGATCGTGCGGCCATCGGTGACATTCAGCGCCGCACACAGGGCTGGCGTGAGGGACAGCGGTTGATCGGGCTGGTAATCCAGTTCCGCGACGATGGCCCGAAAGCCGTGCAGTGCGTCGTTGCTCAGCAGATAACGGCCCCGGGCGTCGATCTGTGCTTGCTGGCGCACGGTGACGGTCTGGCTGTGGGCAATCGAACGGATGTTCGCGGTGCGCGCATACAGGGTCGGGCCAGCGTCGAACAGATCAATGTAGCTGTTGGTTTCAAAGCCTTCACGCTCGAGGATGTCGAAGGCTTCCTGGCCGTCCGGGTGAATCCGGCCGATGCATTCCTGTGCGGCCAGGGGCAGCATCGGTACGTAAATCGGATATTGCGGCATCAGTTCGGCGAGAAACGTGCGGCTTTGCAGACCACACAGGCGCTCGGCCTCGACGTAGGGCAGGTCGAAGAAATGCTTGCCCAGGGCGTCCCAGAACGGCGAGTGGCCGTTCTCGTCGCTGTAACCGACGATTTCGGTGATCACCGCATCGGAGAAACGTTGTGCGTGGGCGGCGATGAACAGCAGGCGCGCCCGCGACAGCAATTCGGAAAAGGCGCTGCGCACCAGCGCGTTATCGATGTGAAAGCCGCGCAGCAGGGTGTGCTCGTTGAGGTCGTGACACAGCGATAGCGCCGGCACGCCGTGCTCGATGTTCAATTCCCGCGAGGCGCTGGTGAAGTGGCGGTTGCGCAGGCTGTAGAACGGTTCGTTGAAACCGGCAGTGGCGAGGATCTCCGAGCAGCCGAGCAGCCGCCGACTTTCGAGGTCTTCCAGCACGAAGAAGTAGTTCTCCGAGCCTTGCGCCTGAATGTCGCTGTCGAAGGAAGCGCAGGAACCGGCGATTTTTTCGCGCAGGCACTCGCTGTCGTCCGGCAGCGACGTGACGCCGACCAGACTGTCGCGGGCCAGTTGCTGCAATTGCGGCAGGTCGGTTGGCTCGACTGGGCGTAAGACCAGCATGGATGCACTCCTGTATCAAAGGGTTCGGTGATCCTCACCGAACCTGACTATCACTGTCGGTTGCCACGCTTTAAAGCGGCGGTCGCCTGATTTGTTGTCAGACGCCGCCCTTTTTCTTGTCAGCCATTGCTCGGGTCAGGCAGCGCGGTGCTGGCGCCGAGCTTGTTCAGGAAGAACAGGTACACCAGGCCCAGGACGATCCAGATCAGCCCGAGTTTCTGCGCATCGACGCCCATGTTGTACATGATGGCGGCGACGATGATGAAGCCGATCAGCGGGCAGATCAGATGACGCACGACCTGACCGGACTTCTGCCGACGCCAGTAGTAGTTGATCACCGTCAGGTGCAGCAGCATGAAACCGCTGAGGGCACCGAAGTTGACCAGCGAGGTCAGGGTGTCGACCGAATTGATGAACAGGTAGCAGATCACCAGCGACAGCACCGCCACCAGATAAATGCTCAGGTACGGGGTGTTGTGTTTCGGGTGTACCTTGGCCAGTACTTTCGGCAGCTTGCCGTCGCGGGCCATGCCGAACAGCAGGCGTGACACGGCGGCTTGCGAGGTGATCGCCACCGCGACGCCCCAGGCCAGGGCAGTGGCCACCCCCGTCAAGGTTGCCAGCCAGCTGCCGGCAGCGATTTCGGCGATTTCATAGAACGCGGTATCGGCGGATTTGAAGCCCATGCCGGCGGCCAGATCGGTGGCGATCCAGGTCTGTACGACGAAAATCACGCCCATCACCACCAGGGTGATCAGCGCTGCCCGGCCGACGCTTTTGCCGGGGTCGCCTTTGATTTCTTCGGCGAGGGTCGAGATCGCATCGAAGCCCAGGAACGACAGCACCGCAATCGACACCGCTTGCATCAGCAGGGCGAAGTTGAAGGTTTGCGGGTGATACAGCGGCGCCAGGGTCAGCTCGCCGTTACCGCCACCGTTGTGCAGGGCATTCCAGGCGTAGAACAGGAAAATCCCCAGCACCACCAGTTGCGCCAGCAGGAAGATGATGTTCATCCGGGCGGTGAAGGTGATGCCGCGCAGGTTGACGAAGGTCGCGCTGACCAGGAACGCCAGGATGAAGCCGACTTTGGGAATGTCCGGGTACAGATGGTTCAGGGCCATCGCTGCATAGACGTACAGCAGCGGTGGAATCAGCAGATAGTCGAGCAACATCAACCAGCCGGCGATGAAGCCGACGTGTTGATTGAGGCCGCGTTGCGCGTAGGAATACACCGAACCTGCAATCGGAAACGCCCGCGCCATGCTGCCGTAGCTCAGTGCGGTGAACAGCATCGCCACCATGCCGATGATGTAAGCCAACGGCACCATCCCGGGCGCCTCGGCATTGACGTAGCCATACACGCCGAAGGGGGCGATGGGGATCATGAAGATCATCCCGTACACCACCAGGTCGGTCAGTGTCAGGCTACGTTTCAACTCCTGTTTGTAGCCAAACTCTTCTATTTCCATGAAGCGCAACTCCTTGTCAGCCTATCCAGCGTTTTTAGTTGTTATGTCGATCCGTCGTGTACAGCGTCAGCAGTTTCTGCCGCATTCGTTACAACAGTGGCGCCAGGCGCTCGGCCCACAGTGATACCGCTTCGGGGCTGCGCAACAGGTCGTTGCGCACCTCGATCAGCACTGACTCCAGGCCTCGGGCATCGCCGTGCACCGGCACGGTCATGTCGCCCAACGGATCAATCCGGTACGGCTGGTTGCCCGCGACCATCAGCGGGTGCTGGCCGAGACCGTCGATCACCCGTTGGGCATACGCGCTGGCCTGACCGAACAGCACACCGACTTCCAGCGGGCGCGGCTGGCCGTAATACACCGGGGTGAAACTGTGAATCCCAACCACCCGCACCGCTTGACCCTGCGCGAGGCGTTCGTCGATCAGGGTCTGCAGCCGGGCGTGAAACGGTTTGAACAGGTTCTGGCGCCGGTATTCGCGAGTGGTTTCATCCAGGTCGCGGTTGCCGGGCACCTGATAAATCTCGCTCTGCGCCGGAATGCTGTCAGGGGCATGCCGGGGCCGATTGAGGTCGATCAGCAAGCGTGAATAATTGGCGCTCAACAGCGTCGCCCCAAGTGTTTCCGAGAGCTTTTCAGCCAGTTGCAGTGCACCGATGTCCCAGGCGATGTGCTCGCGGGCAGCTGCATCGTCCAGGCCCAGATTGTTCAGGGCTTCGGGGATGTAGCGGCTGGCGTGCTCACACACCAAAATCAACGAATGCGAAGAATCTTCGCGGCTCAGGTTGTAGACCGGGCGGGTGTACAACCCCAGCTCGGCGGATTCAGTACAGGCGTGCATAGTGCTCACACAGGTCAGCGGGCGAGAGCTGTTCCGTCAGCGCCAGTTCCTCGGTTTTAAGGGCGTGGTATGTGTCGAGCAACGGCTTGGGCAGCCATTGGTTGAAGGCTGCGCTGTCACGCAGGCAATCCAGCGCCTGGGCCAGTGAGGCGGGCAGGGCAACAATGCCCCGGGCCTTGCGTTGCTCGTCGTTGAGTGAATCGGGAATCTCATCAGTGATCGCGTTCAGTGCCAGACGCTGTTCGATGCCCAGCCGTCCGGCGATCAGCAGCGCGGCCATCGCCAGGTGCGGCGAGGCGGTGGCGTCCATGGCGCGAAATTCCAGGTTGTACTGCGCCGCCACGGATTTGCCACCCAGGCTCACGGTCGGGCAGATGCGCAGCGCCGCTTCACGGTTTTGCTGCCCCAGGCAGGCGTAGGACGCGCTCCAGTGATGCGGTTGCAGGCGTTCATACGACACCGGTGTCGGTGCGGTGAACGCACACAGGGCAGGCAGGTAATGCAGGATCCCGGCGGCCCAATGCTGGCCGAGGGTCGACAGACCGTTGCTGGTGCCGGCGTCGTACAGCATCGGCAGACCTTGCAGATCGAGCAGGCTGACGTGCAGGTGCACGCCGTTGCACACCGCGTCGGCCTTGGTTTTCGGCGCGAAGCTGACGTCGACACCCATTTGCCGGGCGATTTCGCGAGTGATCTCGCGCACATTCACCGCGCGGTCCGCCGCCGCCACACCGCGGGTCGGGCGGCAGGTGATTTCGTACTGATGCTTGCCGTATTCGGGCAGGAACATTTCCGGCTCGACACCACCGGCGCGCAGCGCGCTGAGCAGCCAGCCGCCGAATTCGGCGCCCTGACGCTGGGCTTCGAGGGAGAACGCCAGGTGTTCGGCAAAACCGGCATGCAGGTTGAATTCGTGTTCGAACGCGGCGTTGACCTGCAAGCCGAGTGCGTCGCGATAGCGCTCTATTTCATCGCGCAACAACGTGCGCGGGCAGGCGCTCCACGGGCGGCCATCGGTCTCGCGGATATCGCCGTGGATGAAATCCAGCGCCGGTGCTGCGGCGTCCGGGCCATTGCCGACGGTGACGCGGCTGCTCAGGTCAGGGATCAGCCGCAAGTCGCCATAAGCGCCCCATGGGTTGCTCGAAGCGATGATGTCCTGCGGCGTCAGTGCGCTGTTGGCCGGCACCCAGCCGCAACCGGCGGCTTGATAATGCTCCAGCTCGTCGGTGGGAAACGAACGGCCTCGGGTGATGCCGATCAGGTCGGTGGTGACGATGGTGGTCATCGGCAACGGCGTCAGGCGCTCGCTCATGGGCGCAGCTCCTGCAACCGTGCGAGCACGGTTTGTGTGTCGGTGATCCAGCAGTAACCCTTGATTGCGTTCAGGCAGGCGTCATGCCGCGCCGGGGTGTAGGTGGCGCAGGCGTCTTCGACCAGCGTCACCAGATAGCCACGGTCGGCGGCGTCGCGCACCGCCATGTCGACGCACTGGTCGGTGACAATGCCGGCGATGATCAGATGACGGGTTTGGAGGTTGCGCAGCACGTAATCGATGTTGGTCGAGTTGAACACCCCGGATGAAGTCTTCGGCAAAACGATCTCGTTTTCCACCGGGGTCAGGTCGTCGATGATTCGCGCCTGTTCACTGCCCTTGGGCAGGTGCATGTCCGACAGCTTGTGGTCCAGCGAGCGGTCGCGACCGTCAGCGGTCAGGCTTTCGATAATCGTGTGCAGCACGTTCTGTCGCGCTTCGCGAAAGGCGCTGAGCAACCGGCGCTGGTTGGGCACCACCTGCATGTGCGCGCGGGTCAGGAAATACTCGGCGTCCGGCCCGTTCAGGTGCGGGTCGAACTGCGGTTCGAGCCACGCACGCTGCATGTCCACCAGCAGCAACGCAGTGTGATCGGTGACAAACGGCAAGTCCCGCGGCGAGCGGTGGGGAAGGCTGAACATCCTTATTTATCCTCCAGCAGGTGGGTGTTGAAGTCGTTGCGCAGGGCGTCGATGCCTTCCAGGCGATCGGCCAGATCGGGGCTGCGCAGGGTCAGGCAGGCAATCAGCGCCTCGACCTGGGCCAGCGCCGGCACCATGGTGTCGAATGCCGAGGCCGATTCCACCGGGGCGCTGATGATCAGGTCGGCCAGTTCACGCAGCGGCGAGGCATAGATGTCGGTGAACAACACCACCCGGGCGTTGCGGCTTTTTGCGGCACTGGCCACGCGCACGGCCTGGGTCTGATAGCGGCGATAGTCGAACAGCAGCACGACATCCTGGCGTTGCAGATCGAACAATCGGTCCGGCAGTTGCGCGTTGTCTTCCAGAGCAAAGCAGCCGGGGCGCAGCAGGCGCAGGTGATTGAGCAGGTAGTTGGCCATCAGGCCGCTGAAGCGTCCGCCGAAGCAGTAGATCTGGTGCCGCGTATCGAGCAGCCAGTCCAGCAGAATCCGTACGTCTTCAGGCTGGGTCAGGGCTTGGGTTTCCAGCAGCAGACGCTGGCTGTCGGCCAGATAATGGCCCCAGGCATCGTCCTTGTTCAGGTGCGAGCGCGGT
Source organism: Pseudomonas sp. P8_229 (assembly GCF_034008635.1). NCBI lineage: Bacteria > Pseudomonadati > Pseudomonadota > Gammaproteobacteria > Pseudomonadales > Pseudomonadaceae > Pseudomonas > Pseudomonas sp. P8_229. The sequence continues at coordinate 622,439 of NZ_CP125378.1, read as the reverse complement.
TGCAACAGGGTGCGCGGCGAACGCAGGCGGTGGTCCATGTCGCTGAGCAGGGCGTCCTGGAATTCGGCATAACCGCCGAATCCGAGCTTCTTCACCAGCCGTACGATGGTCGGATCGCTGACGCCGGCGTGTTCGGCCAGACGCGCCATCGGACCCAGACCGTTGCGTGGATACTGGTCGAGCAGGGCGCGAATCACTTTGCGCTCCGACGGTGTCAGTTCCAGGCCGGGATCGGTGATCAAGTCTCTAAGAGGGGGCATCCGGGCTCCTGCTGGATGAAGGATTGTTGAATTCGTTTCACAATCCGTTAAAACAGTATTTATGTAACTCAGGTTACATGTCTAGTGAATTTTTAGCAGTAGCTACTCAGTGTTTAAATAACGTCAGAGCCCTGTGTAACAAGGGCTACACCGATATCACCTGCCTTTGTAGTCCATTGCCCATTGGTGTGTGAGACATTGCCGTTTTTTCAGGTTCGGCAGGTTGGATGCCAAGGTTGCGAGATCCCATGAGCCGCCCGGTTTGCGGCACAATTGCCGCAAGACCGGCCGTTTGCCGCCGATTCAACTGACGTTCATCGAGTGCAGCCCTGTGCAATCCACCCGTTTGACTTTGATTTGCCATGCTCGAACTGTCGCACAGAAATTGTCGCGTTTTCCTACGAACGAGCCTGTTGAAAATCAGCCATTGGCACTCGGTGCGTTGGCAAAACAGTTCGGTAGCGCCATGCGTTTGCTGTGCGGGCCGGAATTGCGCACGCGCCAGACCGCCGAGTGGTTCGGTGCGGCACCGCAAGTGGACGAAGCGCTGCGCGATTGCGATTGGGGGCGCTGGCACGGGCAAGCGATCAAGGATCTGCAACTGAGCGAGGCCGAGGCCTTGCAGGCGTGGATCAACGATCCGCAGGTGGCACCCCATGGTGGCGAGTCGGTGAGGCAATTGGGCGAACGAGTTGCGGCGTGGCTGCACAGCCTGCAAGCCTCGCCGGGACACATTGTGGCGATCACCCACCCATTCGTGGTGCGCGCCGCCTTGATGCAGGTGGTGCAGGGCGAAGCATTCAACGCGATTGATGTTGAACCGCTGTCAGTGCTCGAACTGCGGTTCAACGGGATCTGGCGGCTACGCTTGCCGGGTATCGATCTTGCGGGAGCACAGTAATGAAACGACTGCTGGTCATCGGCATTGGCGCCGGTAATCCCGACTACATCACGATGCAGGCGGTGAAGGCACTCAACCGGGTGGACGTGTTCTTTCTGATGGACAAAGGCCGGAGCAAGGACAAACTGATCGATCTGCGTCGCGACATCTGTGCGCGCTACATCACCGATCCGGCTTATCGATACGTCGAAGCCCACAGTCCGGAGCGCGAGCGTGGCGACGTGGACTACACCCACGCGGTCGAAGATTTGAATCGCGCCAAGCAGGAAACCTTCGAACGCCTGATCAATGAAGAATTGGCTGACGAGCAGTGCGGCGGTTTCCTTGTGTGGGGCGACCCGGCGCTGTACGACAGCACGATTCGTATCCTGCAGGCAATTCTGGCGTCAGGCCGCTGTGCTTTCGAGTTTGAAGTGATCCCCGGCATCACCAGTGTTCAAGCCTTGGCCGCGCAACACAAAGTGCCGTTGAACACTATTGGCAAGTCGATTGAAATCACCACTGGCCGGCGCCTGGCGGCGGGCCAGGTGAGTGACACGGACAGCCTGGTGGTGATGCTCGATGCCGAGGACTCTTACCACAGCGTGGCGGATCAGCAGACCGAGATTTACTGGGGCGCTTACCTGGGCACGCCGGATGAAATTCTGATCAGCGGCAGGCTTGAGGATGTGGCGGCTGAGATCGAGCGGGTGCGCAAGGCTGCCCGGGCCGAGCATGGGTGGATCATGGATACTTATCTGTTGCGCAAGCCCTAGATTGTTGTTGTCTGGGCTGGCCCCTTCGCGAGCAAGCTCGCTCCCACATTTGAAATGCGCACCCCTGTGGGAGCGAGCTTGCTCGCGAAGGGGCCATCAGCCATCACCGCTACCTCAGGAAATCGCTTTGCTCCCGCGCCCAAACCGCTCCCGATACACCGACGGCGGCACCCCGACCACACTGCGAAACGCCACGCGAAAACTCTCCACCGAGCGGTAACCACAGCGTTGGGCGATCTGCTCGGTGTTGTGCGCGGTGCTCTCTAGCAGTTCCCGCGCCCGAGCGAGGCGTTCGTGTTGCAACCAGGCCTTGGGCGATTGCCCGCTGGCCTCGCTGAACCTCCGCAGAAAGGTGCGTTCGCTCATCGCCGCTTCGCTGGCCAGATCACGCACTTCCAGCGGTTGGTGCAAACGCTCGCGGGCCCACTGCATCACCCGCGACAGGTCGTTGCGTGGCGTCGGGCTGACCGGCGTGGGGATGAACTGCGCCTGGCCGCCGGTGCGTTGCGGCGACATCACCAGCCGCCGCGCGACCGAATTGGCGACCTGAGTGCCGAAGTCCCGGGCCACCAGATGCAGGCAGGCATCGATCCCGGCGGCGCTGCCTGCCGAGGTGATCAACTGGTCGGAATCAACGTAAAGCACGTGCGGATCGACCGCGATCGCCGGAAAGCGCCGCGCCAGCTCATCGCTGTAACGCCAGTGGGTGGTCGCGCCGTGGCCGTCGAGCAAGCCGCTGGCGGCCAGCACAAACACCCCGGAGCAGATCGACAATAGTCGCGCACCCCGGGCGTGGGCCTGGCGCAAGGCTGCAAGCAGAGCCGGCGGCACCGGGGCCTCGCGATCACGCCAACCGGGAATGATGATGGTGCGCGCCTGTGCCAGCAGCTCCAGGCCACCGTCGGCCAACACGTGAATGCCGCCCATGGCGCGCATCGGCCCTTGGTCGACGGCAACGATGCAGTGCTCGTACCACGGGAAATCGAACTCCGGCCGGGTCAGGCCGAAGATCTCCACGGCAATCCCGAACTCGAAGGTACAGAGGCCGTCGTAGGCCAGAATTGCGACCAATCCAGGTGAGTCAGGCATTTGGCGGAAAATTCCCGGTGAGTGTCTTGCCCGCCACTGTAGCGCCAAGCGCCGGCCCGATAAAGTCTGTTCACACCCCACAGATGCAGGAGCTACACAGCATGAGCAGCCTGGTTCGCGAAATTCCCGCCGCGCCGTCGGCGATTGCCCTGATGCACTTCAGCAATCGCCTGACCTTTGAAACCGATTGTTCCGACGTCTTCAGCAGCCAGGAGGCCGGGGAGGTCGATTTTGTGCTGGTCGATGTGCGCGGGCCACTGGCGTTCGAACGTGGTCATGTGCCGGGCGCGATCAATATTCCGACCCGCTCGCTGACGGCCGAAGGCCTGGCGGACTACTCGAAGCGCACACTGTTCGTGGTTTATTGCGCCGGCCCGCATTGCAACGGCGCCAACAAGGCCGCGGTGAAACTGGCGGCGTTGGGTTACCCGGTCAAGGAGATGATCGGTGGTGTGACCGGATGGCTGGACGAGGGCTTCAGCCTGAGTGTCGAACAGATCGCCAGAACGCCGATTGGCTGCGAATGCTGACGCAATTTTCAGCCATTTCCTGAGCAAGTTCAGAGTTTGTCCTACAGCCTTTGCACCATGTCGGCGCACCGTTGATTCCGGTCAGCGCGCGCGCCGATTTTCTGTAAATATTTGTCGCTTAAACACAATTTGCCCTGTGCGCGCCGCCATAGACTGCCGGCCACTTCGGTTTTTGCTGCTAAATGGCCATGACCGAACGCCAATCGAAAGCTGCCAATAAAAGCCTCCGCACACAGGAGTAATAAATGAAGAAGCTAGTGATGTTCGGTGCCCTGGCACTGTCGATGTTGTCCCTGACCGCTGTGGCCGAAGACGCCAAGCCGATCCGCCTCGGGATCGAAGCCGCTTACCCGCCATTCTCGATGAAAACCGCTGACGGCAAACTCACCGGGTTCGACGTCGACATCGGCGATGCGCTGTGCAAGCAGATGGACGTCAAATGCGTGTGGGTCGAGCAGGAGTTCGATGGCCTGATCCCGGCACTGAAAGTGAAGAAGATCGACGCGATCCTGTCCTCGATGACCATCACTGAAGACCGCAAGAAGAACGTCGATTTCTCTATCAAGTACTACCACACCCCGGCGCGCTTCGTGATGAAGGAAGGCTCCGGTGTCAAAGACCCGCTGACCGAGCTCAAGGGCAAGAAAGTCGGTGTGCTGCGCGCCAGTACCCACGACCGCTACGCCACCGACATGGCCAAGGACGCCGGGTTTGAAGTGGTGCGTTACGGCTCGCAACAGGAAGCCAACCTCGACATGAAGTCCGGCCGTCTTGACGCGATGCTGGCCGACTCGGTCAACCTGAGCGACGGCTTCCTGAAAACCGACGTCGGCAAAGGCTTCGAATTCGTCGGCCCGACCTACGAAGACGCCAAGTATTTCGGCGGCGGCGCCGGCATTGCAGTGCGCAAGGGCGATACCGCGCTGGCCGAGAAACTCAACAAGGCCATCACCGAAATACGCGCCAATGGCGAGTACAAGAAAGTCCAGGACAAGTACTTCGACTTTGACGTGTACGGCCATTAATACGCCGTAGAAAAAAGTGGTCCCGTGCAGACGGTGGCCACTTTTTTGTGCCCTGATTCAAATGAGAACCTTGGAGTGAGCCTGCTCGCGATAGCGGTTTAACATTCAGCCGCTTAGCGCCTGACGCACCGCTATCGCGAGCAGGCTCACTCCTACAAGGGTCTGCGTGATCCAGCCATTCAGGAGTTTTCTCATGCAACGCATCGACCATGTTCTGCCCTGGAGCCACTTGGGCAGCGAACGCTCCCTCAGCGTATTTCGTTACGGCGCGGGCAGCCGCAAGGTGTACATCCAGGCCAGCCTGCACGCCGACGAGCTGCCGGGCATGCGCACTGCGTGGGAACTCAAACAACGCCTTGCCGAGCTGGAACAGCAGGGCCGCCTGCTAGGGGTGATCGAGCTGGTGCCGGTGGCTAACCCGATCGGCCTCGACCAGCACCTGCAAGGCAGCCACATGGGCCGCTTCGAACTGGGCAGCGGCAAGAATTTCAACCGCGCATTCGTCGAACTCAGCGCACCGGTCGCAGCGCGGATCGGCACGCGGCTGGGCAGCGATGCCGAGGCCAACATTGCGCTGATCCGCCAGACCATGGGCCAGGTGCTTGATGAGTTGCCAGCCCCGGCCTCGCAGCTCGAAGCGCTGCACCGCTTGCTGTTGCGCCACGCCTGCGATGCCGACATCACCCTCGATCTGCATTGCGATTTCGATGCGGCGATCCACCTCTACGCGCTGCCGCAACACTGGCCGCGCTGGCAATCGCTGGCGGCTCGATTGAAGGCTGGCGTCGCATTGCTGTGCGAAGACTCTGGCGGCAGTTCGTTCGACGAATCGTGTTCGTCGCCGTGGTTGCGTCTGGCGCAGACGTTCCCGAGCGCGGCGATTCCCCCGGCCAACCTCGCCACCACTCTGGAACTGGGCAGCATGGGCGACACCCGGGTCGATCAGGCCCAGGCCAATTGCGCAGCGATTCTCGGCTTTCTCGCCGAACAGGGATTCATCAGCGGCGAATGGCCGGCGGCGCCGCAGGAGTGTTGCGAAGGCATGCCGTTCGAAGGCACCGAATACCTGTTCGCCCCGCACCATGGCGTGGTCAGCTTCCTGCGCAATGCCGGGGAATGGGTCGAGAAGGGTGATGCGCTGTTCGAAGTGGTGGACCCATTGAATGACCGCCTCAGCACCGTGTGCGCCGGCACCAGCGGGGTGTTGTTTGCGATTGATCGCGGACGGTATACCCAGCCGGGGATCTGGCAGGCCAAGGTGGCCGGGCGTGAGCCGATTCGGGTGGGCAAGCTGATCAACGACTGATGGATCTGCGGCGAACCCCTTCGCGAGCAGGCTCGCTCCCACCTTGAAAGGCGTTCCCTTGTGGGAGCGAGCCTGCTCGCGAAGGGGCCATCGGCAGCACCTTCAACATTTGGATCCTGACGGCAGAATGTTAGGCTCATCAATGAACCCGACACCCCGTGAAGGAAGGCTTTATGTTGAAGGCGTTAGCCCTGTTAACCCTCCTGGCGTCCAGCGCCGTCCACGCGCAAACCACGCTGCAAAGCGACCTGCCACTGAAGTACATCGAACAGGTTCACCCGGACGCGGACACCCGGCCGCTGGTGATTTTCCTGCACGGTTACGGCAGTAACGAAGCTGACCTGATCGGCATGAAGTTCCAGCTCCCGGCGCAATACAACTACCTGTCGGTACAGGCGCCGCTGGCGTTGGGCGAGGGGCGTTTCCAGTGGTTTCGCAAGAAAGGCGAAGGGGCCTACAACGGTGAGACCGATGATCTGCAGGCCAGCGGCCAGAAACTGCGGGCGTTTGTCGCGCAGGCGGCGAAGAAATATCACGCCAGCCCGGACAAGGTGTACCTGATCGGCTTCAGCCAGGGCGCGATGATGACCTACGAGGTGGGCTTGCGTCCGCCCGTGGCGGTCGGCGGCATCGCGGCGTTGAGCGGACGCCTGTTGCCGGTGTTGAAGGGCGAGCTCAAGGCGCAGCAGCAACCGCTGCCGCTGCACATCTTCATCGGCCACGGCACCGCCGATGATCGGGTGCCGTACCGCGACGGCACCGAGGCCAATGCGCTGCTGCAAAAACTCGCCTACACCCCCGAGTTTCACGCCTATCCCGGCATTGGCCACAGCATCAGTGCGGCCGAACTGCGGGACTTGAACGCCTGGCTGCAGCAGCTCAATCCGTGAGGATCACTTGTCCTTGAGGATGGTTTTCACCAGCGCATCGTGACCGCTCTTGTCGTTGGCCCGGGAAATCACCTGGACCAGCGCCATGCGTTTGCCCGACGCCGCGAGCAGGGTGGTATTGAGAGTCTGGCCGCCACCCTGAGTGGCGGTGCTGTCGACCTGACGCACACCGAGGCCGCTGCTTTTCTGAGTCAGACTCTTTTCGGTGAGCTTGTTGAAGTCCGGCAAAGCCTTGCGCTGGTCATCGATGAAACTCGCCAGGCTGCCGTCGAGAAATTCATTGTCGTTGTCCTTGACGCTGGCGCCACCGGCGATCTGGTTTTGCGCCGCGATGACCACGGTCTTGGTCGCCTGATTGGTGTACATCGTGCCCTTGGCGCCGGTCGGGCCAGCAGGCAGTGGGTCGGCGGTGAAGCCTTTGGGCAGGACGAAGGTGAACTTGCCGTCAAGCATCGACACGCTGTTGGTCGGGGCTTTTTCCTTGGCCTTGGCCGCCTGGGCATTGATGGCGCCGAGACCGGCGACCGCCGCCAGCAACAGGACGACGGCTTTTTTGCTGAGCAATGACATGTGAATCTCCGAGGGATGGTGCGCCAGGGCGGCGATGATCACACGGAGCATGCCTGGCATTCCAGCGCGGCTTATCCGCAAATCACCTGTCCAACCTGAAAGTACCGTTTGTCGTGACTGGTATTTCTGACAGGTGTTTTGCGAAAGGGAGGTCGATAAAAACCTGATGCAGGCCCGTCACTTCGGCGGGTAAACAGGAGTCTGAAAAATGGCCGCAGGTAAATTTGAAAATATCACCATGAAATACACCGCCGGCTCGGAGTGGGGCGGCCCTGAAAAATTTGAAGCAACGGGACGTGGCCCGGATGACGGTCGCGGCAGATTCGGCGACGTGACTTTTTATTACAAGGGCAGTGGTGGATGGACGGCTTTTGCAGTGGCTCAATGTGGGGCGTATGACCATGGCGCTCGCAATGAGATTACGAATGTACAGAAATCCGGTGCTTATCCCCGCGGCAACGTCGAAGTATGTGTAGCGTTTACCTGCGATAAGCTGCCACCCAACATCTCGTCTTCCGTTCCACAAATGCTCAGCTTCAAGTAACTGTGCAGCGCAGACAGGCTAGATGTCCGGGAGTAGGCTTCGGACATCACCTACTCTTGAGCGAGTGTGGTTCTGCTGTTGGCATGCAATACCAGCCGCTTGGTGATCAGCAGCATGCCCAGCGAGATCAAAACGCCGAGCATGAATCCCCACCAGCCCAAGGATGGCAATGCCACAGCCAGCACCAGGCAAAACGCCGAAAACGAGTACATGCCGGTCGCCGTCGCCCGCAGCAATGCCGCGGTAAACGCCGGGCCACGAGTCTGCTGAGAGAACACCGCCATCACGCTGCCAAGCACCGGGAACACCGCGAGCAGACCGCTCCAGCGCTCGCCCACGGTACTGGCGAGCATCGTCACCAGCAGCGTCAGCGCTGCCCCGGCAAGCATCCGCCAGATCAGTTTATCCGACTTCGGCGCCGGGCCGTTCAGCACCGGCTGCACGTCGGGGAACAGGTACGGTGCGGCGAGCAGGGCAATCGCCGCCGCAGCGATCGAGAACGTCAGTGACGACGGAATCAGCGACAACACCAGCGCCAGCACCGCCCACACCGCCAGTGAAACCGTCAGCGCCAACGGCCAGTTCGCTCGCTGCGCCACCTGCGCGTAGGTGATGCAGAAGGTGATCATGGCGAACATCGCCGACAGCGCCGCAACCGCCGATTGCGCAGCAAACTGCGGCCCCTGTTCGATGGCGAGGAAAAACAGAATCGGCCCGACCACCACCGGCAGCCCCGACAGCCAACCGGCCACGCTCGGCCCCCAACGTTTACCGGCGAGAGAAATCAGCAGCAGAAAACCGGGGATCAGCAGCAGTTTGAGCATCAGCACACGGGAGGCTCCGTCGGGTGAGAGAGGGCCACGTTAGCATTGCCGCTCGCCGATTGCTGCGTTGCGCTACAAAAATTGTATACAACATGCCGACGTCGATCGCCGACTATGCTCTGAGTATCAGGGTTTACCGGAGTCGATGCCGCGATGAACAGAACGCCCAAGGTGTTGCGTGGTTGCTGTGGCATCGGTTTGTGGGCCTTGTTGCTGACCCCGACCTGGGCCAACTGGCAGGACGCCGTGCCGGGTGCGCAGGTCATCGGCACCGGGGATTTCAGTGTGTTCGGTTTCGACGTGTACAACGCCCGGATGTGGAGCGCCGCGCGGCCGCTGTCGACCGAGCAGCCGTTTGCCCTGGAGTTGATCTATCGGCGGCATGTCTCGCGTGATGATCTGGTGCAGGCCAGCGTCGATGAAATCAAACGCCTGGGCGGTGCCAGTGTCAGCCCGGCGCAACTGGCCGCGTGGCAAGCGCAGATGCAGCAGTCGTTTGTCGACGTGCAGGCCGGCACGCGGATCACCGGCGTGTACCTGCCGGGGCAGGGCGCACGGTTTTTTGTCGGGCAGCAGTTGCAGCATGAAATCGATGATCCGCAGTTTGCCCGGGCGTTTTTCAACATCTGGCTTGATCCGCGCACCCGCAGTCCCGAGTTGCGCGAGCAACTGTTGGGCATGAATCGGTAACCTTCAGCGGCTCGTAGCCTTCAAGGCGTTGGCTGAAACGTCTAAGCTGCACCTTTCGAACTTGTTTCTGGATGTGTGCGTGAAATTCAGCTTGCCCAAAATCGCCACCGCGCCGTTCTGCCCGCCGGAAGTCGCCGGCAGCGTGGAAGTCGATCCCCGCGCTTCGTTTTTCAAACGCGCACTGCGCTTCGCCGGTCCTGGCTTGCTGGTGTCGATCGGCTACATGGATCCGGGCAACTGGGCGACCGCCATCGAGGCCGGCTCGCGTTTTGGTTACAGCCTGCTGTTTGTGGTGTTGCTGGCGAGTCTGGCGGGGATGGTCGTGCAGTGCCTGTGTTCGCGTCTGGGCATCGCCACCGGGCGCGATCTGGCGCAATTGTCCCGCGAACGCTACAGCACCCCGACCGCGCGCCTGCAATGGGTGCTGGCGGAAATCTCGATCATCGCCACCGACCTCGCCGAAGTGCTCGGTTGCGCGCTGGCGTTTCACTTGTTGCTCGGCTGTTCGCTGACCTTCGGCATTGCCCTGACGGCCTTCGACACGCTGCTGGTGCTGGCCCTGCAAAACAGAGGCTTTCGCCGATTGGAAGCGATCATGCTGGTACTGGTGGCGACCATCGGTGTGTGTTTCTTCGTCGAACTGGTGCTGATCAAACCCTACTGGCCGGACGTGTTCGCCGGCTTCAAACCGTCGTTCTCGGCGATCAGCGATGCTGCGCCGTTGTACCTGGCGATTGGCATTCTCGGTGCGACGGTGATGCCGCATAACCTCTACCTGCACACCTCGATCGTGCAGACGCGGATGATCGGCAAGGACCTGGCGAGCAAGCAGGACGCGGTGAACCTGGCGCGCATCGACACCATCGGTTCGCTGGCACTGGCGCTGCTGGTCAACGCGGCGATCCTGATTCTGGCGGCTGCGGCGTTTCACCAGTCCGGGCATACCGACGTGGTCGACATTCAGGATGCCTATCACCTGCTCGATCCGCTGGTGGGCGGCGCGCTGGCGAGTGTGCTGTTCGGCGTGGCGTTGCTGGCCTCGGGGCAGAGCTCGACCTTCACCGGAACCATCGCCGGGCAGGTGATCATGGAAGGCTATCTGAACCTGCGGATTCCCTGCTGGCAGCGGCGCTTGATCACTCGCGGGCTGGCGCTGATTCCGGCGTTCATCGGCGTGTGGCTGATGGGCGACAACGCGGTGGGCAAGTTGCTGGTGTTGAGTCAGGTGGTGTTGAGCCTGCAGTTGCCTTTTGCGCTGTACCCGCTGATCCGCATGACCAGTGACAAGCAACTGATGGGGCCGTTTGTGAACCGGCTGCCGACCCGAGTGTTGGCCTGGGGCTTGTTTGCGGTGATCAGTGGGGCGAATGCCTGGTTGATTCTGCAGATGGCGGTGTGACTGAGTGTTTTGTGGCGTATGAGCTTGCCGCTGGACCATTGTAGGAGTGAGCCTGCTCGCGATAGCGGTGGGTCAGGCGACATGGTTGTTGGATGGGCTGACGCCTTCGTGAGCAAGCCCGCTCCCACTTTGGAATGTATTCCCCTGTAGGCGTGAGCCTGCTCGCGATGGCATCAGAACATTCACTGCAGATTTCAATGGACAAAAAAAGACCCGGTGCAACGCAAGTCGCACCGGGTTTTTTGTTGCCAGCGAGCAGCGGATGTCGTGGATCCACCGCCCGCCGTTGAACTCGATGTTTAAGCGCGTTCCAGCGCCAGCGCTACACCCTGACCACCGCCGATGCACAAGGTCGCCAGACCTTTCTTCGCATCACGCTTGAGCATTTCGTGCAGCAGGGTCACCAGCACCCGGCAACCCGACGCACCGATCGGGTGACCGAGGGCGATGGCGCCGCCGTTGACGTTGACCTTGTCCAGATCCCATTGCAGATCCTTGGCCACCGCCAGCGATTGCGCGGCGAAGGCTTCGTTGGCTTCGATCAGGTCCAGTTGGCCGATGTTCCATCCCGCCTTGTCGAGGCAGCGACGGGTGGCCGAGACCGGTCCGATGCCCATGATCGCCGGGTCCACGCCTGCGTTGGCGTAAGCGGCGATTTTCGCCAGCACCGGCAGCCCCAGCGCTTTGGCTTTCTCGGCGCTCATCAGGATCACCGCAGCGGCGCCGTCGTTCAGCGACGAGGCGTTGCCAGCGGTGACGCTGCCGTCCTTTTTGAACGCTGGACGCAGCTTGGCCAACGATTCGGCCGTGGTGTCGCCACGTGGCTGCTCATCAACCTTGAACGCGACCGGATCGCCTTTGCGCTGCGGGATCAGGATCGGGGTGATTTCATCGACAAAACGTCCCGCCTCAATCGCGGCGGCTGCTTTCTGCTGCGACGCGGCAGCGAAGGCGTCCTGCTGTTCGCGGCTGATCTCGTACTTGTCGACCAGATTCTCGGCGGTGATGCCCATGTGGTAATCGTTGAACGCATCCCACAGGCCATCGCTGATCATGGTGTCGACGATTTGTGCGTGGCCCATGCGCAGACCGGTGCGAGCGCCCGGCATCACATAGTTGGACAGGCTCATGTTCTCCTGACCACCGGCGATGATCACCTCGGCGTCGCCGCAACGAATCGCCTGTGCGCCGAGGTGCAGGGCCTTGAGGCCCGAACCGCAGACTTTGTTCAGGGTCATCGCTGGTACGGCGTGAGGCAGGCCAGCCTTGATCGCGGCCTGACGCGCCGGGTTCTGGCCGGCGCCGGCGGTCAGCACCTGGCCCATGATCACTTCATCGACCTGCGCACCGTCCAGACCGGTTTGTTCGAGCAACTGGCGGATCACCGCCGCGCCCAGATCCACGGCGGACACGCTGGCCAGCGAACCCTGGAAACTGCCGATCGCGGTACGCGTGGCGGCAACAATTACGACGTCTTGCATTTTCGAATTCCTCACTGGGCAGCGAACTGCATTTCCGGTACGTGATCCGGGACGATCAGTTTACCAGCGGTTTTGGCGACGATTTCCTCGACGCTGACGCCAGGTGCGCGTTCCTTCAGGACAAAAGCGCCATTTTCGATTTCCAGATAGGCGAGGTCGGTCAGCACGCGCTTGATGCAACCGGCGCCAGTCAGCGGCAGGCTGCATCTGGACAGCAGCTTGGACTCACCGTCCTTGGAGGCGTGGGTCATGATCACGATGATGTTGTCGGCACCGGCCACCAGATCCATGGCGCCGCCCATGCCCTTGACCAGTTTGCCGGGGATCATCCACGAGGCGATATTGCCTTCGACGTCGACTTCGAACGCGCCCAGCACGGTCAGGTCGACATGACCACCTCGGATCATCGCGAAGGATTCGGCGGAGTTGAAGATCGACGCGCCGATGCGTGCGGTCACGGTTTGTTTGCCGGCGTTGATCATGTCGGCATCAATGGTTTCTTCGGTCGGAAACGGGCCCATGCCGAGCAGGCCGTTTTCCGATTGCAGCATGACTTCCATGCCTTCGGGAATGTAGTTGGCAACCAGGGTCGGAATGCCGATACCGAGGTTCACGTAGAAGCCGTCCTGCATTTCGCGGGCGACGCGCTGAGCCATTTGTTCGCGGGAAAGTGCCATGTTGTTGTTCTCCGTCTGGGCTTGGGTTATTTGCGGATGGTGCGCTGTTCGATGCGTTTTTCGAACGTGCCGCAAATGACCCGGTCGACGTAGATGCCGGGGGTGTGGATCTGCGACGGATCCAACTCGCCGGGTTCGACGATTTCTTCGACTTCGACCACGGTGATCTTGCCGGCGGTGGCGGCCAGCGGGTTGAAGTTCTGCGCGGTGTGACGGTAGATGACGTTGCCGAAGTGGTCGGCTTTCCAGCCTTTGACGATGGCGAAGTCGCCGGTGATGGATTCTTCCATCAGGTACTTGCGACCTTTGAATTCACGCACTTCCTTGCCTTCGGCGACCGGGGTGCCGACGCCGGTGGCGGTGAAGAAGGCCGGGATACCGGCGCCGCCGGCGCGCATCTTCTCGGCGAGGGTGCCTTGCGGGGTCAGGATGACTTCGATGTCGCCCTTGAGCAGTTGCTCTTCGAACAGTTTGTTTTCGCCGACGTAGGAGGCGATTACTTTGCTGATCTGGCGGTCGGTCAGCAGCACGCCGAGGCCGAAACCGTCGACGCCGCAGTTGTTGGATACGACGGTGAGGTCGCGGGTGCCTTTGCGCTTGATCTCGGCGATCAGGTTTTCCGGGATGCCGCACAGGCCGAAGCCGCCGGCAATCACGGTCATGCCGTCTTCAAGCCCGGCCAAGGCTTCCTCGTAGGAACTCACGCGCTTGTCGAAACCTGCCATATGCACCTCTTTTATTGTTTGTCGGGCGGCTGGCTAGCCGAATGACTGGAGTGTCTCGCTGGAGGATATATTTGTTAAGTTGATTTTTAAGGTTGATTGATAGATAAAACTCAATAGTCGCGTTATGGCGTGCTGCTTTGATCGTTCCCACGCTCCGCGAGGGAATGCCTCTAGAGACGCGCAGCGTCCAGTGACGCGCAGCGTACGCAGGAGCGTGGGAACGATCATGTACCACGATGCACCGAAGATCCTGAGGCTTCAGTATGACCATCAAACAGATCCGCGCCTTTCTCGCCGTGGCCCAGAGCCTGAGCTTCGCCGTGGCCTGCGAGCGCCTGCACCTGTCGCAATCGGCCTTGAGCCTGACCATCAAGGCGCTGGAGGAAGGCTTGGGCGGGCGCCTGTTCAGTCGCAATACGCGTAATGTGGCGCTGACCGCCGAAGGCGAATCGCTGCTGCCGCTGGCCCGGCGCCTGATCGCCGACTGGGACAACGCCGAAGATGAAATGCGCCAGCGCTTCAGCCTGCAACGCGGGCGGGTGACGCTGGCGGCGATGCCGTCGTTTGCCGGCAACCTGCTGCCGCCGATCCTCAAGACTTTTCGCGCGCGTTATCCAAACGTCAACGTTACGGTCAACGACGTGATCAACGAGCAAGTGCTGGAAATGGTTCGTGACCGGCAGGTGGAACTGGGCGTGGCGTTCGAGCCGATGCAGAACACCTCGCTGACGTTCACCCCGCTGTACATGGACCGCTTTGTTGCGGTGGTGCCGCAGGATTCAGCGCTGGCCGGGCGCCGCGAGATCGACTGGCAGACCTTGCTGCAGGAATCGTTCATCACCCTGCAACGACCGTCAACGGTGCGGGTGATGCTTGAAGAACACTTGCAGGCCCGGGGTATGAAACTGCCGGTGGAATTCGAAAGCCATCAACTGGCAACGGTCGGGCGCATGGTCGCCAGCGGGCTGGGTGTCAGTGCGGTGCCGGCCTTGTGCGCCGAGCAGATGCTGGAACTGGGCGCCTGTTGCCTGACCTTGAATGACTCGGTGGAGCGGGCGATTGGTGTGTTGACCGAACCGGGCAATGAACTGTCGGCGGCGGCGCAGGCACTGTTCGACATCCTCAGGGCCGAGCACTGACTTTTGTAGGCCTTCGCCTGCTCGCGCTAGCGGTGTCAGTCACTGCAGTATTGTCTGATCCTCGCTATCGCGAGCAGGCTCGCTCCCACAGGGGAATTGTGGGGTCAGGAGGTCAGGCTTTGCGCCAGCAACGGCAGCAGCTGTTCACATGACACTTCGATCTTCAAATCCAGCAACTCATCCGCCCGGGTCTTGCCCAGGTTGATCGCCATCAACGGCTTGCCGCGATCGGTGATCACCCGGCACAGACGGAATGCCGAATAGGCCATCAGCGACGAGCCCACCACCAGCAACCCCGCGGCATTTTCCGCCGCCGCCATCGCTCGTGCCGCCGTCGGCTGCGCCACGTTCTCGCCGAAGAACACCACGTCCGGCTTCATCCTTTCGCCCGCGCAATAGGGGCACTGCGGCGTCTGAAAGCGCGCTTCGAAGGCCGGATCGAGCAGCGTATCGCCGTCCGGCGCCTGTACCGCATCGACCCCGGCCAGATACGGATTCTGCTCGACCATCCGTTGCTGAATCTCGTCGCGCGTGCTGCGCTGGCCGCAATCCAGGCACAGCACCCGGTGCAGGCTGCCATGCAGTTCGATCACATCCGGGCTGCCGGCCTGATCGTGCAGGGTGTCGACGTTCTGCGTGATCAAGGCGCTGATCCGCCCTTGGCGCTGCAACTCGGCCAGCGCCACATGCGCGGCATTCGGCTGCGCCTGACGCACTCTTGGCCAGCCGAGCATGGCCCGCGCCCAATAGCGACGGCGCGATTCGGGCGCAGCGAGAAATTCCTGATACATCATCGGCTGCCGGCCACGCCGTACACCTTCGCTGTCGCGGTAATCGGGGATGCCGGAGGGCGTGCTGATGCCGGCGCCGGTCAGCACCACAAAGCCGCCATCACTCATCTGCTCAACAAGCGTGCGCAGTTGGGGGGAATGCATCATCGATATCGCTCCGCGTTCACCAAAAAATTCAGACCGCCGGCAGCATTTCAGTTTGCCGAGTGCTAGCCGATAGGAAGTGCACGAGTACGCCTGCATGATCTGATCATAGACCTGGCGTCCTACTTTATTTACGTCAATTTTGGACGGTGATTGTGTCTCCTAAGTTTTTAACGCTAGCTGCACGTTTTTCCAGCACTTTGGTCTTGCTGGGTTCATTGAGTGGTTGCAGCGGTTTTTTTTCAGGCTCCCGTGAAGTTCCGATCAGCCCAGCGTCGATCAAAGAACTGACCACTGTTCTGGAAACCGAATATTTCGTCGAGTCGATCCCGTTACTCAATGAACAAAAGCCGAATACGATCATTTTCGTAGTGAACTTCGACGGCACCAACAATGACCGCGAGCAAGTACCACCCGGGGAAACCAAAACAGTGGTTGCTCAGTTGTTCGACAAGGTCGAGGGCAGCCGAGATGCTCGATCACCGATACGTAAGATCTATCTCCGTGGGCCGGGCTGTGCTGACGCCTGGTGGTGTGTGCCGGACGCGGCTTTCGGTATTAGCTCCCGCAGCACGGCCAGCAATGCTCTCGCTCAGTTGGAGCGTTTCATCGCGCAAAACCCTTCCGCCACCGAGGTGAAGGTGCTCGTTGTAGGATTCAGTCGGGGAGCGGCGACGGCCCGGCATTTTTTGAACAAGGTTTACGAAGCCTCCCAAAAAGGAACTTTGGGAACTTCGGCGCCCGTCTGGTCGTCAGCCATCCTGATCGAAACGGTGGTGACCGGCCAAAGCTATTTTCTGAATCTGGCGTTTCCGCCAAACTTGGAATTTGCCTTGCATCTGGTTGCAAAAAACGAGACACGAACGCTGTTTCCACCTGTAGTCGACGACGATACGAAATATGAGCAGTTCACACGTCATTTTTCCGGGCTCGAACCACAGCCACGAGTATTCACTGTGCGCTTGCCGGGTGCGCATTCCGATCTGGGTGACTCCTATGACTCCGGCGCCGGACCACAGGTGACCAGGATTGCTACCAATATCATCGAAAAAATGGGGCTCAAGAAAGCCTGCCTCAATTCCTGCGACGAAGATACGGTGGTGGATATATGCAAGGGCACTGCGTCTGCGCGTATGGTCAGCGATGGCTTACATGATTCCAGGGGCAAGCTCGATCATCTGCTGGGAGCACGTTCGCCTTATTCCAAAGGCTTTGAACGTAAAGATGGTATGACCGCCAAAGCATTGATCGACATCGATCAAGCCGAGCGGATATATGACCGCATAATTTCCAATCGGACCGAGCATCCAGACGATGTGCTAACGATGAATCAGTTCTCCACGCGAGGAAGTTTGGTCTTCAAACGTAAGGCGCGTGAGACGGAGTGGCATCAGATAATTGATTCGGTGGAAAGCAGAGGTGAGATCGTCGTTTCGCAGGGCGTTCCGGCACTGATTTTAACGTGGCCTCATAAAGGCAAACGCGATATACCGGAGGTTGTCCGGCAAGCCATGGACAATGAGGCAGGTGATACCACACTGGACCTGGTGTTGTTCAAGTGCGAGGAGCATTGGTTCGTCAACGGCTATATCCCCGGCGATCAATAGTCCGGGTCTTTTCCCGGGCAAACAACTTGCCCGGGATTGATTCAGCTCTTACTTGCGCGCCTCCAGAATCAGATTGAACGGCGTTTGCGTCGCCCGGCGAAAGTGCTTGAACCCGGCCTCGGCAAACACCTTGCGCAAGCGCATTTCACCGGCCTGCGCACCGAGACCGAGGCCGACTTCCTGAGACAGCGAGTTCGGCGTGCAGATAAAGGTCGAGGCTGCGTAGAACAACCGGCCGACCGGGTTGATGTTGTCGTCCAGCGTATCGTTGGCAAACGGCTCGACCAGCAGCACCGTGCCGTCGTCCTTCAACGACTCGTAGGCATGCCGGGCAGCGCCGACCGGGTCGCCCATGTCGTGCAGGCAGTCGAAATAGCAGATCAGGTCATAGTCGCCGCCGGGGTAGCTTTTGGCGGTGTTCTGGAAAAACTTCGCCCGACTGCTGACCCCGCCTTCTTCGGCGCGTTGGGTGGCGACGGTGATCGACGGCGCGTGGTAATCGAAGCCGACGAAGCGCGAGTTGGGAAACGCCTGGGCCATGATCACCGTCGAGGCGCCGTGTCCGCAGCCGATGTCGGCGACTTTGGCGCCGTCTTCGAGTTTGGCTACCACGCCGTCCAGCGCCGGCAGCCATTCAGCGATCAAGTGACCTTTGTAGCCGGGGCGAAAGAAGCGCTCGGTGCCGGTGAACATGCACGGGTGGTGATCGCCCCAGGGCAGGGCGCCGTTGCCGCGCATCGCCTTGACCAGTTTGTCCTTGTCGTGGAAAAACGATGCCACCACGCCGAGCCCGCCGGCGACGTACACCGGCGAGTCCTCGATGGCCAGTGCCAACGCCTGTTCCTCCGGCAGGCGGAACAGACCATCGTGATGTTCCATGTAGCCGGACGCTGCATGGGCGCTGAGCCATTCGCGTACCAGTCGTGGGTTGCAGGTGGTTTTTTCGGCGAGGGCTTGCGGGGTGATCGGCTGACTGTCGGCCATCGCCCGGTACAGCCCGAGTTCTTCGCCAACGATGACGTTCGCCAGCATCGCGGCGCCGCCCATGTCGTTGACCAGTTTGCCCATGAATGCGTTGAGCCTTGATTCGTCCATCATGAGTGCTCCTGATACAGGATCACCGTCCGGTGGCAAAACGTTGTCGAGGCATGGGCCGCAGGGCAGTGGTCACAGAAGTGGGCAGGGCACAGCTGACGTCGTCCTGCATTCCCCCTCGACTGGGTAATAAGTCAGTCTAGTCGGGCTGGGGCGAGATGCAGGCTTTGTGAACACCGCAAATCCAATGTGGGAGCGGGCTTGCTCGCGAAAGCGGTGTGTCAGCCCCCGATGGATTGACCCATCCACCGCCTTCGCGAGCAAGCCCGCTCCCACAGGGGATATGTGGTGCTCCATCCCGCTGTGCGTCGGCAGTCGCTGGCCGCACACATCAATGGCTCACAGGTCACGCACCATGAGCCATTGGTCGTTGCCCCAGGCGTGGAAGCGCTCCAGCAGCGTCCAGCCACGCTTGGCGTAGTAGTCCTGTTTGTTCTGCGTGTGCAGATAGAACCGCGCGAAGCCACGCTGTTTCGCGGACTGACTGATGCCTTCGATCAGGCGTTCCGCCAAGCCTTGGCCTCGTGCCTGCGGGCTGACAAACACGCACGCCAGCCACGGGCCAAGATCCGGGCGCAGGGCCAGATCCGCCCGGGCCAGCGCCGCGCCACCGAGCAGTCGGTCACCATCCAGCGCAATCAGGCACGGCCAGTCGCCGTTGCTCTGGCCAGCGGCGAACTCGCGTTGCCATTCGGTCAAGGGTTGCTGGGCGTATTCGTAGGCGAATTGGCGGTGGATCCACTCGGCGTAAGTGTCGCAGTGCTGCGGGTGATCGACGAGCCATTCGAGGCGCAGGGACATGACGCGAATCCATTCTCGGAGGAGGGGAAAACATAAGAGCCGATTGCCCCGTGCAATGGCAATCCCGAGAGTGTTTCGAGGGCTTTACAAAATCCCGCCATTCATCGGCCCGGCCCTTGTTTTACCGGCTCTTCGGACGATTGGAGCGGACGCCGACGCCCCTCGGCGCGATAGTGGGCGAGCAGGGCCACTGCCGACCCTGTCACTGATAAAAAGAACGCGAGGTTGCCATGCCGAAATTCGTGATTGAACGCGAGATTCCAGGGGCCGGGACGCTGTCGGAGCAAGAACTCAAAGCCGTGTCGCAAACCTCCTGCCAGGTGTTGCGCGAACTCGGGCCGCAAGTGCAGTGGCTGCACAGCTATGTCACCGCCGACAAGATCTATTGCGTGTACATCGCGCCTGACGAAGAGCTGGTGCGCGAACACGCCAGGCTTGGCGGTTTCCCGGCCAACAATGTGGCGCGGGTGATGACGGTCATCGATCCGACCACGGCTGAATGACGTCAACCCGACTGCAGCGGAGCGTGATAGATGAGCACCCCCATTGATCTGACGGGCCTCAAGGAGCGCCAGAAAGTCGCCTGGGCCAGCGGCGACTACGCGGTGATCGGCACCACCCTGCAAATCGTCGGCGAAAACCTTGCCGAAGCCTGCGACCTGCGCTGCGATGAAGAGGTGCTGGATGTCGCCGCCGGTAACGGCAACGCCACTTTGGCGGCGGCGCGGCGTGGTTGTCTGGTGACGTCCACCGACTATGTGGCGGCGCTGCTGGAGCGTGGCCAGGACCGGGCGCGGGCCGAGCATCTGGATGTGACCTTTCAGGTTGCCGATGCCGAAGCGTTGCCGTTTGCCGATGAGAGCTATGACGCGGTGCTCTCGACCTTCGGCGTGATGTTTGCCCCGGATCAGGCCACCGCAGCGGCGGAATTGGCGCGAGTCTGTCGGCGGGGTGGGCGGGTCGGCCTGGCGAACTGGACACCGGAAGGTTTCGTCGGGCAGATGTTCAAGGTGCTGAGCCGCCACGTGCCACCGCCCGCCGTGGCCCAGCCGCCGTCGAACTGGGGCACTGAAGCGTGGTTGCACAGCCACTTTGGCGAACGTGAGTTCCTGCTGCAGGTCACGCGTCGTACCTTCAACTTTCGCTATCGCTCGGCGGCACATTTCATCGACATTTTCCGCCACTGGTACGGGCCGGTGCACAAGGCCTTCGCGGCGTTGCCGCCGGAAAGCGGGCAGGCGCTGGAGAGCGATCTGGCGGATCTGCTGAAGCGCTCGAACCGGGCGGGAGAGGGCTCGCTGGTGGTGCCGAGCGAGTATCTGCAGGTGGTGATCAGCAAACGCTGAATGTTCAGAACAGTGCAACCCCACTGTGGGAGCGGGCTTGCTCGCGAAAGCGTCGGTTCAGTCAGTCGTTATTTCTACTGACCCAGCACATTCGCGAGCAAGCCCGCTCTCCCAGGTTGTTGTGTATGGCGATCAGGTCTATTTCTCCTGCGGCCGCTCAAACCACTCCAGCGCCGTACGCCAGATGCAGATCCCCAGGAAGTACGCCGACGCCAGCAGCCACAAACCCATCACCAGCGGATTGATCACCGGGTGGTTGAGCACCAGCGACAGGCTGCACAGCAGCCAGATCGCCGTCACCGCGATGTTGATCGGCATGAACCGGCGCACGCGGAACGGGTGGAGGAATTTCATTCGGGTGACGGTCAGCAGTGCCAGAGCGATCACCGTCAACAAGGTGATCCACGGCCCCGGGCCGATGATGTACAGGCACAGGGCAACCACGTTCCACGCGGCCGGGAAGCCGACGAAGTAGTTGTCCTTGCTCTTCATGTTGACGTTGCAGAAACAGAACAGCGACGACACCAGAATCAGTGACACGGTCAGCAGCAAAGTGTAGTCGGGCAGGGGAATATAGCGGTAGATGAACAGCGCCGGGATGAACACGTAGGTCAGGTAATCGATCACCAGGTCGAGGATCGATCCGTCGAAACTCGGCAGCACCGATTGCACATTGACCTTGCGCGCCAGCGCGCCGTCGAGACCGTCGACGATCAACGCCACGCCCAGCCACATCAGGCAGTGGGTCGGCTGGTTTTCCAGCAGTGCGAGGGTTGCCAGAAATGCAGTGACCACGCCGGTCGCGGTAAAACCATGGGCGCCCCATGCTTTGAGCCTGGCGATGTGTACGGTCGATATCACAGGGGCGTTCTCCAGATAAATGAAGCAAGCCGGTTATCACCCTCGGGCAAAGGGCGCCGGCAAACCGGGTCGGGGTTGCAGCTATCGACCGGTTTGGCCGGGATAAGGTTCACCACCTTTGAATCTTAGCTGGCCGCACAAAAAATACCTCGACGAAATCCGCCATCTTCGGCTGGCGTCAGCCAAATGGTGTTGGCGCGATGGCTGTAGCGGTCTATCGTTGCCTGACGCAATTAATGCCAATGCCTGAGGACGAGATCATGAACACCCGCGATTTGCTCGAACAACTGCTGCGGGGCCAGGCCTCGGCAGGACAATCCAGTGGTGCCTCTTCTGGTGGTGGTCTCGATGGGCTGGGCGGCTTGCTCGGCGGCCTGTTGGGCGGCGGTGCGAGTAGCGGCGGCAGTGCGGCGCAGTCCGGTGGGCTGGGCGGTTTGCTCGGTGGCCTGCTCGGCGGCGGTAGCGGCGGTGGATTGGGCGGTGCGCTCGGCGGTGCGTTGGGCGGCGGGAGTACGCAAAGCCGTTCCGGCGGCACCAATTATGCGGCACTGGCGTCGCTGGGGATGATGGCGTTCCAGGCGTATCAGGCCTGGCAACGCAGTCAGGCCTCGGCCGCGCCACAACAGATCCCGCAAACGGCGGATCTGCTGGCCGGGCCAGAGGTCGAGGAACACAGCCATGCGGTGCTGCGGGCGCTGATTGCGGCGGCCAAGGCTGACGGGCAGATCGATGACCGCGAACAGCAGATGATCAGTGGTGAAATCAGCAAACACACTGACGATCCGCAATTGCAGCAATGGTTTGATGCCGAAGTGTCGAAACCGCTGGATGCGAGCGAAGTCGCCCAGGCTGCCAAAGGTGACCCGGCCATGGCCGCCGAGATGTATCTGGTCAGTGTGATCCTGGTGGATGACCAGCAGGACGCCGAGCGCAGCTATCTGGATGAACTGGCGGCTGCCTTGGGGATCGATCCGGATTTGCAGGTGCATCTTGAACAACAGGCCAAAGGTCCGGCCTGACCTCGAAAACCTTTGAAAGTACCAGCCTCGGGCGGTCCATCCGTCCGGGGCTTTTTTACGTCGATTGAATTTTCCAGCGGCGCGTCGCTCTTCTGCATAACAGAGCCACACTGCGACCGGTGCGCCATGAACAGGAACCTCGACGACTACAACCGCATGCGCGATTTCTCGGCGACCTCAGAGCCCGCCGCCGTCAAGCGCCGTGGCCGCAGCAAGGCCACTGAGCATGCGCTGCAGTTCTGCATCCAGAAGCACGACGCTTCGCACCTGCATTACGACTTTCGCCTGGAACTCGATGGCGCACTTAAGAGTTGGGCGGTGCCCAAGGGGCCGTCGCTCGATCCCAAGGTCAAGCGCCTGGCGGTGCATGTCGAGGACCATCCACTGGATTACGCCACGTTTGAAGGCAGCATTCCCGAGGGACATTACGGCGCCGGTGATGTGATCGTCTGGGATCGCGGCGTGTGGATTCCACTGGATGATCCGGCCAAGGCCTACGCCAAGGGCAAGCTCAAGTTCGAGTTGCAGGGCGAGAAGCTGTCCGGCCTCTGGAATCTGGTGCGCACGCACATGCCGGGCAAGAAGGAAAACTGGTTCCTGATCAAGCATCAGGACAGCGCCGCCCGCCCGCAAGACGACTACGACGTGCTTAGCGCGGAGCCGAACAGCGTGCTCAGCGAGCGGACCCTGATCAGCAAACCGAGGCTCGCCGCCGAGCAAGCAAAACCGTTGAAAAAAGCCCCGGCCAAACCGCGCAAGGCGGCGTCCGGGACCCTTACCGGCGCGCGCAAGGCCAAACTCCCGGCGCAACTCAAGCCAGAACTGGCGACCCTGGTCGACAGCGCACCCGAAGGGCAGTGGAGTTACGAGATCAAGTTCGATGGTTACCGGATCATGGCGCGCATTGATCACGATCAGGTGCAGCTGTTCACCCGCAACGGTCACGACTGGACGCACAAACTGCCGCAACAGGCGCAAGCGCTGGCCGCGCTGGGGCTGGAATCGGCGTGGCTGGACGGCGAAATGGTGGTGGCCAACGAGCAAGGCGTGCCGGACTTTCAGGCGCTGCAAAACGCCTTCGAGGCGGGGCGTAGCGGCAACATCGTCTACTACCTGTTCGACTTGCCGTATCTCAACGGCGTTGACCTGCGCGAAGTGCCGGTCGAGGAGCGTCGCGCGGCGCTGTCCACGGTGCTTGGTGGGCACGAGCAGCCCTTGCTGCGCTTTTCCGAAGCCTTCGACGAAACCCCGGACGCGTTGCTCAACAGCGCCTGCCAGATGCAGATGGAAGGTTTGATCGGCAAACGCCTCGGCTCGCCTTATGTGTCGCGGCGCAGCAGCGACTGGATCAAGCTCAAGTGCAAGCATCGGCAGGAATTCGTGATCGTTGGCTACACCGATCCGAAAGGCGCGCGCAGTGCCTTCGGTGCCTTGCTGTTGGGCCTGCATGATCGCGACAGTGGTGAGTTGCGCTACGCCGGCAAGGTCGGCACTGGGTTCAACGAGGCGACGCTGAAAAGCATCCTCGCCCAACTCAAGCCGCTGCAGGTGAAGAAGGCGGCGGTGGTCAATCCGCCAAGTGGCTTCGAGGCCAAAGGCGTGCACTGGCTCAAGCCGAACCTGCTGGCGGAAGTGGCGTTCGCCGAAATGACCAAGGACGGTTCGGTGCGCCACGCCGTGTTCCATGGTCTGCGCAATGACAAACCGGCCAAAGCGATTACCGAGGAGCGCGCGAAAACCGTGAAGACGCCAGCCAAAGCCAGCTCATCAAAGAAAGCCGCTTCATCAACGAAAGCCCCAGCGTCGAAGAAAGCCGAAGCGCCGCCGTCGCAGCCTGGTCTCGCCAGCGGCAAGGTGCGCATCACCCATCCCGACCGGGTGATCGATGCTGTCAGCGGGACCACAAAGATGCAACTGGCCGAGTATTACGCCAGCGTCGCGGAGTGGATCCTGCCGCAACTCAAGGATCGCCCGGTGGCCCTGGTGCGGGCGCCGGATGGCATCGCTGGCGAACTGTTTTTCCAGAAAAACGCCGAGCGCCTGGCGATCCCCGGGATCACCACGCTGGACAAGGACGTCACCGGCCAACCGATGATGCTGATCAACAACGCCGAAGCGCTGATTGGCGCGGTGCAGATGAGCACGGTCGAGCTGCACACCTGGAATGCCACAACCGTCGATCTCGACAAACCTGACCGCTTCGTCCTTGATCTTGACCCGGACCCAGCGCTGCCGTGGAAAAGCATGGTCGAAGCCACCGCACTGACCCTGACCGTGCTCGATGAACTGGGGCTCAAGGTGTTTCTCAAGACCAGCGGCGGCAAGGGCATTCACTTGGTGGTGCCGTTGACGCGCAAGCATGGCTGGGATGAGGTCAAGGATTTCAGCCATGCGATCGTCAGTCATATGGCGAAACTCTTGCCGGAGCGATTTTCCTCGGTGTCCGGGCCGAAAAACCGTGTTGGGCGGATCTTCATCGATTACCTGCGCAACGGCCTGGGCGCCACCACCATTTGTGCTTACGCGGCGCGTACTCGCGAGGGGTTGCCGGTGTCGGTGCCGTTGTTTCGCGAAGAGGTGGCCGAAATCAAGGGCGGCAATCAGTGGAACATCAGCAACGTCAATGAGCGCTTGAGCGAAGTCGGCGATGCGCCGTGGGCTGACCTGAAGAAAACCCGCCAGAGCATCACCGCCGAGATGCGCAAGCGGGTCGGTATGAAAAAGTGATTATGTGTCGCGCAGCAAGTCGTGGGCGTTGAGCAGTTCGAAGGCGATTGCGGGGTGGTTGTTCAGGCCCCGGCGGATGGCTGCCGGGATTGCTTTGCGCGTCTTGCGGCACAGTCCCGGCAAGTCCTCGATCTGAATCTCGATGCCGAGCATGGTGCGCACTTCATGAAACCCCGGGGAGATCGCCACGCGCACGCCCAACTGCTCGTACATGCGGTTTTGCAGGTGCCGCAGGTCGGCGAGGTCTTTGAGTTGTTCCAGGCGGGCGAGGAGGATTTTTTCCTGTTCACGGGTCAGGCGCAGGATGCGCAGATCTGTGCCGGGCGTCTCCAGCAACGAGTCGCGCCCGCAATCGCAGGCGCCGGGCGGGCAGGGTGAGCGCAAAGGCGCGACGGGCACAAGAGTCGTCATGGCCTCCATCATAGAGGCCGTGGGACCGTTTTGCCTATGTGCCTTCAGCTGCCATCCATCGGCCGCTTCATCCCTGGCAGCTACTGATTCAGACCTTCGTAATGCACCAGAATCGCATTGGCGAGGTCTTCATCGCTGGCGTTCAAACCTGGGTTGTCGTGGCGTACCTGTTGCAGCACCGACTCAAGATAAACCCCACGGATGGCCCCGCCGCTGGCGACAAACGCTGACAGGTCGTCGCGTGCCGGAATCACCATTTTGTGATCCTTGAAGGTCGAGTACAGCGATGCGGACACACCCGCCGAGGTAGCGACGTCTCCGGCATCGACACGAGCCAGAGCCGAGCCGACAGGGAGGCACAGCAGGAGAGAAGAAACGAGCACTAACTTGCGCATGACGGTGTTCCTCCACAAGCGCGAAGCAAAAAGGAAGGACTACATAATCTCAGAGGTGCGCCGCTTGCCGGAGTTCCATTCGAACGCATGGATACTTGCTGAAACGCTCTGATGCGGCACATTCGCGCAAATAGGCTTAACTGAAACCCTGACAGGCGCATTCCAGCGAGCCTCAGGGAGGATCCCCCGGTGTCGATCAAATTGCGTTTGCGGTTGCTGATTGCAACCAGTCTGCTGACGGCGCTGATCGTGAGTCTGGTCAGTTATGTGGGCAACACGCGCATGTCCGGTGCGGTGAACGACAACGCGGTGAGCATGACCGCACTGCGCAATCACATGGAAGCCGACATGATGCACGACGCACTTCGCGCCGATGTGTACTCAGCGCTGCTGGTGGGCCTGGGCAAAAGCACCGGCACGGCCGCCGAGGTGCGTGACTCGATCAACGAGCACGCGACGCACTTTCGCGAAGTGCTGGATGAAAACCTCAAGCTGCCGGTCAACCCGACGATCAAGGCTGCGCAGGAACACATCAAGCCCAGCCTGGACACCTACATCGAGGCGGCCGAGCGCATCGTCGGCCTGGCACTGGACAACCCGGACAGCGCCCAGCGGGAACTCGGCACGTTCAATGCCGCGTTCAGCCAGCTCGAAGAGCAGATGGCCGCGCTCAGCGAACTGATCGAAAGCAATACCCGCGACACCCGTCAGGCCACCGAAAGCGCGATCCGCAACGCCAACATCGCCCTCGCCGTGGTGTTGCTCGCCAGCCTGTTGCTGTTGTTGGCGCAAGGGCGCTGGGTAACCCGCAGCATCATGGGGCCGCTGAAGTCCGCCAATCACATCGCCCAAAGCATTGCCCACGGCAACCTCAGTGAGCCGATCAGCGAACCCGCCGGCAAGGACGAGGCCAGCACGCTGATCCGCAGCCTGGCGACCATGCAGCGCGATCTGCGCGACATGATCGACGTGGTGCGGCGCAACGCCCATGGCGTCAGCGGCATGAGCGAGCAGTTGAGCCACGGCTGCCATCAGGTGGCCGACAGCAGTCAGCAGCAAAGCGCCGCCGCCGGCACCATGGCCGCTGCCGCCAGCCAGATGACTGCCAGCATCGAGGACATCACCCGCCACGCCGAACGCGCGCTGGGCATGGCCAATCAGGCCGAGTCGCTGGCCAAGAGTGGCGGACAGGTGATCCATCAGGTGGTCAGCGACATGGACGACATCGCCCGCTCGGCGCAGCAGTCGGCGCAGGTGATCCGCACGCTGGATCAGGAGTCCGAAGGCATCTTCAACATCATTCAGGTGATCAAGGGCATTGCCGACCAGACCAATCTGCTGGCGCTCAACGCGGCCATCGAGGCGGCGCGGGCCGGCGAACAGGGCCGGGGCTTTGCGGTGGTTGCCGACGAAGTGCGCAGCCTGGCCGCCCGCACCAGTGCCTCAACCCAGGAAATCGCTGCCATGGTCGCGCGCATCCAGCACAGCACTCGCGAGGCGGTCAGCAGCATGGAGGCCGGCGTGGCCCAAGTCGACAAGGGCATGGCGGTCACGGCCGAAGTCGAGCGGGCGATTCGCGAAATCCTCGACGCGACTCTGAGCACCACGCAACTGGTCAACGACATCACCCGCACCATCGGCGAGCAAAGCCAGGCCAGCAACGAAATCGCCCATCAGGTGGAAATGATCGCCGGGATGTCCGAGGGCAACAGCAAGGTGATCGGGCAGACGGCCAATACCACGGATGAATTGTCGAGTCTGGCGGGGGCGTTGGCGTTGTCGGTGGATCGGTTTCGGTTGTAGTGGGGTGGTGTTTGAACTATCGCCATCGCGAGCAGGCGAAGGCCTGCAGGGGTTGGCAGTGTTGTGTAGGAGTGAGCCTGCTCGCGATGGGGCCAGCCCAGGCGCCAAAGCTTTCGGGATCATGTTCAGCCCGGATTGGCCGATAACGCCCAGAGCGGAAAAAGACTCTCAAGTCGGGAACAGACGCGCTGGTTTGCCCTGACGTGATATTCTTCGCCTCAACTTGGTTTGACCTTATTCAGTTTGCCTGCCTTTTGGGCGGGCTGACGGAATCCCTGTCGCTCAAGTAGCTGAAGCCAATAATGATAAAAAGTCAGTTCAGAAGGGACATTAACTGAGGTCGATGCGGTACGTCGGCCTTGTGTGCCCACCCGTCAAAATTGCAGTGTGAAGGTGCCCGCGACCCTGGCCTGAGTGTCGCGACAAAAGGCCCTCATGGCCACAACAGCGGCGGGCGGAAGGCGTTTTATCATAGGTGCAACGGATGTTTAAGAAAGTGAATACAGCCTTGCTAGGGCTGGCTTTGGCGATGGGGATGTCGTCTGCCAATGCTGAAGAAGCGAAGAAAGTCGACGTTCTGCTGATCGGCGGCGGCATCATGAGCACCACCCTGGGTGTGTGGATCAATGAGCTGGAGCCGAGCTGGTCGATGGAAATGGTCGAGCGCCTCGATGGCGTCGCCCTGGAAAGCTCCAACGGCTGGAACAACGCCGGTACCGGTCACTCGGCGCTGGCCGAACTGAACTACACCCCGGAAGACGACAAAGGCAACGTGACGATCCCGAAAGCCGTCGAGATCAACGAAGCGTTCCAGGTGTCCCGTCAGTTCTGGGCGTGGCAGGTTCAGCAAGGCGTTCTGAAGAACCCTCGCTCGTTCATCAACACCACGCCGCACATGAGCTTCGTGTGGGGTGATGACAACATCAAGTTCCTGAAAAAGCGCTACGAAGCCCTGCAAGCGAGCCCGCTGTTCGCCGGCATGCAGTACTCCGAAGACCCGGCTGTGATCAAGAAGTGGGTTCCGCTGATGATGGAAGGGCGTGACCCGAACCAGAAAATCGCGGCCACCTGGAGCCCGCTGGGTACCGACATGAACTTCGGCGAGATCACCCGCCAGTTCGCCGGTTACCTGCAGACCAAGCCTAACTTCGACCTGAAACTGTCGAGCGAAGTCGAAGACATCACCAAGAACGCCGACGGCACCTGGCGCGTCAGCTACAAAAACCTGAAAGACGGCACCAAGACCGAAACCGACGCCAAGTTCGTGTTCATCGGCGCGGGCGGCGGCGCTCTGCACCTGCTGCAGAAGTCCGGCATTCCTGAAGCCAAGGAATACGCTGGCTTCCCGGTCGGCGGCTCGTTCCTGGTGACCGATAACCCGGCCATCGCCGAGCAGCACCTGGCCAAGGCCTACGGTAAAGCTTCGGTTGGCGCACCGCCGATGTCGGTTCCGCACCTGGACACCCGTGTTCTGGACGGCAAGCGCGTCATTCTGTTTGGCCCATTCGCGACCTTCAGCACCAAGTTCCTCAAAGAAGGCTCGTACCTGGACCTGCTGACCAGCACCACCACCCACAACATCTGGCCTATGACCAAGGTCGGCATCAAGGAATACCCGCTGGTCGAGTACCTGGCCGGTCAACTGATGCTGTCGGATGAAGACCGTCTGAACGCGCTGAAGGAATACTTCCCGAACGCCAAAGCCGAAGACTGGCGCCTGTGGCAAGCCGGCCAACGCGTGCAAATCATCAAGCGTGATGAAGCCGCTGGCGGCGTGCTGAAACTGGGCACCGAAATCGTTGCAGCACAAGACGGCTCCATCGCCGGTCTGCTGGGCGCATCGCCAGGCGCGTCGACCGCTGCACCGATCATGCTGAGCGTGCTGCAGAAAGTCTTCAAAGACAAAGTCGCAACCCCTGAGTGGCAAGCCAAGCTGCATCAGATCGTTCCAAGCTACGGCACCCAGCTGAACAACGATCCGGCCAAAGTCGCACAAGAGTGGGCGTACACCGCCAAGATCCTCGAACTGCCAACGCCTCCGGTGATTGGTCAGGCGGCTGCTCCGGCAGCACCTGCAGCTGAAAAAGCTACAGCGCCGAAGGAAAATGCTGCACGTGACATGGCCCTGTAACTAGACGCCAGACACACAAAAGCCCACTGAACCGGTAACGGTCAGTGGGCTTTTTTTGTGCCTGCGTCTACCTGGGTTTTGCGCTCGCCAGATACGCCCCAAGCTTGCGCCCCATCTCTTCCCCCAACGCCTGCAACCCGCTCAATGGTCTTACCATCACTTCAAACTCGACAATCTTCCCGCGCTCATCAAATCGAATCATGTCGATGCCCTTCAACTCTTTCGCCCCGACCTTGGCACTGAACTCCAGCACCACATTCAAGCCATCGGCAGTCGCCAGTTCGCGGTGGTATGTGAAGTCTTCGAATACGTCGAACACGGTGTTGAGAATCATCGTCACCACTTGGGCGCCGGGGTACGGCGTGTGGGCCATGGGCGAGCGGAACACCGCGTTCGGGTCGAGCAGCTCGGGCAGGGCCTTGAGGTTGCCGGTGCGGATCATCTCGTGCCAGCGCTTCAGTGACTCGGCGGCGTTGGGGTGCAGGTTCAGGTCGGACATGGTTTCACTCCTTTTTTGTTGTTGTTTGCGCGACGCCAATGACTCTAGATCAAAGCGGCCGGGGATGAATCTTTGTGTGGTGCTCTGAATAGCGGGCTATGGCCGGAGCGGATCAGATGCGCATCTGATCCGTATTTTTCTGTTGGATCTGCCTCTGTTACCGGTTCAGTCAGGCGCTCAAAATACCCCGGCAGTTCGGTCACTCGCGGCAGTCCTTCATCCTGAAGCGCCCGGTGCACCGCAAGCTCAGCATTAAGGAGAGCAGCATGAACAAGATGGCGATTTTCCTGGGTGGGTTTCTGGCGTTGACCATTCTGATCGGAATGCTCGCGACGATTTCTCCGGTCTGATGATCAGCAGTTGAGTACCGGCATGTAACGATCCTCACGTTTTTTGAAATGGATCGGTGCTGTCGGGATTTTCTCACCGTTCAGAAAGAGCTCCGGCAGCGTCAGGATGAAATCGTCCATCTCGCCGCTGCCCAAGGATGTCCCGGGCGAATACAGGTCCAGCCATTGCTCCCGCGGGTCGAAGCCGGTTTTCAAGCGTTCGATGCTGACCTGATAGGATTTGCCATTGGCCAGTTGCACGGTGGCCATGGGCGAGGCCGCGCTGATCCAGAGTGCCGGTGGGGGAGTGCTGTAGGCGGCATCCCATTTTTCCTTGGTGTCCAGGTTACGCATATAGGGTGGCGTATACAGGGACGCGTACATCCGTAATTCGGTATCAGTGTTGTGATGGAAGTCCGGCCTGGTCGGGGTCCCCGGCAGCGCTGCGTAAACCAGCAGGTGCACCCAATCGAGTTCCTCGGACGTGGTCTTGTAGCTTATGGCCTGGTGTGGGCCGGGGCATGTTCTGATCAGCAATGCGTTCTGACCGACAGCCGATTGCGGATTCAGGTAAGGACCCGTGCTACAGGCTGCGAACAGAGGAACCAGCAGATAGAAGGCAAGGCGTTTCAATTAATCGACTCCGTGATTGACTGTTTTCCTTTTCCAGCTGCCGCAGATTACCTGAATTGCCAACGGTGTACCGCTCAGCCACCACGGGGGTCTCAAATGCGGTGCAATCCTCGATCAGGGGCCCGAAAGAACACCGCTATCTAATTAAAAGCGCATTCGGTATTAGACTCCCCGCAGGATCTGATACCGGAAAGCGCTGCCATGTCGAACTCACCATGGACTCGTTGATCAACGCCGCCGGCCGCGCGCTTGCGGCGGGTGATCCGTTGGCGGCATTAAAGCTTGTCGCCCTGCGCGAAGACCCACCCGCGTTGGCGCTGCGTGGCATTGCCATGGCCCAGCTCGGTGATTTGACCCGGGCCAAGGCGTTGCTGCAGCGGGCGGTCAAGGCGTTTGGCGCCAATGAGCCGTTGTCCCGGGCGCGCTGTGTGGTTGCCGAGGCAGAGGTGGCGCTGGCGACACGGGACCTGGGCTGGCCGGTGAAGGCACTGGAAGCGGCGCGGCGGGTGCTGCTCGATCACGCCGATCACCTGAATGCATCGCACGCCCGGTACTTGCAGATCCGCCGTTTGCTGTTGATCGGCCGGCTCGATGAGGTGCAGGCATTGCTCGTAGAGCTGGACCCCGCTCCGTTGGCCCCGGCGCTGCGGGCTGTCCACGAATTGCTGACGGCGGGGGTCGCCTTGCGGCAGGTGCAGGCGCACACGGCGCGGGCGGCGCTGGTTCGGGCCGCACTGGCGGCGCAGCAGGCCGGGATACCGGCGCTGACTGCCGAAGTTGAACACGCCGGGCAGGTCCTTGAGGCACCGGCCGCGCGACTGAGCAGGGGCGGCCAATCGCAACCGGTGAAGCTGGAGCAGGTACAAGCATTGTTCGCTTCCAGCACCCTGGTGGTCGATGCCTGTCGCTACAGCGTGCGCGGCGCCGGGATGACGCTGGCGTTGGCGACGCGGCCGGTGCTGTTCAGTCTGGCGCGGATGCTGGCCCAGGCGTGGCCCGAAGACGTATCGAGAGAGGCGTTGATCGGCGGGGCGTTTCGCTTGAAGCTGAGCGACGAATCCCACCGCGCACGCCTGCGGGTGGAGATCGGCCGCTTGCGTTCGGCGTTGCAACCGTTGGCGCGGATCGTCGCGACCGCGCGTGGTTTTGCGTTGGTGGCTGCCGACGTGGCGCTGCTCACCTTGCCGGTCGAGGACAAACACGCCGCGTTGCTGGCCTTGCTCGCCGATGGCGAAGCCTGGTCGAGTTCGGCGCTGGCCCTGGCGTTGGGCAGTAGCCAGCGCCAGGTACAACGGGCGTTGGAAAGCCTGGCAACGACGGAGCGGGTGCAATCTTTCGGCGTTGGCCGTGCGCGGCGCTGGACCACGCCGCCGGTGCCGGGTTTCGCGACGATCTTGTTACTCCCGGTGTCGCTGGGCAATGGCTAGGCTGGACTCACCCAGACTCATCCACCAGCGAGGAAGGCATCATGAAACAGGCAAACGCAGAAATACTTCGTGAGTATGGCCCGTTCGAAGGCGTCGAACGTGTCCACGGCGTAACCTTCGACGGCCAGCACGTGTGGTTCGCCAGCGACGGCCAGCTCAATGCGCTGGACCCGGCCAGCGGTGAAACCGTGCGCACGATCAAGATCGGCGCCGATGCCGGCACCGCATTCGACGGCAAGCATCTGTTCCAGATCGCCGACAGCCGCATCCAGAAAATCGACCCGGCCACCGGCCGCGTGCTCAACACCATCCCGGCACCGGGCGGCGGTAACGACTCGGGGATGGCATGGGCCGAAGGTTCTTTGTGGATCGGTCAGTATCGCGAGCGCAAGATCTATCAGGTTGATCCGCAGACCGGCGAGGTTCTGCGCACGCTGGCGTCAGACCGGTTTGTCACCGGGGTGACCTGGGTTGACGGCGCCTTGTGGCATGGCACCTGGGAGGGCGATGAAAGTGAACTGCGCCGGGTCGATCCGGAGGATGGCGAGGTCCTGGAAAGTCTGAAGATGCCCGCAGGAACTGGCGTTTCCGGGCTGGAGGCGGATGGCGGCGAGCGGTTTTATTGCGGCGGCGGAGGCAGTGGGCAGTTGCGGGCGGTGCGTCGGCCCAAGTGATTGATGGTGTCTTGACCGGCCTCTTCGCGAGCAGGCTCGCTCCCACAGTGGTTCAGCGTTAACCGGACAAATGTGGTAGCGAGCCTGTTCGCGAAGGGGCCAGTAGCTTCACTGAAAATCTCCCAAGCGAATCAAGGCGCACCAAACACCATCGTCCAGTAAACCCCCTCATCACTGCGCGCCTCACTGGCAAACCCGGCGCCGACCTGGGTGAACATCGGGTTCATCAGGTTGGCGCAATGCCCGGGGCTGGCCAACCACCCGGTCATCGCCTTGCCCGGCGAACTCTGGCCGGCGGCGATGTTTTCGCCAATCTGCCGCCCGCGATACCCCGCTGCCCGGGCGCGATCCGCCGGCATATCGCCGTCCGGATCACGGTGGGCGAAGTAGTTGCCGTAGGCCATGGCCTTGCTGTGCCCTTGAGCAGCGGCTCCCAGCGCCGGGTTCCAGCTCAGGGGCCGGGCGGCGGCGAAGCGCTGGCGTCCGCACATCCGTGGGCGCGCCCGGGCGGCGTTGACCTCGGCGAGCAAGGCTTTACCGACGCTGCGGTTGTCGCCGACCCGGCTGTCGAGCACCGGTTGCGCCAGCACTACTTGCCACTCACCACGGGAACGACTGACGCCGATGTCGGCGTACTGAGCGTCGAGCAGGGCGGTGCAGTGGCTGTCTTGCAGCTGTTCAAAGGCTTGCTCGGCATCCCCGGCACCGACAATGCGGATGCTGCGCACGGCCACCGCCGAATAACCCGAAGACTTCAACGTCTCGCGCAAACCACCGCCGTAGCCATAGCCGATCGGCAATGCGAGATTGGATTTCATCGCCAACGGCGCCAGACGTTGGGCCGGCCGGCGGTCGCAGCGTTGCGGATGAGCGCGGTAGTCATTGATGGCCGCCACCAGTTGCCGCTCTTCGCTGGCGTGGGTGGTCTCGGTGAACAGTGGGGCAAGGATCAGCAGGCACAGCGAAACGAAGCGTGATGAGCGAACGACATGGCGCATGGGACGGCAGGCTCTGGGAAAAGGACAGTGCTGAAGTGCGGATCCGCGAAATGCGGCGCCTCTAGGACTGGGCTTTTGGGACTTGGTTCATGCTGGCCACATGGCTTTTTTTTGGTGGGTGATGGAGGGTGGGGCAAGCCTGGATTTTGTGTTGCCCGGACTGGCGCCTTCGCGAGCAAGCTCGCTCCCACAGGGGGAACGCATTGCCAAAGGTGGGAGCGGCTTGCTCGCGAAGAGGCCAGTCGCAACACCACCAGATTTGTTGATCAAACCCGATCAGCGATTAAGCACATCCCCCATCCACTGCAGATACTGCACCCGCTCGGAAATCGAGTTGTGCCCCGCGTCCGGCACCACCCGCAGCGTCGCCACGCCTTTGGGGAAATGCGCCAACAGCCGTTGCGTGCTGTCCCGTGGAATAACCTCGTCATCGCTGGCCGCCAGCAGCAAGGTCGGCACCTGAATGTGCGCGGCATAGCGGCCCGACTCGAAACGATCCTTGAGCAACCACTGCACCGGTAGCCACGGGTATTGGCGGACGGCGACTTCTTCGAGGCTGTTGTACGGCGTCACCAGAATCAGTTTTGTCGCCGGGCGCTGACTTGCCAGCCGCACCGCCACTCCCGAACCCAGGCTGCGCCCTACAACGGCAATCTGTGGATGGCTGGCGTACACCTGATCGAACAGCGCCAATGCATCTTCGGCAATCGCCTCCTCCGATGGCGCGCCGCCGCTGCCGCCAAAGCCCCGGTAATTCAGCAGATACAGCGCGTAGTCGGGGAAGGCCTGGCTGAACGCAGGCAGGTTGCGCGACACATCCTCGGCATTGCCACCAAAGTAGATCAGCGCCTTTGGCCCGGCGTGCGCGCGAATGGTCACCCAGACATCGGCATCCGGCATCGACAGCTTCATTCGCGAATCGGGCGTGGCAACGGCGTTGTCGGGCCGGGGGAAATAGATCAGGGAGCGCTGAAACACGAACAGTGCACCGCACAACACCAGATACAGGGCGATGATCAAGGCGACGAGTGACATCAGGATTCTGGACATTCGGCTAACTTTAGCGGGGCGCGGGTGTTCGCAGTCGCAGTGTAGCCGAGCGGTACACGGTGGCCGCTGTTGAACACAACGTGCAACAGATTCACGCAGCAGGGGAACCAGCATGAGCCACACTGAGGGTTGCTCCCGTCGCCGATTGCTTACGCTGGCTGCCGGGGTTTCGGCGGTCCTGACCTTTGACCGAGCGTTGGCCAGTGCCGCGCCGACTGCCACTTCGCCGAGCCAGGCAGGAGACCAGACCATGCAGACCCGCGCCATCCCCTCAAGCGTCGAGTTGCTGCCCATGGTGGGCCTGGGCACTTATCGCGGCTTTGACGTAGCGCCCGGCGAAACCGCCTATAAACAACTGCCAGCGGTGCTCGACGAGTTGTTCAGAAAGGGCGGAACGCTGATCGACAACTCACCGATGTACGGCCGCGCCGAGCAAACCACCGGCGAGTTGCTGTCGATCCACGAACCGCGTTCACCCGCGTTTCTGGCGACCAAGGTATGGACACGCGGACGCAAGGAGGGCATCGCGCAGATGGAACAATCCTTCCGTCTGCTGCGTACTGAACGCATCGACCTGATGCAGATCCATAATCTGCTGGACTGGCAGACTCATCTGCCGACCCTGCGCGAATGGAAAGAACAGGGCCGCATCCGCTACATCGGCATCACCCATTACACGCCTTCGGCCTACGACGAAGTCGAGGCGGTACTGAAGGCCGAACAGCTCGACTTCCTGCAAATCAACTACGCTCTCGATGACCGTGGCGTGGAAAAACGCATCCTGCCGCTGTGCCGCGAACGCGGGGTCGCGGTGATCTGCAATCGACCGTTCGGCGGCGGTGGGTTGCTGACTCGACTCAAGGGCAAGCCATTGCCAGCCTGGGTCTCGGATGTGCAGGTCAGCAGCTGGCCGCAACTGGCGCTGAAATTCCTGCTGTCGCACCCGGCGGTGACCTGCGTGATTCCCGGCACCGGCAATCCGCGCTACATGGCCGATAACGCCGGCGCCGGGTTCGGGCCGATGCTCACCGATGCGCAGCGGCATCAGTTGATTGCGCTGCTGGGCTAAGCGTTTGCGCGCGATAACGCAACGCCTCCAGCAACAGCGCAAACGCCGGCGCTGCCTGCCGTCGGCTCGGGTAGTACAGGTGATAGCCGGCAAACGTCGGGCACCAGTCTGCCAGCACTTGCACCAAACGCCCTTCGGCCAGGTGCGGTGCGACGATGTTTTCCGGGATGTAGCTGAGGCCGAAACCGTCGAGTGCGGCGTCGAGCAGCGGGTACACGCCATTCAGGGTGACTTGCCCGGACACGCGCACCTTGAGGCTTTCGCCGTTCTTTTCGAACTCCCAGGAATACAGCCCTCCGTTGGTCGGCAGGCGCAGATTGTTGCAGGCGTGGTCAGTCAAATCTCTCGGCGATTGCGGCCGCGAGCGGCTGGCGAAATAAGCGGGCGAGCCGACCACCGCCATGCGCATGTCCGGGCCGATGCGGGTAGCGATCATGCCTTGCGCCACGTCTTCGCCCAGGCGTATGCCGGCGTCGAAACCCTGCCCGGCGATGTCGACGAAACCGTAGTCGCAAGACACCTCCACGGCGATGTCCGGATATTTCGGCAGAAACGCCTTGAGCACCGGCCGCAGCAGCCAGTTCAGTGAGTGGTCGGTGGCGCTGATGCGGATGCGGCCTGCCGGGGTTTCGCGCAGGCTGCTCAGGGCCGCCAGTTCCAGTTCGATTTCTTCGAAGCGCGGGCCGATCGTTTGCAACAGATGTTCGCCGGCCTCGGTGGGCGAGACGCTGCGCGTGGTGCGGGTCAGCAGGCGCAGGCCCAGGCGCGCTTCCAGCGCACGGATGGTATGGCTGAG
Source organism: Pseudomonas sp. P8_229 (assembly GCF_034008635.1). NCBI lineage: Bacteria > Pseudomonadati > Pseudomonadota > Gammaproteobacteria > Pseudomonadales > Pseudomonadaceae > Pseudomonas > Pseudomonas sp. P8_229. The sequence continues at coordinate 585,028 of NZ_CP125378.1, read as the reverse complement.
CGCCGATTGCGAGACGCCGAGTTTGGCCGCAGCTTTGGTGAAACTGCGCTCGCGGGCCACGGCGAGGAAGGCGAGCAGGTCACTGGCGTTTTCGCGAAGCATTGATGAGTGTCCCGCATAAGTTTTTTCAAATTCTAGTCGATTATCCGAACAGTTCAGCTCGGTAAAGTGCGGTTATTGCTCACCGGAGACCACCGCCATGAACCCGATTGCCGCTTCCGCATTGCCCCTGTCCTTACTCGCGGGCGAGGCCCAGGCCAACGAACCCCCACGCGTCACCGTCACCGCCAACGGCTCGCAACCCTCGGCCAAAGGCCCGGCAGACTGGTTTACCGGCACTGTGCGTGTCGACGCGCCGTTCAAGGGCAGTGATGCGGCGCGAGTCAGCGGTGCCACGGTGACGTTCGAGCCGGGTGCACGCACCGCGTGGCATACCCATCCGTTGGGGCAGACGTTGATCGTCACCGCCGGGGCCGGTTTTGTGCAGGAGTGGGGGCAACCGGTTCGCGAGATCCGTCCTGGCGATACCGTGTGGATCGCTCCCGGCGCCAAGCATTGGCACGGAGCTGCACCGAACACGGCGATGACCCACATTGCAATTGCCGAAGTGCTGGATGGCAAAGTAGTGGACTGGATGGAGCAGGTGAGTGAGGCACAATATCCAAGATCGGAGTAACTTTCGCATCCTCGACCCCTAGCACCCCATGCTGGTGCGCTACCGAAGCCCTCACCCCATATCGCTCGGGGAGAGGGCTTGGATGTGCAGATGACTAGATCATCTCCGGCAAGGAAGAGAGAATCTTGTCCAGCGTGATCGGATACTCGCGCACCCGCGCCCCGGTGGCGTTGTAGATCGCATTCGCCACCGCCGCGCTCACGCCGCAAATCCCCAGTTCACCCACACCCTTGGCTTTCATCGGCGATGAAATCGGATCGGTTTCGTCGAGGAAAATCACCTCTTGATGTGGAATGTCGGCGTGCACCGGCACCTCGTATCCGGCGAGGTCATGATTGACGAAAAAGCCCAGCCGTTTGTCCACCGCCAGCTCTTCCATCAACGCCGCACCGACGCCCATGGTCATCGCGCCGATCACCTGGCTGCGCGCGGCTTTCGGGTTGAGAATCCGTCCCGCTGCGCATACGGCGAGCATGCGCCGCACGCGAACTTCGCCGGTCGCTGCATCCACCGCAACTTCAACGAAATGCGCGCCGAAGGTCGACTGCTGGTACTGCTTGGCGAGGTCGGCGAATTCGATGCTGTCCTCTGCCTCGACCACGCCATCTTTTGCCGCATCACGCAGCGGCAGGGCCTTGCCGCCAGCGCGGACTTGACCGTCGGCAAACTCGACGTCACCACCGCTCATGCCCAGCTTCGTCGCCACCGCTTCGCGCAGTTTCATGCACGCGGCATACACCCCGGCAGTCGAGCAGTTGCCGCCGAACTGGCCACCTGAGCCGGACGATACCGGAAAGCTCGAATCACCCAGATGCACGGTGACGTCCGCCAGGTCCACACCCATCATCTCGGCTGCGGTCTGGGCGATGACGGTGTAGCTGCCGGTGCCGATGTCGGTCATGTCGGTTTCCACCGTGATCTTGCCGTCGCACTCCAGCCGCACTCGGGCGCCGGACTTCAGCAGCAGGTTGTTGCGAAACGCCGCAGCGACGCCCATGCCGATCAGCCAGCGACCTTCGCGACGGCTGCCGGGACTAGCATTGCGCTGGTTCCAGCCGAATTTCTCGGCACCGGTCTGCAAGCATTCGATCAGGCGTCGCTGGGAAAACGGGCGCTCGGTTTTCACCGGATCAACCTGCGTGTCATTGAGGATGCGGAACTGCACCGGGTCGAGTTTGAGCTGCTCGGCCATTTCGTCCATGGCGATTTCCAGCGCCATCAGCCCCGGCGCTTCACCCGGCGCGCGCATGGAGTTGCCCTCGGGCAGATCCAGTGGCGCCCGGCGCATGGTTACCCGGCGATTTTCCCCGGCATAAAGCAGCTGGCTCGGTTGCGCGGCGACTTCAACCTTGCCGTCCTTGAGGTTGCCCGACCAGCCTTCGTGAGCGATGGCGCTGAGCTTGCCGTCCGCCGTGGCGCCCATCCGAATGCGCTGGATCGTGGCCGGGCGGTGGGTGGTGTTGTTGGCCATTTGCGGGCGGGCGAGGGCGACTTTCACCGGGCGGTTGGCCAGGCGCGCACCGAGGGCGGCGAGGATCGCGTCGGCACGAATGAACAGTTTGCCGCCGAAGCCGCCGCCAATGTACGGCGAGATCAGGCGCACATTTTCCTTGGGCAGGCCAAGGGTAGTGGCGACGTCGCCGACGCTCCAGGCGATCATCTGATTGGAGGTCCACAAGGTCAGATGATCACCTTTCCATGCGGCCAGCGTCGCGTGCGGCTCCATCATCGCGTGGGTCTGGTCGGGAGTGGTGTAGGTCTGGTCGAACTGCACCGGCGCGGCGGCGAAGGCCTTGTCGAAATCGCCGTGGGTGACGTCGGGCAACTCGTCGTCTTCGACACCCTGGTCGCGCACGTTGGCCAGCTCGAACTCGCCTTTGGCCGTGACGTAATCGACCTTGACCAATTGCGCCGCAGCGCGGGCCTGTTCGAAAGTCTCGGCGACTACCAGCGCCACTGCCTGGTGATAGTGCTGCACCTCGGGCACGGCGAGCAGCGGCGCCGCGTTGTATTGGCCCTTGCCGAGTTTGCCGGCATTAGCGGCGGTGACGATCACGAGCACGCCGGGCGCGGCTTCGGCGGCGTCAAGATCGATGTGGCTGATACGGCCCTTGGCGATGGCCGAGCCGACCATGAAACCGTAAGCCTGATTCGCCACGGCCTCGTGCTGCTCATAGGCATACGGCGCCTGGCCGCTGGTTTTCAGCGGGCCTTCGATGCGGTCGGTGGGTTTGCCGATCACCTTCAGTTGGTCGATCGGGTTGGTGGTGGCGGGCGTGTCGAACTTCATGCTTCATCCCTCGCTTGCGCCAACACCGAGCCGAGCGTGCGCTCGACCAGGGTCAGTTTGAATTGGTTGTCGTGGGTCGGCGTGGCTCCATCGAGCAGGCGTTCGCTCACGGCTTTGGCGCCTTTGGGCAGCAACGCGTCGGCGTCTTCGACCCGCCACGGTTTCGGTGCAATACCGCCGACTGCCACGCGGCCACTGCCGTCCTTTTGCAGGATCAGGCCGACCGATACCAGTGCGAAGGCGTAGGACGAACGATCGCGGACCTTGTGATAAATGTGCGTGCCGCCGACCGGGGCGGGCAGGGTTACCGAAGTGATGAACTCGCCGGGCGTGAGGCTGGTTTCGATGTTCGGCGTGTTACCCGGCAGTCGATGGAATTCGGCGATGGCGATGCTGCGGGTGCTGCCGTCGGGTTTGACCGTTTCTATCTGCGCATCGAGGGCGCGCATCGCAATCGCCATATCGCTGGGATGAGTGGCGATGCAGGCGTCGCTGACGCCGATCAGCCCCAGTTGCCGACTGACCCCGCCAATCGCTGCGCAACCACTGCCGGGCTGACGTTTGTTGCAGGCCTGATTGACGTCATAAAAGTAGGCGCAGCGGGTGCGTTGCAACAGGTTGCCGGCGGTGCTCGCCATGTTGCGCAACTGGCCGGAGGCCCCGGCGAGCAAGGCGCGGGAGAGCAGGGCGTAGTCCTTGCGCACGCGGCTGTCGGCGGCCAGATCGGTGTTGCGCACCAGCGCGCCGATGCGCAATCCGCCTTCGGGTGTGGCTTCGATTTGATCAAGACCGAGGTGGTTGATGTCGATCAGGTGCAGCGGGGTTTCGATGTCGAGTTTCATCAGGTCCAGCAGGTTGGTGCCGCCGGCGATGAACTTCGCGCCTTCGACCTGCGCCGCTTGTGCGGCCGCTGCGGCGGGAGAGTCGGCGCGGCTGTAGTTGAACGGTCTCATACCGGCACCTCCGCGACTTCAGTGATCGCTTCGATGATGTTGGAGTAGGCGCCGCAGCGGCAGATATTGCCGCTCATGCGCTCCTGGAATTCGCTGGCGATCAGTTGCGGCGCGTCGGTCAGGCTGGGGCTGACGTGGCTGGGAATGCCCTCGCGGATTTCCTTGAGCACTGCCACCGCCGAGCAGATCTGCCCTGGCGTGCAATAGCCGCACTGATATCCGTCGTGCTTGATGAACGCGGCCTGCATCGGGTGCAGATTGTCGGGCATGCCTAGGCCTTCGATGGTGGTGATCGCGCTGCCTTCGTGCATCACCGCCAGGGTCAGGCAGGCGTTGATCCGCCGGCCACCGGCGATCACTGTGCAGGCACCGCACTGGCCGTGGTCGCAGCCTTTTTTGCTGCCGGTCAGGTGCAGGTGCTCGCGCAGGGCGTCGAGCAGGGTGGTGCGGTTGTCGACATCAAGGGCCTGCGGCTTTCCGTTGACTTGAATCGTCACTTTGCTCATGGCAGGTTGCTCCAGGTTGGCCGCGTAGGCCTTGAGGCTGATGAACGGCGGCATCGCGAAGGCCGTGGCGGTCACGGCACCGAGGATCAGGAATCTACGTCGGGAAATCGTCATGCTTCGATCCCTCTCTGGCTGAATCAGGACGGCAGGGGTACAAAGGCCCGCTCGGGCGCGCCGGCATGGTTGCCGGTCTCGTTCTTGGAATGACCTGCGCGGAGGGGAAAAGGTTTTTGCGGATTTGCGCTATAGAGTTATGCGCAGGGTTCATTAATCTGCTAAACGACGCTGAGCCATATTGTGGGGGAGGGCTTGCTACCAAAGTCGGAGGGTCAGGCAGTTTTTGGTTGAATGGCATGCCGCTTTCGCGAGCAGGCTCGCTCCCACAGGGGACATGCATTCCAAATGTGGGAGCGAGCCTGCTCGCGAAGAGTCCCTCATTACCGATCTCAATGTCCGCCAACCACCATATGCGTAAACGGCGCCACATACGCCTGCAGCGTCACCAGCCCGCCCACCAGCACCGCCAGCACAATCGAGTGGAAGAACACGTAGCGCAGAATCTCACCCTCATGCCCATACCAGCGGGTCGCGGTGGAGGCGACCACGATCGATTGCGCATCGACCATTTTGCCCATCACCCCGCCGGAACTGTTGGCCGCCGCCATCAAAACAGGGCTGATGCCCAACTGTTCCGAGGTCACCCGTTGCAGCCCGCCGAACAGCACGTTCGAGGCCGTGTCCGAGCCGGTCAATGCCACGCCGAGCCAGCCGAGCAGGGTGCCGAACATCGGGTAGAACACCCCGGTCGCCGCGAACGCCAGGCCCATGGTGGCGTCCAGTCCGGAATAACGCGTGAGGAACCCCAGTGCCAGCATCGCGGCAATAGTGATCAGCGAAAACCGCACCACCCACAACGTACGCAGGTACTGCTTGATCAACTGCGGGATCGAATAGCCCATCAGCAACCCGCCGACAATCGCCGCCAGCAGAATGCCGCTGCCGGTGGCGGTGAACCAGGTGAACTTGTAGATCGCTTCTTCGGCTTTCGGTGCCGGCACCACCGGCGGGACTTTCTGCACTTGCAGATGCAGAGTGGTGAAGGTCAGCGCCGGCGAGAAAATCGGATTGGCCTCGCTCAGCGGTTTACCTTGCGGATCAAGTTTGACGGAATGCGTTACCGGGTCCAGCGCCGGGCGCACGTCGAAGATGTTCTTGAAGCCCTGGGTGCCCCAGGCAAACACGAACACGGTGAGGATGATCCATGGCATCCACGCGCGCATCACCGCCGGGCGTGCTTGATCGCTGAAGGTGGCACTGGCGGTGACTTTTTCTTCCTCGACCCGGGAGTTGTCGACGCGGCCTGACAGGGCGGCCGAGGTGTACACCGTCGCCGGTTTCCAGACCCGCAGAAACAGGGTCAGGCAGGCCATCGAAATCAGTGCGGCGATCACGTCCACCAGCATCGGCCCATGGTAGTTCGACACCAGGAATTGCGGCACCGCGAAGCTGACTCCGGCCACCAGAATCGCCGGCCAGATCTCCAGCATCTTGCGCCACCCGGCAAATGCCCAGATCAGCCAGAACGGCACCAGTACCGAGAAAAATGGCAGCTGCCGACCAACCATCATCGACAACTCCATCTCATCCAGCCCGGTGACCTTGGCCAGGGTGATGATCGGCGTGCCGAGCGCGCCGAACGCCACCGGTGCGGTGTTGGCAATCAACGCCAGGCCCGACGCGGCCAACGGCGAAAAGCCGAGGCCGATCAGAATCGCCCCGGTCACGGCCACCGGCGTACCGAACCCGGCCGCGCCCTCGAAAAATGCGCCGAAACAGAAGGCGATCAGCAGCAACTGCAAACGGCGGTCATCGGTGATCCGCGCCAGGGAATCCTGCAGCACTTTGAACGAGCCGTTCTCGGTGGTCAGGCGGTGCAGAAAGATGATGTTGAGCACGATCCAGCCGATCGGCAGCAAGCCATTGGCCGCGCCGAACAACGCTGCCGAGCCGGCCATGCTGGCCGGCATGCCGAAGGCGAAGATCGAAATCAGCAACGCCGAAGCCAGGGCGAGCAGGGCGGCCAGATGCGCCTTGACGTGAAAGAACGCGAGCGCCACGAGCATCACCACCACCGGGGTGGCGGCCATGAGCGTAGAGATCAGCGGATTGCCGAACGGGTCGTAGATTTGCTGCCAGACCATGGTCCACCTCTGCTTGTTGTTATCGAGGCGCAGATCCATTGCGTGGGAGTCGGTAACCAGCAGTATAGGTGGCATTACGCCGCTGTCCGGGGGCGGACGGCGGGCCGATCAACGGTCGTGGTCGGTCAGTGAATCAAAGTCCGTTTACCCGGTCGTATCTGCGGCTGCGCGCACTGCGTCCTGAAGGCGTGGGCAGTGACAGCCGTTCCGTCGTCAAGACCTTGGTTTTAGGGAAGTGTTGAATGAAGCACGCTACAACGATGCTGCTGACCGTGACCGCCGCCGTTTTGCTGGCTGGCTGTGTGGCGGACTTTGATGATGACTACCGCCATGGGCGGCATTACGACCGCGATCACGGGCGTTATTACGACCATGATCGGCGCTGGGATGACCGTGATGATGGTCGACGCGACGGACGCCGTCACTACCGTGATCGCGACGATGATTGATTGAGTATCAAGAGGGCGTTCCCGCAACGGGAGCGCCCTCGTCGATTAAAAATGAGCGCTCGCCCGGACGCTGGAATGCGCAGGCGCAGAGGCCTCGAGATCCAGCAAATGGGTGGCGAGTATGTCGCTCAGAAAACGGAACTGATCGTTGATACCAACCACTTCATTACTGAAGTGATTGCTCGCAGCGGGCATCAGCAGATCGTCGAAATCTTCGTTGAACACCAGTGCTTGCGCCTTGCGCGACACCACGTGCTGTTTGTAATAGTTGCTGCCGAACACCGGGAAACTCACGGAGAGTGCGATGGTGTGAATCATGATGTGTACTCCTCGTTGCGTCTCGGATAGGTCAATCGTGCCTCTGCCGGCTGGCGTGTGAAAGGCAATCGTGGCGATGGTGTATATCGACGGCGTTGATGGTTGATGCCTCCCCGTGTGGGAGCGGGCTTGCTCGCGAATGCGTCGTTTCAGTCGACATCGTTGTTGCCTGACACACCGCTTTCGCGAGCAAGCCCGCTCCCACAGGGGGACGCATTTCATGGTGGGAGCGAGCTTGCTCGCGAAGCGGCCAATCCGGTCGCAACCGACAAACGGCCCAACCCGCGCACCTATACTCAAATCTGTTTTCTTCCATTCAAGGACTCCACCACCGTGAACCTGCGTGCACTGAGCGTCGCCGCACTGTTGCTGCTGGCTGGTTGCGCCTCCTCGGTACGGGCCCCGGTGGCGCCACCGGCTGTGGTGGTGTCGCCGGCGACCTGGCAGCAGATCGACCGGGACATCGTCAGCGCCTCGCAGCAGTCCACCGAGCAGGTCAAGCTATTCGCCCGGGGCTCGATGGAACATTGGCGCACTCGCGTCTATCAGCAAACTGAAGAAAATTTCATTCCGTGGTTCAGCAGCTACTGGACCCAGGAATGGCTGTCGATGAAGGTCAGTTGGTACACGATCAATGCCGGCGGTGAACAGGATGCGTCGGCCAAGCGCCTGGCGAGCTATCTGCTTGAGCAATATCAGGAAAGAGTGCTGGCACCGGTCGCGGTGGAGATCGATCCGGATGCGATCCTCGGCCAGGCCACGGCGTTCTACGCGCAACTGATGGCCCAGCAGATACCGCTCATCGCCCAGCGCTATGGCTTGCCGGTGGCTCAGCTCAACGGGCACTTGCAGAAAGTCCCGGCCATCGCCCTGGGGCCGCCGCCGGCGCGGGATGCGTCGCTGTATCAGATCATCAGCACCGAACCGCTGAACACGTTGCCGGCGTACGCCGCGCTGATCGACAAGATCCACACCGAAGGCGGGAGCAAGGGCATCGCCTCGACCGACGCCGGCATGGCACCGGTGGCCAAACGCGCCAGCCAGCGAATGGAAGCGGAAATGGCCCCGCGCGGTGCGGCCAGTGCCGTGGCGGCTGCGGCGGGCAAGCTGGTCGGCGGGGTAATTTCGATCGGCGTGGCGGGCATTCGCGCGATCATCCAGGCCAGTGACCGACCCGACAGCGAAGCGCTGATTCGCAGCAGCCTGGGCAGCACCTTCGACAAGGCCTGGGCGAAACTGCTGCAGAACCCGACCACCGGGGTCATGGCCGGTACGTTGCATATTGCCAGGCAGGTCGAAGGCAGTCTTGGCGGGGGCGAACAACCGTCGGTCGGGATGGGTACGAATCGTGTCGAATGGCGGCCGCCGCAATCGACTACTCAGCAGATCGAACCCAACGTGCAAGGAGAATGATCATGGCTTATATCGATATTTTTGTAGCACCTGTGCCGAATGCCAATCGTGAACAATACAAAAAACACTGTGAGATCGCCGCCAGGTTGTTCAAGGAATACGGTGCGAAGGATGTGGTCCAGTGCTGGGGCGATGACGTGCCGGAGGGCAAAGTCACGTCATTCCCGTTGGCGGTAAAACTCAAGGAAGGCGAGACGGTTGCGTCCGGCTGGCTGATCTGGCCAGACAAAGCCACCCGCGATGCCGGCATGGCCAGAATGATGGAAGACCCGCGCATGCAACCGGACGTCAACCCGATGGGGTTTGATGGTCAGCGCATGATCTTTGGCGGCTTCAAAGACATTCTTGAATCCTGAAATTCAGCAGATTCCGTGTAGGAGTGAGCCTGCCCGCGATGGCTGTGTGTCAGCCGCTGAAGATGCTGGCCGTGCCGACCTCTTCGCGAGCAGGCTCGCTCCCAGAGGGGATGTGTAGCGTGCCCACAATCGTCGTCATCCTGCAAAACTGTGTGGGAGCGGGCTTGCTCGCGATGGCTGAGTGTCAGCCGCTGAAAATGCTGGCCGTGCCGACCTCTTCGCGGGCAAGTCGAATTGTCGCACCGCCGCTCCCACAAGGGATTGTGGTCAGTCTGAAGACGGGGTAATCCGGCAGCTTTTGCGGTTGCGGATTTCTTCCTCCGTCGGCCGTTCGCGGACGAATTCGAAGCGCGGTTCACCTTCGCTGTAATGCACCAGCCAGCCCCATTCCAGCTCGGTTTCATCCTGCCCGGGGTTCGGTGGTCGGGCCCACCACGGTTCTTTGCTGAGGATCTCGCGCATGGCGGCCTCCGGTTCGATGGCAATCCTTGAACTATAGCCGGGTGTCGCGAGTCGTCAGAGAAGGCTGTGTAGAATCGGCCGATCAACGAGCGAAGGAGCAGGGCGATGACCGATGACGCGCGTAGGGATGAACCGTTCAAGCGACTGTTTTTCGCCCTCGACTGCCCGCCACCGCAACGCAAGGCGATTGCTCAGTGGCGCGGCGACCTGGGGCTGAGGGCAGGCAAACCGGTGCCGGCGGACAACTTTCACCTGACGCTACTGTTCCTCGGTGGTGTGCCGCTGGCGCAGATCAATGAAGTCTGCGAGGCCGCTGGCAAGGTGCGCACGCCGGGTGAAACGTTGAAGATTGCGCTGGATCGCCTGCAGGTCTGGCATCGCGCCGGGATCCTCTCCCTTGCACCCGAGCAGGCACCTCCGGCGTTGTTGCGCCTGGTGTATGCGCTGGAACAGGCGATGCTGCCGTTCGGCTTCGAAGAGTCGCCGCGCGAGTTTCGCCCGCACCTGACCCTGGCCCGGGACTACCGCGCAGCGGAGCCGGAATCCGCCACACCGCCGGAGTTTTTCCTGCGTGCCGAGCGCTTTGCCCTGTTCGAGTCGCACAAGGGGCGCTACCGGATCCTGCAGGATTGGCCGCTGAATTGAGCGCACAAAAAAGGCGCCCGAGGGCGCCTGAAATTCACCTGAGCCGAGGAAGCCAGGTGAGGCCGTTCATTGCAGGGTGCAGCGGTGGTAAGGCGCTGCGTGAACGGGAAATCATTAGTTCTTTGTGTCACAACATCGACCCACTGTGGGAGTGAGCCTGCTCGCGATGACGTCGGCACATTCAGCATCATTGCTGCCTGACATACCGCCATCGCGAGCAGGCTCACTCCTACAGGGTTATTCGCCGGTGTTATTGGTTGGCACAGCCAGCCTGTTCATTGACTGGCACACTGCTTTCGCGAGCAAGTCGAATCGTCGCACCGCCGCTCCCACAGGGGGATTCGGTTACTTGCCGAGCTTCACCCGGGTCCAGCCTCGGGTCATGATCCGCTGCGTGGCGATCGGTTGATCCGGCACCGCGTACAACGTTGCCATCACCGCTTGCGACGGGTACGAGCCCGGGTCGTTGCGGATCGCTTCGTCCACCAGTGGCGTGGCGGCCGAGTTGGCGTTGCTGTAGCCGTTGCTGTTGGTGATCTCGGCAATGATGTCCGGGCGCATCAGGAAGTTCATGAACAGGTAGGCGTTGTCGACGTTCGCGGCATCACGCGGGATCGCGACCATGTCATAGAAACTGCCGGCGCCTTCCTTCGGAATGCTGTAGTCGATCTTCACCTTGTTGCCGGCTTCCACGGCGCGGGCCTTGGCCTGCAGCACGTCACCGGAGTAACCGACCGCCACGCAGATGTTGCCGTTGGCCAGGTCCGAGATGTACTTCGAGGAATGGAAGTACGCCACGTACGGACGGATCTTCATGAACAGCGCTTCGGCTTCGAGGATGTGCGCCTTGTCCTTGTCGTTCACCGGGTAGCCCAGATAGTGCAGGGCGGCCGGGATCATTTCGGTCGGCGAGTCGAGGAAACTGATGCCGCAGGCTTTCAGCTTTTCAGCGTTTTGCGGCTTGAACAGCAGGTCCCAGGAGTTGGTCGGGGCGTTGGCGCCGAGCACTTCCTTGACCTTGTCCGGGTTGTAGCCGATGCCGATCGAGCCCCACATGTACGGGAACGCGTGGGCGTTGTCCGGATCACTGGCGGAGGCGTTTTTCAACAGCACCGGGTTGAGGTTCTTCCAGTTCGACAGCTTCGATTTGTCCAGCGGCTGATAGACCCCGGCCTTGATCTGCTTGGCCAGGAAACTGTTGGACGGCACGACGATGTCATAACCGGATTTGCCCGCCAGCAAACGTGCCTCGAGGGTCTCGTTGCTGTCGAACACGTCGTAGGTCACCTGGATGCCGGTCTCGTCTTCGAATTTCTTGACGGTGTCCGGCGCGATGTAATCGGACCAGTTGTAAACACGCAGCACCTTGTCGTTGGCCTGGACGCCCGTGGCGATTGCGCCCATTAAGGACAGTGTCAGCAGAGTCCTGCCAAACATTTTCATCGGTGAAACTCCATTCTTTTTATTCAAAAACACAAATCTGAACTGCAGTAAATCTGTGGTGAATCAGCTTCTGTGGCGAGGGGATTTATCCCCGATCGGCTGCGAAGCAGTCGCAAAACCTGAGTACTCGGTTTTCAGCTAGACCTGCCGGGGCCGCTTCGCGACCCATCGGGGATAAATCCCCTCACCACAAAACCCCTCTCACCACATCAGATCTTCATCAAGTCAGGCAGTCGCCGCTGCAGGCTGCTGCCACGACTCATTCGCCGTCTGATCCATCGCTTCCTGAATCGCCCGTTTGCGGTTGGCTTCCGCTTTGCGGCCGAAGTACCAGACCAGGAAGGTCACCAGCGACACCGCCAGCAGAATCAGGCTGGCCACGGCGTTGATCTCAGGCTTCACACCCAGACGCACCGCCGAGAACACTTCCATCGGCAACGTTGTCGAGCCTGGGCCGGAAACGAAGCTCGCCAGCACCAGGTCATCCAGCGACAGGGCGAACGACATCATCCCGCCCGCTGCCAGCGACGGCGCGATCATCGGAATGGTGATCAGGAAAAACACCTTGAACGGCTTGGCTCCCAGATCCATCGCGGCTTCTTCGATCGACAGATCCAGTTCACGCAGGCGGGCGGAGACTACCACCGCCACATAGGCGGCACAAAACGTGGTGTGGGCGATCCAGATGGTGACGATGCCACGCTCCTGCGGCCAGCCGATCAACTGCGCCATGGCCACGAACAGCAGCAACAGCGACAGACCGGTGATTACTTCCGGCATCACCAGCGGCGCGGTCACCAGACCACCGAACAGCGTGCGACCCTTGAAGCGCGTGACCCGAGTCAGAACGAAAGCGGCGAGGGTGCCCAGCGCAACGGCAGCAATCGCGGTGTAGCAGGCGATTTCCAGCGAGCGCACCACCGAGCCCATCAGTTGCGTGTTGTCGAGCAGGCCGACGTACCACTTCACCGACCAGCCGCCCCACACCGTCACCAGTTTGGAGGCGTTGAACGAGTAGATCACCAGGATCAGCATCGGCAGATAAATGAACATCAGGCCGAAGATCAACATGAACTTGGAAAAACCGAAGCGTTTCATCCCCGTGCCTCCATCTCTTTGGCCTGACTGCGGTTGAACAGCAGAATCGGCACAATCAGGATCAACAGCATCACCACCGCCAGGGCAGACGCCACCGGCCAGTCGCGGTTATTGAAGAACTCTTGCCACAGCACGCGACCGATCATCAGCGTCTCAGGGCCACCCAGCAGTTCCGGAATCACGAACTCACCGACCACCGGAATGAACACCAGCATGCAGCCAGCGATGATCCCGTTCTTGGCCAGCGGCACGGTGATTTTCCAGAAGTTGTTGAAGTTGCTCGAGCCCAGGTCCGACGCGGCTTCCAGCAGGCTGCCATCGTGCTTGACGAGGTTGGCGTACAGCGGCAGCACCATGAACGGCAGGTAGGCGTAGACCACGCCGATATACACGGCCGTGTTGGTGTTGAGGATCTCGATCGGGTGATCGGTGAGCCCCGTCCACATCAGAAACGCGTTGAGCAGACCGTTGTTGCTGAGGATGCCCATCCACGCGTAAACGCGGATCAGAATCGCGGTCCAGGTCGGCATCATGATCAACAACAGCAGGACGTTTTGCGCTTCCTTGCTCGCCTTGGTGATCGCATACGCCATCGGGAAACCGATCACCAGGCACATCAGCGTGCTCAGCGCTGCAACCTTCAGCGAACCGAGGTAGGCCGACAGGTACAACTCGTCTTCGCCGAGCATGGTGTAGTTGCCGATGTTGAGCATCAGCTGGAATTTCTGTTCGGCGTAGGTGTAGATCTCCGTGTACGGCGGGATCGACAGCGCAGCTTCCGAGAAACTGATCTTCATCACCAGGAAGAACGGCAGCATGAAGAACAGGAACAGCCAGATGAACGGGATGCCAATGACGAGTTTTCGCCCGCTGGGCACCAAGCGCAGGAATTGCTGATTGAAGGTTCTCATGAGCGCAGTACCACGCCGCTGTCGTCTTCCCACCACACGTAAACCTTGTCGTCCCAGGTCGGACGCGCGCCACGGCGTTCGGCGTTGGCCATGAACGACTGGACGATCTTGCCGCCAGGCAGCTCGACGTAGAACACCGAGTGGCCGCCGAGGTAGGCGATGTCATGCACTTTGCCTTCGGACCAGTTGTAGCGGGTCTCTGGCTTGAGGGTGCTGACGAGCATTTTTTCCGGGCGGATCGCGTAGGTGATCGACTTGTCCTGCACCGAGGTGCTGACGCCGTGGCCGACGTAGATCTTCTGCTGCAAGTCCGGGCTGTGAATGATCGCGTGACCTTCAAGGTCTTCCACCACGGTGCCGTCGAAGGCGTTCACGTTGCCGATGAATTCGCAGACCATGCGGCTGACCGGCGCTTCATAGATGTCCACCGGGCTGCCGATCTGCGCGATCCAGCCCAGGTGCATGATCGCGATGCGCTCGGCCATGGTCATGGCCTCTTCCTGGTCGTGGGTCACCATCACGCAGGTCACGCCGACGCGCTCGATGATCTGCACCAGCTCCAGTTGCATCTGCGAACGCAGCTTTTTATCCAGTGCGCCCATCGGTTCGTCGAGCAACAGCAGCTTCGGACGCTTGGCCAGGGAGCGGGCGAGGGCGACGCGCTGACGCTGGCCGCCGGACAACTGGTGCGGTTTGCGTTTGGCGTATTGGGTCATGTGTACAAGGCGCAGCATTTCATCGACGCGGGCGTCGATTTCGCTGGCCGGCAAACGGTCCTGCTTGAGGCCGAAGGCAATGTTCTGCGCCACCGTCATGTGCGGGAACAGCGCGTAGGACTGGAACATCATGTTGATCGGCCGCTCGTACGGCGGCATGTCGGTGATGTCCACGCCGTCGAGCAGAATCCGCCCTTCAGTCGGGCGCTCGAAACCGGCGAGCATGCGCAGCAGGGTCGATTTGCCCGAACCGGAGCCGCCGAGCAGGGCAAAGATTTCGCCCTGATGGATCTCCAGGGACACATCATCCACTGCCGTGGTTTCGTCGAACTTCTTGGTGACACGATCGACTTTCACCAGAACCTTTTTCGGTTGCTGATGGCCTTCAAGTGCCTTCCGGTAAGTGCTGGAGGCGTTTGCCATGTGAAACTCCCAACAGGTTTCGTTCGCTCGGCCAACGTGGCCGGGCTTAAAAGTGGATTGCAGAGCTGTAAGCGCATTTCCTGTCGGATCACATCCCCTGTGGGAGCGGGCTTGCTCGCGAAGGCGTCGTGTCAGTCGACAGCGTTATTGCCTGACGCACCGCTTTCGCGAGCAAGCCCGCTCCCACAAGGTTTTGCGTTGTCCTGACGGGCACTGCTCATACCGATCCGGCTTGGTCGGCGCCGCCGTCCTGGCTGCCTGGGTCGTACTTGTTGTTATTGCGGTTTGTTGTTTTCACGGATGACGGATGCGCACACGCGCAGCCGCCGACCCCGTGGGGGCAGTAAACAGTTTTGAAATCCTGGGTTGATTCAGCGCTGGTTGCGTCGCGCCGCCCGTTGCCGGCAGGCTTCGCCGAACGCCTGGAAAATCCGCAGGTAGTTCGGGTTGTCCAGCACCTGCCATTCCGGGTGCCATTGCACGCCGAGGGCAAAAGTCGGGCTGTGTTCGACCGAGACCGCCTCGATCAGGCCATCCGGCGCCACGGCTTCGGCACGCAGGCCGGGAGCGAGGCGGTCGATGCCCTGACTGTGGATCGAGTTGACCTGGAATTCGCCCGGCAACTCCAGCGCTTCGAACACGCCACCTGCCAGCACGGTGACGGCATGCGCCGGTGCGTACTGCACGGCCAGGTCCGGACTGTCGGCTTCGCGGTGATCGAGCATGCCCGGCAGCTCGTGCACCTTCTGATGCAGGCTGCCGCCGAAGCCCACGTTCATTTCCTGGAAACCACGGCAGATGCCGAGCACCGGAACGCCCGCCGCAATGGCTGCACGCAATAGAGGAAGGGTAGTGGCGTCTCGTGCCGGATCGTGATCCGTGCCGGGGGCGCTGGCCGGGCCTTGATAGTGGAAGGGTTCCACATTCGAGGGCGAGCCGGTCAGCAACAGACCGTCGAGTTGACCGAGCAGGTCTTCGATTTCAGTCAGTTTGCCAAGGGAAGGAATGACCACCGGCAACCCCAGCGCCGCAACGCTGACAGCGCGAACGTATTTGTCGCCGCTGATGTGATAGGGGTGCAGGCCAATCTGTTTGACGCACGCAGTAACGCCGATCAATGGCTTGAATGCCATTTTTATTCACCTCGAAGTTTGACACTTGAACGAGCTTTCCGGAGCTTAGCCTCGTTGATTTTAATTAACAACTACCATGTAAAAAATTCTAAACGCCGTTCATCAAATCTTCATGATTTTCGGCCTTGTGGCGCCTGCGTTGGCACGTGAGTGTTAAAAAAAGCCCGAAAAATAAACGCTGAGCGGCCGGGTGTTCGCTATTGACTTCACTTTGCCTTTCGGATTGACTGGCTCTGCGAAACAGCGGTGAACATAATAATTAACAGCTAAATAGGTGCATCATGTCGGTCCCTCTGCGTGCCGTTCAACTCAACGAAGCAAACGCATTCCTTAAGAAACATCCTGAGGTTTTGTACGTCGACCTTCTGATTGCAGACATGAACGGTGTGGTGCGCGGCAAGCGCATCGAGCGCACCAGTCTTCACAAGGTTTACGAGAAAGGCATCAACCTGCCGGCCTCTCTCTTCGCGCTGGACATCAATGGTTCTACGGTGGAAAGCACCGGTCTGGGTCTGGACATCGGCGACGCCGACCGCATCTGCTACCCGATCCCGGGCACCCTGAGCATCGAGCCGTGGCAGAAGCGCCCAACCGCACAACTCTTGATGACCATGCACGAGATCGAAGGCGAGCCGTTCTTCGCCGATCCGCGTGAAGTGCTGGCCAACGTCGTGCGCAAGTTCGACGAACTGGGTCTGACCATCTGCGCGGCGTTCGAACTGGAGTTCTATTTGATCGACCAGGACAACGTGAACGGCCGTCCGCAGTCGCCACGTTCGCCGGTGTCCGGCAAGCGTCCGGTGTCGACTCAGGTGTACCTGATCGACGATCTCGACGAATACGTCGACTGTCTGCAAGACATCCTCGAAGGTGCGAAAGAGCAGGGCATCCCGGCTGACGCCATCGTCAAGGAAAGCGCCCCGGCGCAGTTCGAAGTCAACCTGCATCACGTCTCCGACCCGATCAAGGCGTGCGACTACGCGGTCCTGCTCAAGCGTCTGGTGAAGAACATCGCCTACGACCACGAGATGGACACCACCTTCATGGCCAAGCCGTATCCGGGCCAGGCGGGCAACGGTCTGCACGTGCACATTTCGATCCTGGACAAAGAAGGCAACAACATCTTCGCCAGCGAGGATCCCGAGCAGAACGCCGCGCTGCGACACGCGATCGGCGGTGTGCTGGAGACCCTGCCTGCGCAAATGGCCTTCCTCTGCCCGAACGTCAACTCGTACCGCCGCTTCGGCGCGCAGTTCTACGTGCCGAACTCGCCGAGCTGGGGCATCGACAACCGTACCGTGGCGGTACGTGTGCCGACCGGTTCGGCCGACGCCGTGCGTATCGAGCACCGTGTGGCAGGTGCCGACGCCAACCCGTACCTGCTGATGGCTTCGGTGCTGGCCGGTATTCACCACGGCCTGACCAACCAGATCGAGCCGGGCTCGCCAGTCGAAGGCAACAGCTACGAGCAGAACGAACAGAGCCTGCCGAACAACTTGCGTGATGCCTTGCGCGAGCTGGACGACAGCGAAGTCATGGCCCGCTACATCGACCCGATGTACATCGATGTATTTGTCGCTTGTAAAGAAAGCGAACTGGCCGAGTTCGAGAACTCGATCTCTGACCTTGAGTACAACTGGTATCTGCATACGGTCTGATTGGCTGAGGCCCTCAAAAGCTGAAGAGCCCCTCACCCTAACCCTCTCCCAGAGGGAGAGGGGACTGATCCGGGGATGCTCGGGAAATCCGCCGACCTGAACGATTTTTACCGAATCCATATCCGACTCGGTCGTTCAGGTCGGTGCATCTCCCGAGACACTTCGGTCGGTCCCCTCTCCCCCGGGAGAGGGCTAGGGAGAGGGCAGCCATCTCCAGCCAGACACAGCAACCCGACACCCCCCAATTCCCCCTTGTCGAGCCACAACAATGACAACGACCCGCAACGACTGGGAACAACGCTTCCAGTCCCTGACCATCGAATCCCGCGCGTTCATCAATGGTGAATATCGCCCGGCGATCAGCGGCGCCACCTTCGAATGCCTCAGCCCCGTCGACGGCCGTTTCCTCGCCTCCGTGGCCAGCACCGATGAAGCCGACGCCAACCTCGCCGTCGAAGTCGCACGCCAGTCCTTTGAATCCGGCGTGTGGGCGCACAAGGCCCCGGCCGAGCGCAAGCGCATCCTGATCCGCTTCGCCGATCTGATCCTGCAACACCAGGAAGAACTGGCGCTGCTGGAAACCCTCGATATGGGCAAACCGATCAGCGACTCGATGAGCATCGACATCCCGGCGACCGCCAACGCGATCCGCTGGAGCGCCGAGGCCATAGACAAGATCTACGACGAAGTCGCCGCCACGCCGCACGACCAACTCGGTCTGGTGACCCGCGAACCGTCCGGTGTGGTCGCCGCGATCGTGCCGTGGAATTTCCCGCTGATCATGGCCAGCTGGAAGTTCGCTCCAGCCCTGGCGGCGGGCAACTCATTCATTCTGAAACCTTCGGAAAAGTCGCCGCTGACCGCGATCCGCATCGCCCGGTTGGCGCTGGACGCCGGCATTCCGAAAGGCGTATTCAACGTTCTGCCAGGTTTCGGTCACACCGTTGGCAAGGCGCTGGCGCTGCATATGGATGTCGACGTGCTGGCCTTCACCGGCTCCACGGCGATTGCCAAGCAACTGATGATTTATGCCGGCCAAAGCAACATGAAACGCGTTTGGCTCGAAGCCGGCGGCAAGAGTCCCAACGTGGTGTTTGCCGACGCACCGGATTTGCGTGCGGCAGCACAAGCGGCGGCCGGCGCCATCGCGTTCAACCAGGGTGAAGTCTGCACCGCCGGTTCGCGTCTGCTGGTCGAGCGTTCGATCCGCGAGCAATTCATTCCGCTGCTGGTCGAAGCGCTGCAAGCGTGGAAACCGGGGCATGCCCTCGACCCGGCCACCACCGTCGGCGCCGTGGTCGATCAGCGTCAACTGGACAACGTGCTGCGCTACATCAGCATCGGTCGCGAGCAGGGCGCCGAACTGATTGCCGGCGGCCAACGCACCCTTGAAGAAACCGGCGGCCTGTACGTGCAACCGGCGCTGTTCGACGGCGTGACCAACGCGATGACCATCGCCCGCGAAGAAATCTTCGGCCCGGTGCTGTCGCTGATCACCTTCGACACCGTTGAAGAAGCGCTGCAGATCGCCAACGACAGCATCTTCGGCCTCGCCGCCGGCGTCTGGACCAGCAACCTGAGCAAGGCGCACACCTTCGCCCGTGGCCTGCGTGCCGGCAGCGTGTGGGTCAACCAGTACGACGGCGGCGACATGACTGCGCCGTTCGGTGGCTTTAAACAGTCGGGCAACGGTCGCGACAAATCGCTGCACGCGTTCGACAAGTACACCGAGCTGAAAGCGACCTGGATCAAGCTCTGATTTTCTACAGCGGTGGTCGCTTCTGATGAGCGACCCTCGGAGAACAATAAAATGAAGCAACAACACGTCAACAGCTACTACGCCGCCACTCGCAACGAAGTCATCGACTTCCCGGTTCTTCAAGAGTCGGTCGAGTGCGACGTCTGCATCATCGGCGCCGGCTACACCGGCCTGTCCTCGGCGCTGTTCCTGACTGAAGCCGGTTACAAAGTGACCGTGCTCGAAGCGGCGAAAGTCGGCTACGGCGCCAGCGGTCGCAATGGCGGGCAACTGGTCAACTCCTACAGCCGCGACGTCGATGTGATCGAAGAGCGCTACGGCGACAAGACTGCAGAAATCCTCGGCAGCATGATCTTCGAAGGTGCCGACATCATCCGTTCGCGCATCAAGGAATACGACATCAAATGCGACTACCGCCCGGGCGGCATCTTCGCAGCGATGAACAAGAAACAACTCAATGGTCTCGCCGAGCAAAAGCGCAGTTGGGAGCGTTACGGCAACAAGAACCTGAAGATGCTCGACGCTGCTGATATCCGTCGCGAAGTCGGCTCCGATGCCTACGTTGGCGGCATGCTGGACATGCAGGGCGGCCACGTTCATCCGCTGAACCTGGCCCTCGGTGAAGCCGCGGCCATCGTGCGTCTGGGCGGCAAGATCTACGAGCAGTCGGCTGCCGTGGAAATCAAATACGGCGAGCCCAACGTCGTGCGCACGGCCAAAGGCCAGGTGCGCGCCAAGTACCTGCTGATCGCCGGCAACGCCTACCTGCCGCAAGGCCTGGACAACCGCGTGACCGCGAAAAGCATGCCGTGCGGCTCGCAGATCGTCGTCACCGAACCGTTGACCGAGAAACAGGCGCGCAGCCTGATCACCAACAACTACTGTGTCGAAGACTGCAACTACCTGTTGGATTACTACCGTCTCACCGCTGACAACCGTCTGCTGTACGGCGGCGGCGTGGTCTATGGCGCTCGTGAACCGGACGACATCGAACAACTGATCCGCCCGAAGATCCTCAAGACTTTTCCGCAGCTCAAGGACGTGAAAATCGACTACCGCTGGACCGGCAACTTCCTGCTGACCATGTCACGCATGCCGCAATTCGGCCGCATCGAGAAAAACGCCTACTACATGCAGGGCTACAGCGGCCACGGCGTCACGTGCTCGCACCTGGCCGGCAAACTGATCTCGGAAATGATCCGCGGCGACGCTGAACGCTTCGATGCCTTCGCCTCCCTGCCGCACATGCCAATGATCGGCGGTCGCACCTTTTCTGCCCCATTGACCGCCCTCGGTGCCGTCTACTATTCGCTGCGCGACCGTTTCGGCATCTAAGTTACCTCCCCGGCGGCGGCCCCCAAGACCCCGCCGGTTTTTATTCTCGCAATACCCCAGATGTCCAACTGTGGGAACGGGCTTGCTCGCGAAGAGGCCAGCAAAGGCAAAATCAATCCTGCTGAAATACCAAAGATCAAATTGTAGGAGTGAGCCTGCTCGCGATGGGGCCAACCCAGCCATCATCCCTCCCACAGAAACACCACAAACCCTGTGGGAGCGGGCTTGCTCGCGAAGGCGGTCATCCAGGCAAATTGATGTTGGATGTGCTACCGAATCGCGAGCAGGCTCACTCCTACAGGTCCGTATTACCAAGGCCCGAAAGACTTTTACCGCACCGTCCATCGAACCTGCTGAGCAACACCACCAAACGTGATTTAATAGCCGCCTTTCACGGTTCCGGGACACGGGAGCAACGTGATCCGCGCCCTCGGCGCGTCACCCGCCACCCACCCCCATCGCCCTTAAGTCGTTCTCACATAAGGCTGTCATGGATACGGGTTCTCGACTCAAACTAGTACGCGAAAGCTACAAACTCTCCCAGCGCGAGCTGGCCCGGCGTAGCGGCGTGACCAATGCCACCATCTCCCTGATCGAACAGAATCGTGTCAGCCCTTCCGTCAGCTCGCTGAAAAAGCTGCTCGAAGGCATCCCGATGTCCCTGGCCGACTTCTTCACCTTCGACCAGCCCCCGCGCGAACACCAATACGTCTTCCGCGCCAATGAACAGCCAGACCTCGGCCGCCATGGCCTGCGTTTGCTGCTGATCGGCGCCTCCGTGCCGAGCCGCCAGATGCGCCTGCTGCGTGAGCAATACGCGCCGGGCGCAAGCTCCGGCGAAGAGCCGATTGTGCATGCGGAAGGCGAGGAGTGTGGGCTGGTGACGCGTGGCACTGTGGAGTTGACCGTGGATGGGTCGGTGAGTGTGTTGAATGCGGGGGATGGGTATTACTTTCCGACCACGCTGCCGCATAAGTTCCGGAATATCGGGGCGGATGAGGCTGAGATTATTAGTGCGAATACGCCGGCGAATTTTTGACGTTGATTCTTCGCAGCTACCCTCTCAACAGATTAAAAAGCCGCAGAAATGCGGTTTTTTTATACTTTATTCTTAGTAAGTCATTCCGTTTCATGTGATAAATATTAGTGATGTCTATGCGCTATCATTCTGCGAGGAAACGACGGCTCCTAGATCGCGAACCTGTGGCGAGGGAGCTTGCTCCTGCTCGGCGACGCAGTCGGCGTAATTCGCGGCCTGCGGCATATTCGGGAGAAACGGACTATCCGGTTTTGGGGCCGCTTCGCAGGCCAGCGAGAGCAAGCTCCCTCGCCACATAGGGTGGTTTCCTACAAGCTTTTCAGACGCAAAAATCTGTTTGATCAACGTCTGTCACGAACGTGAATGGCCGAGTTCAAGACCCCGGCATTGATAGTCGATCCAGAGCGCAGTTGTTGGCCGGTGCCTGTTTCGCCTGGAGGAGTCGAGCGCCGGAGTCCAGATCAACGATGCTGATCTGGCAGCCGTACAGGTCAGTCGGGGTACCGGTCAGGCCGCCTTTGATCACATAACGGGCGCCCGGCACGAACTCACTGACAAAATCGACTGTACAGGTACGGTTGCCGCTGGCCCCGCCTTCAAGCAGCAGGTGGATCGGTTTGCCGGCTTCAATGGCTCGAAAACCTTCCTGATTCGATGGTTCCCCTCCGCGTACGGAGAACAGGCGCAGAGCGGGTGTCACGGGTACCGACCTGCCGTATTTGCAGGCTATCGCCGGCGCTGCGCTGAGGCTCACGTAGTTACGACGGTTGAATGCCGCGTCCATCTCACTGCGAATCTGCGCTTGAGGGGCGTTGGCAGGGGGAGCGTATTGCGGCATTGGCGAGCAGCCCGCAATCAGAAGCAGGAATGAGCCTGCATACAGCAGTTTCATGGGAATATCGGTCCGTATTGGAAAGGGAAACACAGATGACAGATTCTTTTGCAGGGAGCCTGTCACCGTTGGATACTGCTTTTTGCGAGTGCCCGCGTCAGTGAACCTTGTCGGGCTCTGGCCGTCACTGTTTCGCAATGGATGATGGCCAATAGATGGCGTTGAAGCTATCAAATTGAGACGGCGCATTCCACGTAAAACTGACCCCCGTGGCGAGGAAGGCTTTCCACCGGTTTTTCATTTGCGCCGGTGACGTAGACTGCGAAACAATCGGACACATCTAGCACCCCAAGGATTGGAACATTGCCCATGATCGACATCGGCGGCCGCAACAATGCCCCCACGCCGCAACACAAGACCCACGACGTCTACTTCTTCTGCATCGACCTGTCCCGAGCGGCCACGCCTTTCTGCTTCCAGCAATCGATTGGCGGTGGGCATGCCGAGCAGGGCGGAGCACGTTGGTTGGCACTGGATGAGCTGGACGCCTGGCCCGGCGAGTGGCGTGGGTTTCTGAAAAAAGCCGATTGTGCGTGGGTCGCAGAGCTGATCGATGCGAATAACGGTGCAGATCAGGCAACGCTGGTGGCGCTGATTCTGCAAAAACATTCCGAATCCGCCAAACCTGCTAAACCTGCCAAACCCCTCAGCCGTTTGCAGGCGATTGGCGCTTGGCTCAAGCGCAATATCCACGTCGGCGGCCGTTACGGTATTTAATCCGAGGAATTCTCCATGCCCCAGACACTCGAACGCGCCATCGCCCTCGCTGCCACCGCGCACGCCGGGCAGGTGGACAAGGGCGGTGCGCCGTACATTCTGCATCCGCTGAAAGTCATGTTGCGCATGAACACACTGGAAGAACGCATCGTCGCCGTACTGCACGATGTAGTCGAGGATTGCGGTATCAGCCTCGAAGATCTGCGCAATGAAGGCTTCAGCGAAGACGTCCTGTCAGCCATCGAATCGGTGACCAAAGTGCCGGGCGAATCCTACGAGGATTTCGTCGAGCGTGCGGCGCAGAACCCGATTGGCCGGGTGGTGAAACTGGCGGATCTGGAAGAGAACAGCGACCTGTCGCGGATTGCCTCGCCAAGTTGGGAGGATCTGGAGCGGATCGAAAAATATCGGCGGGCGATTGGACGGTTGCGCGCGTAAGTACCAATGGTCAGTTGAATAGCCAGGAAGGCGAAAATATGAAATCGATTCTGTGTTTGTTGATCGCTGCCGCCGTTGGCGCTGCGTTGCAAGTCAGCGGTGTTCCTCATGGCCTGTTGCTGGGGGCGATTCTCGTCACTGCGCTGGTCACCACGCGAACCGGTTTCGCCCCCGCAACCCCTTATGGGCTGGGCTACATCCAGGTCACGCTGGGCATCGCCACCGGGCTGATGTTCGAGGCGTGGGACAGCGCGACGGCCTCGGCCATGTTGCCAAGCCTCGGCGTTTTGCTGCTGTGTCTGACCGTACAGATCGCTCTGGCTGGATGGTGGCTGACGCGCGGCGCAGGCTGGAACCGCACCGACGCGCTGTTGGCGGTATACCCCGGCGCACTGGCGGCGGTGTTTGATTTGCTGGAGTCGGAAAAGGCCTCGAGCAAGGTCATCATCGTGCACTTGATGCGCTTGCTGTTGATCACCGTGCTGGTGAGCTTTTTGATCCCCGGGCAGGCGTCGGTGGCAGTGGTTGAAAGCGGTCCGTTGAGCACGGGCATGGCGTTGACCGTGCTGGCGCTGATCGGCTTGAGTGTGGTGCTCGGGCGCTTGTTGCTGGTGATTGGCGTGCCGGCGCCGTTCATGTTGACGGCGATTCTGCTGACTGCGGTGTTTGTGAAGTCGGGATGGCTGCACGGTTTTCATATGCCGGACTGGAGCCTGAATCTGGCGGCGCTGATTCTCGGCGTACGGATCGGTTCGCGCTTTCAGGGCCTGGGCGTTGCGGAGCTGGGGCGGCATGGTCGTACGGCGCTGGTGTCGGTGGGGTTGATGATCGTGGTCGCGGCGGTGTTCGCCGAAGTGGCGGCGCGGTGGTTGGGCAGTGATGCTTTGTCGCTGTGGCTGGCGTACATGCCGGGCGCGATCGAGACGATTGCGATTGTCGCCTTCGCCGGCGGGCTGAACGTGGTGTTTATCCTCACGCATCATCTGGCGCGGATGGTGTTGCTGCACTTTGCGCCGGCGTTGTTGGTGCAGGTACGGCGGGTGCGGGCGGAAAGCTGATCACGCCTTGACGCCGGACCTGTGCGCGACCAGCACATGCATCATCAACGTGCCGTACAGCGTCACCAGAATAAACAATCCCATGCGCACCGCGAACGCGGTGTACACGTCCTTGCCCGCTGCACTGTCCTGCACCGATTGGCCGAGCAGGATGAGCAGGGTGATCAGGGTGTTGATCCAGAAGCCCGGGCTGAATTGCGTCGGGCTCAGGCGATAGAGTTTGCGTGCCAGCCACAGGCCGAACAGCAGCGTCCACAGAAAGAACATCCACAGGTGCACGAACAGACTCAAGCCGCACCAGAGCAGCACCGCCAGTACGCCGGCCAGGAGCGTTGAGCCAAGCAGTTCGCGGCCGGCGTGGTGGGTCTGGGTGGTGGAGGTCTGCTGACCGAGGCTGACCGCTTTGAGGATGATCGGCAGGTAGCTCGCCGGGTCGCTCAGAGCCAGCAGAAAGGTCGGCAGTACGATCAGCGTGGCGCGCAGGGCCACGCGCGGTACGTCATCGGCAGGCATGGCCGGCGATTTCGGGGCAGCAGGGCTGTCGGGGCGTTCCGGGAACAAAGTGTGGCTGACGCCGACCACCGCCACCGCCAGCAGCAGGCCTTTGACCAGCGCGCCGATCACCGCCATTGCCAGATCGAATTCGGCGAATCCGGCGGCGGAAATCATGGTCATGCCGATCACCAGAAACATCATGATCAATGGATTACCGCCACGCAGGCCAAAGCGGAACACCAGAAACAGGCCGAGGCCGATCAGCAACACGCCGCTCACCGGGTAGTAACGCAGCAACGGCACCAGCAGCAGGCCGATGCTGGTGGTGAACGCGGCCACCAGCGCCAGCGCCAACGCGCCTTTCAGCGGCAGCGGACGCGGCAGGCTGGCGAGCAGAAGCACCGCCAGTACCGGCGAGACAAATGGCAACGGCAACGCGAAACCATAGCTGGCGGCGGTGCAAAACGCCGTGCCGAACGCCAGGCGCAACGCCCGTTGCGCCGGCACGCTGCGCTCAATAGGCATACGACAGCCAGCTCATCAGACCGACAAACAGCCGCCCCAACGGATTGAGCAGATTGCCCTCGGAGGGGAAGGCCATGACCTCTGCCTGGCCACCAGCGCGGATCGCACGGCTGTCGAACAGGCGCTTTTTCGCCTCGTCAGTGAACTCGATGATCACCGGGAAACGCTGCGCCGGACGCAGCCAGTCGCGGCTGTTCTGGATGCTTGGCAGGGTGCCGGGCGCTGGGGTCTGACCGACACTGACGCCATAGCCGACGCTGCGCACGCGACCGTCGAGCACTTCGCCGGGTAGCGCGTCGAGGACGATCGCCACCGGGGTGCCGGGTTGCACACGGCCGAGATTGTTTTCGGTGAGGTCGGCGCTGATCCACACGTCGTGAATGGCGATCAGGGTCATCAGCGGGCTGCCGACGGCGGTGAACTGGCCGACGTCGGTGCGCAGGTCGGTGATCAAACCGGCCGAGCGCGCGCCGATGCGCGTGTTGGCCAGGTCCAGTTCGGCCTTGGCCAGTGCCGCGGCGGCGCTGCGCAGTTGGGCGTTGGTGTCGGTGTTGCCGCCTTCCTGTTCCTGCGCCCGTTGCACTTCGGCGCGTGCGGCGGCGACCTGCGCGACCGCTTGTTCGCGGTTGGCGCGCGACACTTCCAGCAGGCGCACCGAGACCGTGCCAGGGTCCTGTTTGTACAAGCCTTCGAGGCGCTGATTGTCCTGGCGTGCCTTGAGTTCGTTGGCCTGCGCGGCGCGTAGCGAAGCCTGCGCCGAAGCGATGCCGGCGGTGCTGGCGCCGACTTGACGGCGGGTCGATTCAAGGTCCGCCCTGGCGCGGTCGACGGCAATTTGCAGCGGCTGCGGGTCGAGTTCGAAGAGGATGTCGCCAGCCTTGACGTCCTGATTGTTGCGCACGTTGACTTTGATCACCCGACCCGCGACTTCCGCCGCCACCGGAATCACGAACGCGCCGACCCGCGCCTGCTGGGTGTAAGGCGTGTAGCGGTCGGCCAACAGGTACCAGGCCAGACTCAGCACGATCAACAGCAGCACCCAACGGATGCCTTTTTTCGCCGGGTCAGGCTGAGCCGGTGCGGGGGCGGGCGCTGGAGGCGCGGCGTCAGTCATGGCGGCTTACCTGCGATGGGAGGGGATACGCCGCTGGGGCGGGCGGTGCGTTGAGCAAGTCGCCCCAGTTGGTGCGCTGCTGCATCTGTTGCCGGGTGGGCTCGTCGATCGGCGGTGCGCTGTTTTGCCAGCCGCCACCGAGGGCTTTGTACAGGGCGATCAGGTTGCTCACCGCATCGCTGCGGCTGACCAGATAGTTGTCTTGCAGTTCCAGCAGCGCACGCTGGGCGTCGAGCACCCGTTGAAAGTCCGAATAACCTTCGCGGTATTGTGTGTTGGCCAGCACCAGTGAGCGTCGCGCCGCACCTTCGGCCTCGCGCAGAATACGCTCGCGCTCCAGCGCTTTGCTCAGGCCGCTGGCGGCATCGTCGGCCTCGCGCGCGGCCTGGCGCACCTTGTCGCGATAGGCTTCGATCAGTTGCTGCAGGCGCGCGTCCTGCACCCGGATATTGTTGCGGATACGCCCGTAATCAAAGATGTTCCAGCGCAGGCTCGGGCCGCCAATCAGGTCGAGGCTGCGCGGGGTGGCGCTGAGGGTGTCGGTGGACCAGACGATGCTGCCCAGTAAAGTCAGCGACGGGTACAGATCGGTTTCGGCGACCCCGACCAGCGCCGATTGCGCAGCCACGTTCAGTTCTGCCGCCCGCACATCCGGGCGGCGCAGCAGCAGGTTCGCCGGGACGTCCTGCAGCACCGCGCGATCAACCAGTGGAATCAGCCCCGCTTGCTCAGCCAGCAGCGCCGCGCCACCGGGTGGCTGACCGACCAGCACCGCCAGCGCGTTACGGGTGCGCAGCAGCTGATCTTCGAACGCCGGGAGGCTGCTCAGCGTGCCCAGGTACTGGGTTTTCGCCTGTTGCAGGTCGAGTTCGGCGGTCTGGCCGCTGTTGAAGAGTTTTTCGGTGATCTCGAAATTGCGTTTCTGCTGGGCGGCGTTTTCCCGGGCGACCCGCAGCCGTGCTTCGGTGGTGCGCAGCAGAAAATAGGTGTCGGCGACTTGCGCGCGCAGCAACACCAGCGCGTCTTCGTAGTTGGCCTGGGCGGCGAAGTAACTGGCATCGGACGATTCAATGGCGCGGCTGAAGCGGCCCCAGAAATCCAGCTCCCAGCCGACATCGAACGCCGCGCTGTGTCGCCAGAATTGATGATTCTGCGGGTTGTTGCCGCCGGCCTGATGGCGATCGACGTAGAGGCTGTCGACGCCGACCTGCTGTACTTGCGGGTAGCGGCCGCTTTCGGCGATGCCCAATTGTGCGCGGGCTTCGAGCACCCGCAACCCGGCGATTTTCAGGCTGCTGTTGTGTGCATCGGCTTCGGCGATCAGGCGGTCGAGCACCGGGTCGGCGAACACTTGCCACCACTGGCGCAGGTCCGGCTGATCGGCCCGTTCGCTGGCCTGCTCCAGCGCCGTGCTGTTCCATTGCTTGCTCCAGGCTTCGCCCGGCGGCTGGAAATCCGGTCCCAGGCGTACGCAACCGCTCAAACTCAAGGCGCCAAGCAACAACAAGTGGCCGGGCCGTGTCAGCAGGGCGGTGGTGGCAGGCATTGCGCGTGTCCCTGATCGCAAATATCACTGGAGCATAGACGGCAGATGACCGGTTGATCGGGCGAATCTGCTGCTACGCTTTTCAAGCGCGCCTTCCCGACCCGCGCCCTCGATAAAAAGGTACGAAGCCATGGACACCTCACAGGAATCGGTTGTACCGCCCACCGCTGCCAACTGGCGCTTCAAGGCCGGTGTAGCAATCATCTGCCTGATGCTCGGCTCGTGGCTGATGGTACCGCTCGCGGCCAGCCTCGATGTGCCCGGCTCGAAAGTCGCCGCGCTGACCGGGGTGCTGTTCATCAGCAACAAGGTGCTGTTGCTGCTGGTGATCGCCGTGATGGGCAAGGCCGGGTTTGCCGAACTCAAGCGCAAGATCGGCGGTTACGTGTCGGGGATCATTCCGACGCCGGTCGATCAGGTCGGGCCGATGCGTCACCGGATCGGCGTGGTGATGTTCTGGCTGCCGCTGCTGACCGCGTTTCTGGAACCGTATTTCGATAACTTCTGGCCAGGATTGCGCCCCAATCTGTGGCAGATGCAACTGCTGGGTGACCTGATGTTCATCGGCAGTTTCTTCGTGCTCGGCGGCAATTTCTGGGACAAGGCGCATGCGCTGTTTGTGCGCACGGCGAAGGTAGTGTCGGCCTGAATCCGGAGCGCAAGCCGTTGTGGTGAAGGGACAAAATCCCTCACCACAAGGTGCGGGGTGTGATCAGCGCAGGTGGACGGTGAAGCCTTCCTCGCCGGGGGCGATGTCATCCTTGAGCGTCAGAGCGGGGATCTGATATTCCCCGCCATTCTGTTGCCGATACGCAATCGGCCGCGTGCTCCACAACTCATCCAGACGCGTGCCCAGCGCTTCGCAGGTCTCGGCAAACCGCGCTTCATCCATGCGGCTGGCGCGGTACACCAGGAATGGCGGCACCACCTCGAAACCGGGATAAAACAGCACGCCGTGCTGAATCGGAAACAGCAGGTCATCAATCGGCCCGTTGATCCCGCGTGAGCCGTAGTGCGAATCCCAGCCTCCGGTAGTAACCACCAACATCGCACGCTTGCCTTTCATCTTCCCTTCGCCGTAACGCTCACCCCAACGGCTATCGGAATGTTCGCCGACACCGTAGGCGAACCCGTAGGCGTAAACGCGTTCGACCCAGCCCTTGAGGATTGCTGGCATGGTGAACCACCACAGCGGGAACTGCAGGATCAGCGCGTCGGCCCACAGCAGTTTTTCCTGCTCGCGGGCAATGTCGGCGGACTGCCGGCCCTGCTGGTAAGCCAGTTTCGAATCCTGCGAGGCGTGGAACGGTCGACTCTCGTCGCGACCGGGGGCGTCGTCGGCGTCGAGGGTGGTCTTCCAGTTCATCGCGTACAGGTCGGAGACCTGCACGGAGTGACCGGCGGCCTGCAGGCGCTGGACGGTGAAGTCCTTGAGCGAGCCGTTGAGCGAGGTGGGTTCGGGGTGGGCGTAGACCAGTAGCACATTCATGTTGCAACTCCTTGGTTGAATGTAAGCAGGATCAATCCTTGATCGGTATATTGGAAATGAATGTCTGATATGTCAGGTATAGCCATGAATAATTTACGACGTCTGGACATCAACTTGCTGTTGACCCTAGACGTGTTATTGGCAGAACACAACGTAACCCGCGCCGCAGAGCGGTTGAACCTGTCGCAGCCGTCGGTGAGTGTGCACCTGGCCAAGCTGCGCGACATCTTTGCCGACCCGCTGTTGCTGCCCGGGCCACGGGGCATGCGGCCAACCGCGCGGGCCGATGAATTGCGCGAGCCGTTGCGCGAGGCGCTGGAAGCACTGGAACGGGCGGTGGCGCCGGCCAGTGCGTTCGATCCGGCGCAGGCCAGCCAGATCTGGAAAGTCTCGGCGACCGATTACGGTGAATCGACGGTGGTGCTGCCGGCCCTCAGCGGTCTGCGCATTCAGGCACCGGGCACGCGGCTGGCGGTGCTCGACCTGATGCCGGCGCAGTTGGTCAAGCAGGCGGAGCAGGGCGTGTTCGACCTGGCGTTGCACATCACCGAAGACGCGCCGCTGGATCTGCATCAACGGGTGCTGTTCACCGAGCACTACGTATTGGCCGGTCGCGTCGGCCATCCGCGCTTGAAGCGCAAGCCGAACCGCGAACAGTTCTGCGCACTGGAACACGTGATGGTGTCGCGCGAGGGCGGGGGCTTTTTTGGCGTGACCGACAAGGCTCTGGCCGAGGTCGGCCTGGCGCGCAACGTGGTGCTGTCGGTGCCACATTTTCTGATGGTGATGTCGGTGCTGGTCAGCACGGATCTGGTGGCGATGCTGCCGTCACGGCTGGTGCGCGGCAACCCGGCGTTGCAGGTGGTCGACGCACCACTGCAGGTGCCGGGCTACGAAATGGCGATGTTCTGGGGCGAACGCTCGCACCGCGATCCGGCACACAAGTGGTTGCGTGAACATCTGGCGGCGTCGGTCTAGCGCCTCAGGCGTGGCCCAGGGCAATCGCAAAAGACACGACGATCATGCACGCAAACGCAAAATTGAGATTCATCAGCTGTTCATCCTGAGCCTTTTTGGAGTGGGGCCATTCTGAACAGGCGCCAGGCAAAGAAAAAATTCGGCTTGTTGATTCCAATGATCGAAACAATTGATACCGGCCGGTTTGTGTTTGCCCGGGGCTTTCGCTAGTCTCGGAAAACCTGCAACTACAAGCACAAACAGGCAAACTCATGCACGATCATTCGGTCACCGAACTGCCGTCCCTGCGTCGGCAGAAAATCCTCCTGATCCTTGAACGCGACGGCAAGGTCATGGCTTCGGAGTTGAGCCAGCATTTTGCCGTGTCCGAAGACACCATTCGCCGCGATCTCGCCGAACTGGACCACGCGGGCTTGGTGCAGCGGGTGCACGGCGGGGCGCTGCCGCGACCCAAGGACACCGGCAAGGACTACTTCACCCGCCTGGAGGAGAGCGACGAGGTGAAGGTGCGTCTGGCGCAGGTGGCGGCGCAAAAGGTCGAGGACGGCCAGATTGTGCTGTTCGATTCCGGCTCGACCACGTTGCAGGTCGCGCGCTCGATGCGCGCGGATATCCAGATCACGGCGGTGACGGCGGCGCCGATGACGGCCATTGCCTTGTCCGAGTACAAGGGCGTGAAGGTGATTCTGGCCGGCGGGCAACTGAACCCGCGCACGATGTCGGCCGGCGGGCATGAGGCGGTGCGCATGCTGGCCGGGATCAAGGCGGATCTGGCGTTTACCGGGGTCTGCGCGATTCACCCGGAGGTGGGCATCACCTCGCTGCATTTCGATGAAGTGCCGGTCAAACAGGCTTTGCTCGACAGTGCGACGCGGGTGATTGCAGTGACCACGGCGGACAAGTTGGGGGCGGTGGAGCCGTTTGTGGTGGCTTCTTGTGCTCGTCTGCATACGCTGATTACCGAACGGCATGTGGCGTCGGGCAGTGTCGAGGATTATCGGCGGTTGGGGATTGTGGTGGAGCAGTTGCCGGACTGAAATTTGTAGTAAGGCTGCTGGCGTCTTCGCGAGCAAGCCCGCTCCCACATTTGGAATGGACTCCAATGTGGGAGCAGTTGTCTGGTTGAGATTTGTATTGGGGCTGCTGGCGTCTTCGCGAGCAAGCCCGCGCCCACATTTGGAATGGACTCCAATGTGGGAGCAGTTGTCTGGTTGAGATTTGTATTGGGGCTGCTGGCGTCTTCGCGAGCAGGCTCGCGCCCACATTTGGAATGGACTCCAATGTGGGAGCAGTTGACTGGTTGAGATTTGTATTGGGGCTGCTGGCGTCTTCGCGAGCAAGCCCGCTCCCACATTTGGAATGCATTCGAATGTGGGAGCGGGCTTGCTCGCGAAAGGGCCTGTGCGATCAACGCAGTTTTTCGAGCATCTGGTAATACCACATCCCCGCCGCCAACAGCGGGTTGCCCAGCAAATCCCCCATTGGCACGCGAATATGCTGGCACGCGGCAAAGGTGTCGAACTGTTCCATCTGCCCGGTGATCGCCCGGCTCATGATTTCGCCCATGATGTGCGTCGTCGCGATGCCGTGTCCCGAGTAGCCCTGGCAATACCAGACGTTGTCCGAGAGCTTGCCCAGTTGCGGGATGCGGTTGATCACGATGCCCATCGCGCAGCTCCACTGGTAATCGATTTTCACCCCTCTGAGCGCCGGGAACGTCTGCTCGATGCACGGGCGCAGCTCGGCGGCGATGTCCCGCGAATCCTTGCCGCTGTAGTTGGCGCCGCCGCCGAACAGCAGCCGACCGTCGGCCGTGAGGCGGTAGTAATCGAGGACGAAGCGGCAGTCGTACACCGCCAGGTCCTCGGGGTTGATCTGCCGCGCCAGGTCTCCCAGCGGCGCGGTGGTGACAATGCCGCCCATGGCCGGGAAAATCTTGCCCTTGAGCTGACCCGGTTCAAGCTTGTGATAGACGTCACCGGCGAGCATCACCTGCCTGGCATCGATCTGGCCGTGGGCGGTTCTGACGCCAGGGCTTTTGTGAGGAGCCGTGCCGTGAATGATCTCCAGTACTTCACTGTTTTCGAAGATCAGCGCCCCCAGACTTTCCGCCGCCCGCGCCTCGCCAATGCACAGGTTGAGCGGGTGCAGGTGCATGTTGCGGGTGTTCCTGATTGCGCCGTGGTAGAGGTCGCTTTGCAGCAGATCGCGCACCTGACTGCGGTCGAGCAGGCTGACCTCGTCGGCCATCCCACGGCGCACGGCTTCTTCGTAATCCTGGCGCAAACCGTCCATGTGACTCGGTTTGTAGGCTGCGTGCAGATGGCCGTGCTTGAGGTCGCACTGGATGCCATATTTCTCGACGCGCTGCTGGATGATTTCGTGTCCGCGCCAGCGCAGGTGCCAGATGAAATCGTCGACTTCATCGCCGAGTTTCGGGCGCATCTGTTTGCGCATCGCGCCGTCGCCGGAGAGGCTGCCGGTGACTTGCCCGCCATTGCGCCCGGTGGCGCCCCAGCCGATTTTATGGCTCTCGACGATGGCGACTTTCAGGCCCTTTTCGGCGAGTTCGACGGCGGTGGCAACACCGGTGAAACCGCCGCCGATGATCACCACATCGACCTGGTGGCGGCCTTGCAGGGTCGGGTAGTCGGTGTCCTGGTTGAGCGTGGCGGTGTAGTAGGAATTGCAGCGTTCGGTCATGTCAGTGTCCACACAAATTCGGGAGTCAGAGTGCAAGCCCGCTCCCACAGGGGGGGATGGTGTGAGGCTTCAGGCTTCGGTCAGGTACCAGCGCCAGTCCTGCTCACCCACCTCGGCCATGAACTGCCGGTACTCGGCCCGTTTCACCGCCAGATACACCCCGAGAAATGCTTGCCCTAGGGCATCCCGCGCCCACACCGAATTCTCCAGTGCCCGCAGCGACGTCAGCCAATCAGTCGGTAACAATTCCTTCGCCTGCGCGTAGCCATTGCCTTCAACCGGCGCCCCCGGATCAAGGTCTTCACGAATGCCGCGATGGATGCCGGCGAGGATCGCTGCTGCCGCCAGATACGGGTTGGCATCGGCGCCGCAGATGCGGTGTTCGATGTGCCGGGTGTTGGCCGGGCCGCCAGGAACACGCAGGCTGACGGTGCGATTGTCGACGCCCCAGGTCGGCGCCAATGGCGCGTAGCTGTTGGCCTGGAACCGGCGGTACGAGTTGGCGTTGGGGCAGAACAGCAGCAGCGTATCGAGCAGGGAGGCGAGCATGCCGCCTATCGCGGTGCGCAGCAGCGGGGTGCCGGCCGGATCTTGCG
This sequence comes from Pseudomonas sp. P8_229, assembly GCF_034008635.1. Taxonomy (NCBI): domain Bacteria; kingdom Pseudomonadati; phylum Pseudomonadota; class Gammaproteobacteria; order Pseudomonadales; family Pseudomonadaceae; genus Pseudomonas; species Pseudomonas sp. P8_229. The sequence goes on along the minus strand of NZ_CP125378.1, from coordinate 550,693 downwards.
AGGCGAACAGGTTGTGCCCAGCACCATCGGCGAGGCTGACGTGCATGTGCATACCGGTGCCGGCCAGGTCATCGAACGGCTTGGCCATGAACGTCGCCTGCATGCCGTGTTTGTGCGCCACGGCTTTGACCAGACGTTTGTAGCGTACCGCCTGATCCATCGCCTGCAGTGCATCGCCGTGTTCGAGGGTGATTTCCACCTGCCCCGGGGCGTATTCGGAGATCGCCGTGCGCGCCGGAATACCGTGCAGTTTGCAGGCCTGGTAGAGGTCGGCGAGGAACGGTTCGATCTGCTCCAGTTCACGCAAGCCGTAGACCTGGGTGTGTCGCGGTCGGCCACCGTCGGCGTCCAGCGCCGGTTGCGGTCGGCCGTTGTGATCGCGTTTGGCGTCGAGCAGATAGAACTCCAGCTCGCAGGCCATGACCGGGTGATAACCCTCGGCTTTGAGGCCGTCGATCACCTTGATCAGCAGGTGACGCGGGTCGGCGATGCTCGCCGGCATGCCCTCGGTCGGATGCATGCTGACCTGCACCGCAGCGGTCGGAATCTGTCGCCATGGCAGACGCACCAGACTGCCTTCGAGCGGGTAGGCGCGGCAGTCGATGTCGCCGACGTCCCACACCAGACCGGAGTTCTCCACGTCCTCACCCTGTACGGTCAGGCCGAGGATGGTGCTGGGTAACGGGCGACCACTTTCATACACCGCCAGCAGTTCTTCGCGGTGCAACAGCTTGCCGCGCGGCACGCCGTTGGCGTCGAGGATGAACAGCTCGATCATGTCGATATCGGGGTTCTGTTCAAGGAACAGGCGTGCGTCTTCGATGGCTGCGAATTTCATAATCAATCACTCACGATGGCGCCGCACGGGCGCGCAGATTCGGGCCGGACACGACGCGGTAAATAGGCGTGGGTGTCCTGGCAGGGATATCAAAAAGAAAAAAGTATTTCGCTAATGCCCGGCAGTCGGAAGTGACACTGAACCTGTGGTGAGGGGATTTATCCCCGACGGCGCGCGTAGCGGGCCAAAAAGACAGGGACTGCTGCGCAGTCCATCGGGGATGAATCCCCTCGCCACAATGGATCTTTTCTAACTGACAGAAATCAGCAGGCGATATCCGGCGGGCGTGCGGAGTGACGCAGCTTGGAACGGCGCAGGGCCATGGGGAGATTGACGATGCGATTCATGCGCGGCCCCTGTGACAGAGGGCGCACACAGCGGAGACGTTCAACATTTTTGCTTGTTGTGGTGACGTACTCATACGCGTGTTTCCGTTGGCGGAAAACGTCGGTGGCGGGGCAGGCCCGCCGACCGGTGTGCCCGGATAGTAAGGGGCAATCTGCGGGTGTGTAAACCGATGATTGCGCCCCTGTACCATTGATCGACGCTCAGCGCAGCAGGTGAAAGCCCAGCCCGGCGAGGGCGCAAACGATCAACACTGCAATCACCCCGCGTTTGAAAACGAACAGCGCCAACGCGGCCAGCAGTGCCAGCCCGATCGAAAACACATCCGCTTGCCCGGCAAAACCGCTCGGCCAGAACACGTGATAAGCGAAGAAACACGCCAGGTTGAGAATCACCCCGACCACCGCAGCGGTAATCGCGGTCAACGGTGCGGTGAACTTCAGTTCGTTGTGGGTCGACTCCACCAGCGGCCCGCCAGCGAGGATGAACAGAAACGAGGGCAGGAAGGTGAACCAGGTCACCAGCGTCGCCGCCAGTGCGCCAGCAGCGAACGCATGTTCCGCACCGAACGCCGGTTGCACATAACCGCCGATGAAACCGACAAACGCCACCACCATGATCAGCGGCCCGGGCGTGGTTTCGCCCAGCGCGAGGCCATCGATCATCTGTGTCGGCGTCAGCCAGCCATAATGCCCGACGGCGCCCTGATAGACATACGGCAACACCGCATAAGCGCCGCCAAACGTCAGCAACGCGGCCTTGGTGAAAAACCAGCCCATTTGCGTGAACGTGCCGTCCCAGCCGAACAGCGCGGTCAGCAGCCCCATCGGCAAGCACCACAGCGCCGCGCCGACCAACAGCAAGCGCCACAGCTTCGGCAGGCTGAATCGCGCATGTTCAGGTGTTGGCGTGTCGTCATCGATCAACGCCGGACCGAAGGATTTGGCGCTGCTGCGCTGGCCGCCATTGTCGAAGCGTTGCGGCGCCAGTCGCCCGCCGACATAACCGATCAGCGCCGCACCGAGCACGATCAACGGGAACGGCAGGTTGAACGCAAAAATCGCCACGAACGACGCTCCGGCGATGGCCCACAGCCAACTGTTTTTCAGCGCCCGCGAGCCGATGCGATGCGCCGCGTGCAACACAATTGCGGTCACCGCCGGTTTGATTCCGTAAAAGATCCCGGCCACCACCGGCACGTCGCCGAACGCGATGTACACCCACGACAGGGCAATCAGGATGAACAACGACGGCAGCACGAACAGCGCTCCGGCAATCACCCCGCCCCAGGTGCGATGCAACAGCCAGCCAATGTAGGTCGCCAGTTGCTGGGCCTCGGGGCCGGGCAGCAACATGCAGTAGTTGAGCGCATGCAGGAAACGCCGTTCGGAGATCCAGCGCCGGCGTTCGACCAGTTCCTGATGCATGATCGCGATCTGCCCGGCCGGGCCGCCGAAGCCGATGCAGCCGAGCTTGAACCAGAAGCGCCAGGCCTGGCGCAGCGTGACGGGATCGGGGCGGGGCAGGTTGTTGGGCGCTGTGCTCAAACGAGACTCCGGAATTTAATCCTGGCGGAGTTGCTATCTAATCAGACTTTCAACCCTCACCCCAGCCCTCTCCCAGAGGGAGAGGGGGCCGACCGAGGTGTCTGGCGTTATCCATCGACCTGAAGATTGAGTCGATTATGGATTCAGAGCCAATCTTTCGATTCGGTGAATTTCTTCAATATCCCCCAATCAGTCCCCTCTCCCTCCGGGAGAGGGTTAGGGTGAGGGGCTCTTGATCTTCAGGCATGCGCCAGGCTCCAGCGCAGTGCCGCATTCTGGTCGCTCTCCCGCGCCTCGACCCAATGCGAACCCTGCGCCGTGCTCTCGCGCTTCCAGAACGGCGCACGGGTCTTGAGCACATCCATGATGAAGGCGCAGGCTTCGAACGCCATGTGCCGGTGCTTGCTGCTGACGCCGACGAACACGATCGGCTCGCTGACAGACAGTGCGCCGACCCGATGCACAATCTCCACCCCCAGCAGCGGCCAACGCTCGCGGGCCTCTCGGGCGATCTGTTCGAGGGCCTTTTCGGTCATGCCTGGATAGTGTTCGAGGAACAGCTCATTCACGCTTTGGCCGATGTTCATATCGCGCACGTAGCCGATGAAATTCACCACTGCGCCGACCCGTGGATTACGCGCATGCAAGTCGGCGGTCAATTGGCCGACATCGAAACTTTTATGCTGGACTCGTACCGTCATGCTCAGCCCCCGGTGACCGGTGGAAAAAACGCGATCTCGTCGAAGTCTTCGATGGCTGCGCTCGGTTGGCACAGCTCCTGATTCAACGCACACATCAGGTTGCCGGCGCCGAGGACTTCGCGCCATTCCTCACCACGGGCCATGAGCATCTGCCGCACGTCCTCGATGCTGGTCAGGTCGTTGGTCAGGGGGATTTTTTCGCCGCCCAGATTGAGGCGATCACGGTAGCTGGCGAAGTAGTTGATCAGGATCATTGCACGTCCTCCCATTGAAAGTGCCCGGAGCGACCGCCCTGTTTGCTGAGCAGGCGGATGTCGCCGATGACCATCGCCCGGTCCACAGCCTTGCACATGTCGTAAATGGTCAGTGCCGCGACGCTGGCGGCGGTCAGGGCTTCGAGTTCGACCCCGGTCTGGCCGGTGAGGCGGCAGGTGCTGGTGATTTGCACGCGGTCCGGTTCGCAGGCCTTGAGTTCGACGTGAATCGAACTGAGCAACAGCGCGTGGCACAGCGGGATCAGCTCGTGGGTGCGCTTGGCCGCTTGAATCCCGGCGATCCGCGCCACGGCAAACACATCGCCCTTGGGGTGACCGTTGGCCTGGATCATCTGCAGCGTTTCCGGGCGCATCTGCACCCAGGCTTGCGCGGTGGCTTCGCGGCGGGTCGGTGCTTTGTCGCTGACGTCGACCATGTTGGCGCGGCCCTGATCGTCGAGGTGGGTGAGGGTGTTGCTCATTGCGTTAGCTCCTGGATCGGGCTGTAGATTCGGGGGGCGTTGCGGTGCGGGACGTGGATCAGATTGAGCCTGTGCTTGAGCGCCCAGCGCACGGTCAACGCCGTCGGGGCGGACAGGCTGACAAGGGTGCCGAGGCGGGCGCGCACCGCTTTGTGGATCAGTTCAAGGCTGCAACGACTGGTGACCACCACAAAGCCCTGGCGCGCATCGACCTCGGCGATTTGCATTGCACCGATCAGCTTGTCGAGGGCGTTGTGCCGGCCGATGTCTTCACGGCACAGCAGCGCCTCACCGCTGGCATCGAAGTACAGCGCCGCGTGCAGGGCGCCGCTGCTGCGGGCCAGTTGCTGGGCCTGTTCGATGCGTTGGCGGATGCCGTCGAAATGCGCAGCCGGCGGCAGTGCGCAGGGTTGCAGAATCTGCAGTTGCGGCAACGCCTGCTCCAGCGCTTCGACACCACAGATGCCGCAGCCGCTGCTGCCGGCCATTTGTCGACGGTGGTCTTTCAGCGCCCAGAAGGCGCGACTGGAAATCTGCACGTCAGCCTGGCAGGCCTGATCGAAATGGCTCAGGCGGATGTCGTAGATCTCGTCGACACTGTCGATGATCGCGTTGCTCAGGCTGAAGCCACGGATGAAATCTTCGAGGTTGCCGGGCGAGACCATCATCACTGCCTGGCTCAGGCCGTTGAAGGAGATCGCCAGGGCGATTTCCGAGGCCAGGGCGGCGTGCGAGAGCGGGGCGTGCGGCAGGTATTCGCGAAACGCCACTTGTGACGGTTGCGGCGCGGGGGCGTTGGCATCGCCCGGTTCGACTGTTGGATCAACTTGGCACAGCATCTTGAAAGTCCCGAAGCGCTGAAGTCAGGTCAGGCTACGGGGGAGTTAAAAGTGCGTCCAATCGCTTGTTCTGATCTGGTGATTGGGTGGGTCGATCACCACCTTCACATCCGAAATGTGTGTTGGCTGGTCGGGCCTCTTCGCGAGCAAGCCCGCTCCCACATTTGAAATGCATTCAACCTGTGGGAGCGGGCTTGCTCGCGAAGACGGCCTGACATCCAGCATCAATGTCTGGGCAGGTCACTCAAACAACTGGAGCCTCAACCCCAAATAACTTGCGCGCCTCGGCAAAGCACTTCTCGGCAATCGCCGAACGCGGCTCGGTCTTGCGCATCACCAGCCCCAGCGGCGCGAGCACGCTGGCATCCGGCAACTGCATGAACGACAAATGTTCGATCGGCTGTTCCAGCCCGCTGTCCAGCGGCATGATCGAGCAGCAGAAGCCCTGGTGAATCGCCTGCAACAGCTGATAGGTCGAATCGCTTTCCAGAATCGGCTGCGGATTGAGCCCGCGGCTGCGGAAGCTCAGGTCGATGGATTTGCGGTAGTGCATGCCGGTGGTGATCATTCCCAGCGGCAGTTCGGCGGCGTCTTCCCAGCTCATTTCCGAGCCTTCGAAATGGAAGTGACGGTTGTCGTAAAGCAGCCCGACGCGGGTTTCGCCGATCTCGAAAAACTCGAAGTAGTTCGGGTTGACGTGGTCCAGATAGCACACGCCCAGATCCAGCTGGTTGTTGCCCAGCCCCTCGATGATCTCGTTGGAACTGAGCGACGACAGGCTGAATTTCAGCTCGGGGTAAGTGGCGGACAAACCCTGAATGTAATTGACCGGGTTGAAGCTGCTCAACGGCACCAGCCCCAGACGCAGGCTGCCGACCAGTTGCCCGCGGCACGCCGCCGCTTCGGCGAACAAGCCGTCATGGGCGGCCAGCAACGTGCGCGCCCAGGCCAGTACCCGTTCACCGGCCTGGGTGAAACCTTCAAAACGCTGGCCGCGATTGACCAGCACCAGATCCAGCTCATCTTCCAGGTTGCGCAGACGCATCGACAAGGTTGGCTGGGTGATATGGCAGCGTGCGGCGGCCTGGCCGAAGTGTCGGGTTTCATCCAGTGCGATCAGGAACTTGAGTTGTTTGATGTCCACGATGGCACCTGCTCGTTGAGAAATTGGAATGAGTATTGACGCAGATGCGCACAGCGCACGAAAAACGCGAGGCGAGACGATCTCATCTGACTGTGTTTGCGTCCAATCGGAAGAATTGAAAAGCCTATCGATCAGCTCTATCGCCCATGATTTCAAAGGCTTTGGTCGAGGTCAACGGGACCGATAGAGCGGGTCGATAATGTGGTTGGTCAGAGTGATTAGACAGTACTCATAAGTGGCACTTAGGCTGCTGGGCAATGTGATCAACTACTGCTGGAGAGTCCCATGAGTGCGAAAGCGGATGCCCTGTTTGTCCCCCTGAACATCGCCGTGCTGACGGTCAGCGATACCCGCGATTACGCCAGCGATACTTCGGGTCAGTTGCTGGTCAGCCGTCTGCTGGAGGCCGGGCACACCCTGAGCGAGCGCAACCTGCTCAAGGATGACCTGTACAAGATTCGCGCCCAGGTTGCTCACTGGATTGCCGACGACACGATTCAGGTGGTACTGATCACCGGCGGCACCGGGTTCACCGGCCGCGACAGCACCCCCGAAGCAGTCGCCTGTCTGCTCGACAAGCAGATCGACGGTTTTGGTGAGTTGTTCCGCGCCATTTCGATTCTCGACATCGGCACGTCCACCGTGCAAAGCCGAGCGCTGGCCGGGTTGTCCAACGGCACGTTGGTGTGCTGCCTGCCGGGCTCGACCGGTGCTTGCCGCACCGCGTGGGAAGGCATTCTCGCCGAGCAACTGGATAACCGTCATCGCCCGTGCAACTTCGTGCCACACCTCAAGGCAGTGCAAGCCTGTGGGCCACGCGGATGAGCAAGGCACCGTTGATGCCGGTCGAGGATGCCCTCGACCAATTGCTGGGCATGGCCAATGAGCAACGTCTGGCCGACAGCGAACTGTTGCCGCTCGACGATGCGCGTGGGCGGGTGCTGGCCAGTGATCTGGTGGCGACACTCGACCTGCCGCCGTGGCCGAACAGTGCCATGGACGGTTACGCGCTCAATCTTGCTGACTTGCATCGCCAGCCGCTGAAGGTATCTCAAAAGGTCTACGCCGGGCTGGCGCCGGACGCGTTGCTGCCTGGCACCTGCGCGCGGATTTTTACCGGCGCACCGCTGCCGCCCGGCGCCACCAGTGTTGAGATGCAGGAAAACGTCGAAGTGCTGGAGGACGGCCGCGTGCGCTTCTTGCAGCCGCTGAAGGCAGGGCAGAACATTCGCGCACAAGGCCAGGAAAATCGCGTTGGCGATACCCTGCTGCGCGCCGGCAAACGCCTTGGGCCATTCGAGTTGGCGGTCGCCGCCGGGCAGGGGCTGGCGCAGTTGCACGTGGTGCGTCGCCCACGCGTGGCGCTGCTGTCGACCGGTGACGAACTGGTCGAACCGGGCCAGCCGCTGCGCCCCGGCAGCATCTACAACAGCAACCGCGTGTTGCTCGGTCACTGGTTGCGTGAACTGGGCTGCGAGGTGATCGACGCCGGGATTCTCCCGGACCGCCCGGCGCAGACACGGCTCAAGCTTGAACAACTGCAAGTGGCGGCCGACTTGATCCTGACCACCGGCGGCGTGTCTGCCGGCGATGCCGATTGCCTCGGGCAAGTGCTGCGCGAGGACGGCAAACCGCTGCTGTGGAAGCTGGCGATCAAGCCTGGCAAGCCATTGACCGTGGGCCATTTCGGCACGGTGCCGGTGATCGGCCTGCCGGGCAATCCGACCTCGGCACTGGTGACCTTCGGGCTGCTGGCGCGGCCGTATCTGCTGCGTATCCAGGGCGTGGAAGATGTCATGCCACTGAGCTTTTCGGTGAATGCCGGATTCGACTGGCACAAGGCAGGCAGCCGCCGCGAATACCTGCGGGTGCGGCTGGAGGCGGGGAGTGCGGTGCTGTATCCGAATCAAAGCTCCGGTGTCTTGCTCGGCGCAACCTGGGCCGACGGCCTGGTGGAAGTGCCGGAAAACAGCACCCATCGCATGGGTGATCCGCTGCGCTTCATTCCCTTCAGCGAACTCTTCTGACCCTGGCACCAATCAAACCTGTGGGAGCGAGCTTGCTCGCGAAGAGGCCGGTACATTCAACATCGCGTCGTCTGACCTGACGCATTCGTGAGCAGGCTCACTCCTACATTGGTTATGTGGTGCTCGGCCATTTTGTGGGTGGACATCAAACCTGTAGGAGTGAGCCTGCTCGCGATAGCGGTCGATTAGTCAGCGCATATGCTGACTGTGCCACCGTCATCGCGAGCAGGCTCGCTCCTACATTTGGATTTGTGATGCTGATCCATTTTACGAGATGTACTTCAAACCTGTGGGAGCGAGCTTGCTCGCGAAGAGGCCGGTACATTCAACATCGCGTTGTCTGACCTGACGCATTCGTGAGCAGGCTCACTCCCACATTGGTTATGTGGTGCTCGGCCATTTTGTGGGTGGACATCAAACCTGTAGGAGTGAGCCTGCTCGCGATAGCGGTCGATTAGTCAGCGCATATGCTGACTGTGCCACCGTCATCGCGAGCAGGCTCACTCCTACATTTGGATTTGTGATGCTGATCCATTTTTCGAGATGTACTTCAAGCCTGTGGGAGCGAGCCTGCTCGCGAAGAGGCCGGCACATTCAACATAGTGTCGTCTGACCAGACGCATTCGTGAGCAGGCTCACTCCTACAGGGGAATGTGTGTGGAGGTCGGGATCAGCTCAGCACATAGTCCACCGGCAGCAGCATTGGCGGCAGGTCGGTCACACCCAGTTCGGACAGGATATCGCGCTCGATGGTGCGTACCAGCGAGTCAGTTGCCAGGTCGTTTTCGTCGCGGCCGAACGGATCTTCCAGTTCATCGGCAATCGCATCCAGACCAAAGAAGGTGTAGCTGACAATCGCCGTGAACAACGGCGTCAGCCAGCCCAGCGGTTCGGCCATGGCGAACGGCAGCAGGATGCAGAACAGGTAGATCGTGCGGTGCAGCAGCAAGGTGTAGGGGAAGGGCAGCGGGGTGTTTTTGATCCGTTCGCACACCGCTTGTGCCTGGGTCAGGCTGGTCAGGTGATTGGCCAGGAGCATGTAGCGCCATTCGGTCAGCTCGCCGCTCTGATGCAGGTCGGAACACTGTTGGCCGACCTGCTGCAGAATCCGCCCGCTGTAATCCGGCACCTGCGTATCGTGTTGCGGCGTGATCCAGGCACGGCTGGCGGCCGCTTCGCTTTCCCGGCGCAACCGCGCATTCAGCGCATGAGCAAACCCGCAGAGATTGAGCAGCAACGGTTTGCGCTGCACCGATTCACGGATGACATGGGTTTCGCGGATCACCGAACGAATGTGCACCAGCACATCCCCCCAGGCCTTGCGCGCTTCGTACCAGCGGTCATAGCAGGCGTTGTTGCGAAAATTCATGAAGATCGACAGCGACAGCCCGAGCAGGGTGAACGGCGTGGCGTTGACCTTGGTGAAGTTGCTCGGGTGAAGGATTTCAATCAGGACGATGGCCGAGGCCAGCAGGGTGACCATCAGGGTGCGCAGGGCGATGCGTTTGGCAATCGAACCCTTGAGGGTGAAGAGGATGGCGAATTGGTTGACCTTGGGTCTGATGATCATGCTGGGCGATCCCGGTTACGCAGGGTGAGGGCGGTCTCAACCGCCGGTCATGTTCATGAAGCGCACGACCTGGACGTCGTCGTTCACTTCGAAATTGTGCCGATACGGCTTGAGTTTCATCGCCTCGATAATGGCTTTCTCCAGCCGCTGCGGTTGCCCCGGATGAGCGCGCAGCACGGCTTTGAGATCCACCGAATGCTCGTTACCCAGACACAGTAGCAGGCGGCCCTCCACGGTCAGCCGCACCCGGTTGCAGGTGCCGCAGAAATTGTGGCTGTGCGGCGAGATAAAGCCCAGGCGAATATCCGGCGCTTCGGCCAGGCGCCAGTAGCGCGACGGGCCCTGGGTCGACTCCGCTGACTCGATCAGGGTGTAGCGTTCGGCGATTTTCTCGCGTACCTGGGCACTGGAGAAAAACGACTCCGCCCGGCTGTGTTCGCTGATGATCCCCAACGGCATTTCCTCGATGAAGGAGATGTCGAGCTGGCGGTCGATGGCGAAACTCACCAGGTCGTTGATCTCCTGATCGTTGCGCCCCTGCATCACCACCACGTTGAGTTTAGTGCGGGTGAAACCGGCCTTGCGCGCGGCATCGATGCCGTTGATCACCTGCGCCAGATCACCGGTGCGGGTCATTTGCCTGAAGCGCTCGGGGTCGAGGCTGTCGAGGCTGATATTCAGGCGCTTGACCCCGGCGTCGAACAGCGGCGCCGCGAGTTTGCCCAACTGCGAGCCATTGGTGGTCATGCACAGCTCACGCAGGCCGGGCAGGGCGGCGATCTGCTCGCACAACTTGACCACGCCCGGACGGATCAGCGGCTCACCGCCAGTGAGGCGGATTTTGCGCGTGCCCAGCCCCACGAAGCTCTGCGCCAGTTGATAGATCTCTTCCAGCGTCAGTACCTGCTGGCGCGGCAGAAACTGCATGTCCTCGGCCATGCAATAGACGCAGCGGAAGTCGCAGCGGTCGGTGACCGACATGCGCAGATAGTCGACGCGGCGGTTGTAACCATCGATCAAGACACGCTCTGACATGACAGCCTCGCAGGAGTGAGAAGTCCGTATTAACGGAACAGGTTGGCGCAGGTTATGGGCAACTTTTGAAGGCGTCCAATCACTGTTAATGAACGGCTGATTGATTACGTCGATGATGAATTATTTCTCACTGAAAGTTACCGCTTTAGTTTCGCAAGGCCCCGTGAATAAAGGGTTTTTAACCGTGATAGATGGTTTCGATAATGTGGTCATAAATAGCGATTAGACAATATTTTGTATCGGTTCATATCCTTGTTCCGGCAACTGAAACGACCGCTTTATTGCTGTGCAAAGTCGGCCGTCGCTGTTTAACCAAGATCAGGTTCACGCCTGTGTGCATCGTCATGGAGATGTCCCATGTCACAAGTCGACCGTTACAAACCTTACAAGGGTGCCGCTGCGGGTTGGGGGGCTGTGATCAGCCTGACCAAAAGCTGGCTGGGCAGTGAAAACGCCCTGAAAAACATCCGCGCCATGCTCAAGACCAACCAGAACGGCGGTTTCGACTGCCCGGGCTGTGCGTGGGGTGAAGCCCCCGGCGCGAGCATGCTCAAGTTCTGCGAGAACGGCGCCAAAGCGGTGAACTGGGAGGCCACCGGGCGCCTGGTCGACCCGGTGTTCTTCAACAAGTACACGGTGTCGAGCCTGGCTGAACAGAGCGATTACTGGCTGGAATATCAGGGCCGCCTGACTCATCCGATGCGTTACGACGCGCGGATCGACCGCTATGTGGAAACCACCTGGGAAGAGGCATTCGCGCTGATCGCCGAGCACCTCAAGGGCCTGAAATCGCCGCACGAGGCCGAGTTCTACACCTCGGGCCGGGCCAGCAACGAAGCGGCGTTTCTCTACCAGTTGTTCGTCCGCGCCTTTGGCACCAACAATTTCCCCGACTGCTCGAACATGTGCCACGAAGCCAGTGCGGTGAGCATGGGCGAGACCCTCGGCGTCGGCAAAGGCACCGTGGTCTACGAGGACCTGCACCACGCCGACGCGATTTTCGTCATCGGCCAGAACCCCGGCACCAACCACCCGCGCATGCTCGAACCGCTGCGTGAAGCGGTAAAACGCGGTGCGCAAGTGGTGTGCATCAACCCGCTCAAGGAGCGTGGCCTGGAACGTTTCCAGAACCCGCAGAACCCGATCGAGATGCTCAGCAACGGCTGGGAAGCGACCAACACCGCGTACTTCCGCCCGGCGCTGGGTGGCGACATGGCGATGATTCGCGGTATGGCCAAATTCCTCCTGCAGTGGGAGCGCGAGGCTCAGGCCAGCGGCGGCGAACCGGTGTTCGACCACGCGTTCATTGCTGAGCACACCTCAGGTCTGGACAGCTATCTGGCCGAAGTCGAAGCCACGAGCTGGGAGCACATCGTCGAGCAATCCGGTGTGCCGTTGCACGACATCGAACTGGCAGCGCGCATGTATGGCCGAGCCAAGAGCGTGATCATGTGCTGGGCCATGGGCCTGACCCAACACGTGCACTCTGTGCCGACCCTGCAGGAAGTCATCAACCTGCAACTGTTGCGCGGCAACGTTGGTCGTCCGGGTGCCGGTCTGTCGCCGGTGCGCGGTCACAGTAACGTGCAGGGCGACCGCACCATGGGCATCAACGAACTGGCGCCCAAGGAGTTGATGGACGCACTGGAAAACCGCTTCAACTTCAAAGTGCCGCGCATGCACGGCCACAACACCGTCATGGCGATCGGTGCCATGGAGCGTGGCGAAGCCAAGGTGTTCATCGGTCTGGGCGGCAACTTTGCCCAAGCCACACCGGACACCCCGCGTACCCACGAAGCGATGCGCAAACTCGACCTGACCGTACATATCTCGACCAAGCTCAACCGCAGCCATCTGGTGACCGGGCGTGACGCGTTGATCCTGCCGTGCCTGGGTCGCACCGACATCGACATCCAGGCCGAAGGTCCGCAAGGCGTGACCGTGGAAGACACCTTCAGCATGGTGCATTTGTCGTTCGGCCAGTTGAAACCGAAGTCGGCGCATTTGAAATCCGAGCCGGCGATCATTGCCGGGATTGCCGCCGCCACGTTGGGCAAACATCCAATCGACTGGGAGTGGGTCGTGGGCGACTACGGGCGCATCCGCAACCTGATCGGCGACGTGATTCCGGGTTTCGAGAACTTCAACGAAAAACTGCTGACCCCGGGTGGCTTCCACCTTGGCAACGACGCCTCGGACCGGGTCTGGAACACCGAGTCCGGCAAAGCCCAGTTCACCCCGTGCGTGCTGCCGGAACACCTGATCAGCGAAGGCGTGCGCAACCTGCCGGTCAAGCCGCATCTGATCCTGCAGACCATGCGTTCGCACGATCAGTACAACACCACGCTGTACGGCCTCGACGACCGTTATCGCGGGGTCTACGGCATGCGCGACGTGATCTTCGCCAACGAGCAGGACATCCAGCGACTAGGCTTCGAACCGGGGCAGAAGGTCGATCTGGTGGCGCTGTGGAATGACGACCGTGAGCGTCGGGTCAGCGGTTTCACCCTGATCGCCTACGACATTCCGCCCGGTCAGGCGGCGGCTTACTACCCGGAAACCAATCCGCTGGTGCCGCTGGAAAGCTACGGCGACCGGACCTACACGCCGACCTCGAAATTCGTCGCGATTCGCCTCGAAGCGGCCAAGGTCAGCAACCTGATCCCGTCGTCGGTGGCCTGACCCGCTACTCATAAAAAATCATAGCAATTTGACTGGCTGCAGGCGTTCACGCCTGGCGGTGGCCCGGCGACGTGCTGCCGCTTTTCAGCCTGGATGAGGACATCATCATGCTCAACATGGAGGCACTGGACCTGGCGCGAATTCAATTCGCGTTCACGGTTTCGTTCCACATTATCTTCCCGGCGATCACCATCGGCCTGGCGAGTTTCCTTGCGGTGCTCGAAGGCCTGTGGCTGAAAACCCATAACGACACCTACCGCGATCTCTACCACTTCTGGTCGAAGATCTTTGCCGTCAACTTCGGCATGGGTGTGGTCTCGGGGCTGGTCATGGCGTACCAGTTCGGTACCAACTGGAGCGGGTTCTCGGACTTTGCCGGGAGCATCACCGGGCCGTTGCTGACCTATGAGGTGCTGACGGCGTTCTTCCTTGAGGCCGGTTTCCTCGGGGTCATGCTGTTCGGCTGGAACCGCGTCGGCCGTGGCCTGCACTTCTTTGCCACGGTGATGGTTGCCATCGGCACGTTGATTTCGACCTTCTGGATTCTCGCCTCCAACAGTTGGATGCAGACCCCGCAGGGCTTCGAAATCGTCGACGGTCGGGTGATGCCGCTGGACTGGCTGGCGATCGTGTTCAACCCCTCGTTTCCGTTCCGTCTGGCGCACATGGCGATTGCCGCGTTCGTTGCGACGTCGTTCTTCGTCGGTGCGTCGGCGGCCTGGCACTTGCTGCGCGGCAACAACACGGCGCCGGTGCGCAAGATGTTTTCCATGGCGTTGTGGATGGCGCTGATCGTTGCGCCGATTCAGGCAGTGGTCGGTGACGCCCATGGCTTGAACACCCTGGAGCATCAACCGGCAAAAATCGCCGCCATCGAAGGTCACTGGGAAAACGCCGACAACGGTCCGACGCCGCTGGTGCTGTTCGGCATCCCCGACATGCAGGCGGAGAAAACCCAGTACGCGCTGGAAATCCCGTACCTGGGCAGCCTGATCCTGACCCACAGCCTCGACAAGCAGATCCCGGCGCTCAAGAGCTTCCCGAAAGAGGATCGGCCGAACTCGACCATCATCTTCTGGAGCTTCCGCGTGATGGCCGGGCTGGGCATGTTGATGATCCTCGTCGGTCTGCTGGGCCTGGCCCTGCGCCGTGGTGGCAAGCTCTATCAGCATCGTGGCTTCCAGCGTCTGGTATTGCTGATGGGGCCGAGCGGGTTGATCGCGCTGCTGGCCGGCTGGATCACTACCGAAGTAGGGCGTCAGCCGTGGGTGGTGTACGGCCTGATGCGTACCCATGACGCGGCGTCCCACCACTCGGTGGCGCAGATGAGCACCTCGTTGCTGCTGTTCGTGGTGATCTACTGCTCGGTGTTCACTGTGGGCATCGGCTACATGATGAAACTGGTACGCAAAGGTCCGCAGCCGCATCACGAACATCCGCCTGCGGATGAACATTTGCAGACACCGCGCCGGCCTCTTTCGGCAGCGACCGATCACCTTGAATCCGCGACCCGGATCCACTGATAAAGGAGCATTGAATCATGGGTATTCAAGGTATCGATCTCTCGTTGATCTGGGGCGTGATCATTGCCTTCGGGGTGATGATGTACGTGATCATGGACGGCTTCGATCTGGGGCTGGGGATCCTGTTTCCGCTGATCCCCGATGAGCAGGAGCGCGACGTGATGATGAACACCGTCGCCCCGGTCTGGGACGGCAACGAAACCTGGCTGGTGCTCGGTGGCGCGGCGTTGTATGGCGCTTTTCCGCTGGCGTATGGAGTGATTCTGGAAGCGTTGTACCTGCCGCTGATCCTGATGCTCTGCGGACTGATTTTCCGTGGCGTGGCGTTCGAGTTTCGCTTCAAGTCGTCACCGCACAAACGCCATTGGTGGGACAAGGCGTTCATCGGCGGCTCGCTGCTGGCGACGTTCTCTCAGGGCGTGGTGATCGGCGCGTACGTATCGGGTATTCCCGTGGTGGATCGGCAGTTTGCCGGTGGTGGCCTGGACTGGCTGGCGCCGTTCCCGCTGGTGTGCGGCGTTGGTCTGGTGGTGGCTTATGCGCTGCTGGGCAGCACCTGGTTGCTGGTCAAGACCGAAGGCATGCTCGAATCGCGGATGCGTCTGTTCACCCGGCCATTGGCGTGGTTGCTGCTGGCGATGGTGGTGGTGATCGGCGTGTGGACCCTGCTACTGCACCCGGAACTGGCCTCGCGCTGGTCCAGCCATGGGCACCTGATGGTGTTTGCCGGGTTGGTGGTGCTGGCGCTGCTGGCGTTGTTCGGCTTGCTGCGCACCTTGCGTCAGTGCCACACCCACTGGCCGTTCGTGTTCACCCTGGTGCTGATGTTCCTCGGTTACATCGGTCTGGCACTGAGCATCTGGCCAAACATCATCCCGCCGTCGGTGAGCATCTGGGCCGCCGCGTCACCGCCGTCGAGCCAGTTGTTCGCCCTGATCGGCGCACTGTTCATCCTGCCGGTGATCCTGATGTACACCTTCTGGAGCTACTACGTATTTCGCGGCAAAGTGAGGATTGGCGATGGCTACCATTGATTCGCGTGAGGTCAGATCCAGCCGCTGGTACAAGCGCCTGGGCTGGTTGTTGTTGATCTGGCTGGGCAGTGTGGTGTCACTCGCAGTAGTGGCGAGCCTGCTGAAACTGGCGATGTATGCAGCAGGGATGAGGATCCACTGATAATGAAAAAACCGGAGCCTTGGCTCCGGTTTTTTTGTGCCCGCCATCTGGAAACGCTGATGCCACACTGTGGGAGCGAGCTTGCTCGCGAAGGCGTCATGTCAGTCGACATTGATGCCGGATGTTCCGGCCCCTTCGTGAGCAAGCCCACTCCCACCCTTGATTTCGACCAGCCCCGAATCCTCCATCCACCACCAATCTACTGTGGGAGCGGGCTTGCTCGCGAAGGCGTCAGATCAGTCGACATTGATGCTGGATGTGCCGGCCCCTTCGTGAGCAAGCCCACTCCCACCCTTGATTTCGACCAGCCCCGAATCCTCCATCCACCACCAATCTACTGTGGGAGCGGGCTTGCTCGCGAAGGCGTCAGGCCAGGCGACATGGATGCTGGATGTGCCAACCCCTTCGTGAGCAAGCCCACTCCCACCCTTGATTTCGACCAGCCCCGAATCCTCCATCCACCACCAATCTACTGTGGGAGCGGGCTTGCTCCGGGCGGCGTTCCGACGAAGGCGTCAGATCAGTCGACATTGATGCTGAATGTGCCGGCCCCTTCGTGAGCAAGCCCACTTCCATCCTTGATCTGGATGGCAGACACATGCTGCCAACAAACATGCGCGGCCTATGGTGCTGGCTGATCTAGCCTTTTCTCGATTCAACCATGAACAAGGCAAAGGAATGCCCGAACGTTACTCATCACATCGCCTGCGAACCGGTCGCCATTGCGAAGAGAGCCAGATCTACCTTCTAACTGCCAACACCTTAGGGCGTGAACCAGTGTTCAAGGATTACAGACTCGGCCGGTTGCTCGTGAACCAGTTCAGACTGGCGCAGGAGGAGGGGGTTGCCGACACATTGGCGTGGGTGGTCATGCCGGATCATTTTCATTGGCTGATCCAGTTGCAAAAAGGAACACTTGGTCAATTGATGTGCCAAGTCAAATCCTTGAGTGCTCGTTCAATCAACGAGGCGGCCGGCAGAACTGGAAGCCTCTGGCAGCAAGGTTTTCATGACCATGCATTACGGCGAGAGGAGGACCTGGTGAAACTTGCTCGCTATGTAGTCGCTAATCCATTGCGGGCCGGACTGGTGGAAAAACTCGGTGACTATCCGTTATGGGATGCGATCTGGGTGTGAGCTCCGGATGCACATTCAGCGCATTCCGTCAGAATAAATGCGATCCCCCGTGGGAGTGAGCTTGCTCCGGGCGGCGTTCCGACGAAGGCGTCAGGTCAGTTGACATTGATTCTGGATGAGCCGGCCCCTTCGTGAGCAAGCCCACTCCCACCCTTGATTTCGACCAGCCCCGAATCCTCCATCCACCACCAATCTACTGTGGGAGCGGGCTTGCTCGCGAAGGCGTCAGATCAGTCGACATTGATGCTGAATGTGCCAACCCCTTCGTGAGCAAGCCCACTCCCACCCTTGATTTCGACCAGCCCCGAATCCGTCATCCACCACCAATCCAGTGTGGGAGCGGGCTTGCTCCGGGCGGCGTTCCGACGAAGGCGTCAGGTCAGTTGACATGGATGCTGGATGTGCCGGCCCCTTCGTGAGCAAGCCCACTCCCACCCTTGACTACGGCAAACTCCGAATCCTTCATCCACCACCAATCCAGTGTAGGAGTGAGCCTGCTCGCGATGGCGGTGGGTCAGTCGATGGCGATGTTGACTGGGCTGGCCTTATCGCGAGCAGGCTCACTCCTACAGGGGGTAGCGGTGCATGAGATAAAGGTTATTGCGCACCAAACATCGCGGTCCAGTAGATCCCGGCGCTACTCTTCGGGTCGGTTGCGTAGGCGGCGCCGAGTTCCTTGTATTGCGGGTTCATCAGGTTGGCGCAATGGCCGGGGCTGGCGAGCCAGCCGTCGACGACTTTGCGCACGGTGTCTTGCCCGGCGGCGATGTTTTCGCCCACCAGTTGGCCGCTGTAGCCGGCCAGTTCTGCGCGGTCACCCGGGGTGCGGCCGTCGCGGTCCTTGTGGTCGAAGTAGTTGTTGTTGGCCATGTCGCGGCTGTGATCCTGGGAGATGCTGCCCAGGCTCGCGTTCCAGGCCAACGGCGCTGCGGCGGCAAAGGCTTGACCACCGCATTGACGCGGCTGGGCGCGGGCGGCGTTGAGCTGTTCGAGCAACTTCTGGCCTTCGCTCTGCGCATCGCCCAGTTTCGCCGACAGCAACGGTCGCGCCAGCACAATGCGCCAGTCGCGATCGGCGCGGCTGACCCCGACATCGACGAACTGCGGATCCAGCACCACCTGACAGAAGCTTTCCTGAATTGCCTTCATCGCCGACGCCGCGTCGCGCGGGCCATTGAGGGTGATTGCCTGTACGTTGACCATCGGGTAGCTGGCGCTGGCCATGGCCTGTTGCAGATCGACCGCACCGGTGGCCGGCAGTCTCAGTCGAGGGTCAGCCGACAGCGGTGGCAATTCGTTGGACGCCTGGCTGCCGCAACGCTGTGGTTGGCTACGGTAGGCGTTGATCGACTCGATCAGTTGCGACTCGTCGGCAGCCATGGCCGAGGCAGCCACGGCCAAGCCCACGGACAGCGCGGCAAAACGCAAAACGGATGGCATGAAGCGCATGGAAATCTCCCTTGAGCGGAATGCGCCCATGATGCGCGAAAGGCCCCCGGTCAGTGCAATGTCTTTTTCTTCATCGAGTGGGTTTTTCTGTGGAACGTTGCACCGGTATTTGCCGTCTACACTCTCCGAAGGCCCCGGAAACCGGGCATCTCACCGACGAAACACCTTGCCCGGACCGGGCTCAGCCGGAAGAACTGACATGGGATTGAAATGGTTGGCTGGCTGTTTCGCAGTAACCCTGCTGGCCGGTGTGGCGATGGCCACCGAGCAGGCCCCGATCAAGGCCAAGGCCGAAGAGAAAGCCCAAGTGCTGGAAGAAAAAGCCGCCGACAAGGTCAGCGCGGCCCCGGCCCCCAAATCCGAAGCGATCACCCCCACCGAAGTGCAGGCGGTCGACCCCGCCGGCTCAGCGCCGCTGGACGATCCGATCACCTGCCTGGCGCGCAGTATCTACTGGGAGGCCAAGGGCCGCGACACGCCGGAAATGCAAGCGGTGGCCAACGTGGTGATGAACCGCCTCGGCCACGACGGCTTCCCCGGTACGGTGTGCGAAGTGGTCAAACAGGGTTCGCAAACCAAGAGTTGCCAGTTTTCCTGGTGGTGCGATGGCAAGGCGGATCAGGTCAAGGAAGACGCCGAATACACCCTGGCCAAGGATATCGCCGGCAAGGCACTCAACCGCCAGTTGCCGGATCGCACCCACGGCGCGCTGTACTTTCATGATCGCAACGTGCACCCGAGCTGGGCCAGGGAATACCGAAAGACCGCCGAGGTCGGCAAATTCCTGTTCTACAAACCGGCCGGCGGCGAGGCGCGTTAGACGCAGACTTCGCGTACGCAATTGCGCAGCCAACGGTGCGCCGGATCGGCGTCCACTCTCGGGTGCCAGAGCATCGACACGCTGATCGGCGGCATCTTGAAGGGCAGGGAGAAACTGTGCAGGCCCGTGCGCAGTTTGCTGGTATGACGCTCCGGAACGGTGGCGATCAGGTCCGATTCGCGGACCAGTGTCAACGCTGCAGAGAAGCCACCGAATGAAGTGACGATATCCCGCGTCAGCCCCAAGGCGAGCAGCGCTTCGTCCACCGGACCACTGCTGCGCCCCCGGCGCGAGATGAGAATATGTTGGCCGCCGGCAAAGCGTTTGCTGCTGATCTTGCCTGCATTCAACGGATGGTCCTCGCGAACCACACCGATCCAGTGATCCTGAAACAGGATGCGGCTGTGCAGCGCCGGATCGGTGCTGTCATCGACCACACCGGTCTCCAGATCCACCCGGCCTTCACGCAGCAGCGTGCTGTCCTTGTCGGCTTTCTGCACAAACCGCAGGCGCACGCCGGGCGCCTCTTCAGCGATGCGCGCGAGCAGTGCGGCGGCGAAGGTTTCAACAAAACCGTCGGTATTGCGCAAAGTGAAGGTGCGCTGCAACTGGCCGGGGTCGAGTATCTCGGCGGGACGCAAGGCCGCCTCGGCTTCCTGCACCAGACCACTGACCCGCTCGCGCAACTCCAGCGCTCGCGGGGTCGGCACCAGGCCACGACCGGCGCGCACCAGCAACGGATCGCCGGTGGTTTCGCGCAGCCGGGCGAGGGCGCGGCTCATGGCCGACGGGCTCAGCCGCAGAATTTGCGCGGCGCGCGCGACGCTGCCTTCACGCAACAACACGTCGAGGGTGATCAACAGGTTCAGATCAGGTGTATTCATGACATGGCGTTCCATGCAGGTATCAAGTGCAAAGCATGCGTCTTGCGCCTTGCGTTGTCGAGACTCAGGCTATGCCGTCTGACCTTTGCACCAGGAGCGCCTGATGTCCGAATCCGCCTTGCCCCCCCAAGCCCGCTGGGCGCTGACCAGTCTGGCGCTGTCGATGTTGATGCCGTCGCTGGACACCAGCATCGCCAACGCCGGCTTACCGACTTTGGCGGCAGCGTTCGATGCGACCTTTCAACAGGTGCAGTGGATCGTGCTGGCGTACCTGCTGGCGGTCACCACGTTGATTGTCAGCGTCGGGCGGCTGGGGGACGGGATCGGTCGGCGGCGATTGCTGCTGATCGGCATCGGCATTTTTACCAGCGCTTCGTTGTGCTGCGCGCTGGCCCCGGGGCTGGGCTGGTTGATCGGCGCCCGGGCGGTGCAGGGCCTGGGCGCGGCGATCATGTTTGCGTTGACGGTTGCGCTGGTGGCGGATGCGGTGCCCAAGGCGCGGGCGGGCAGTGCGATGGGCTTGCTGGCGACGATGTCGGCCACTGGCACCAGCCTCGGGCCATCGCTGGGTGGTCTGCTGATCGCGCAGGTCGGCTGGCCGGCGATTTTTGTCCTCAACGTGCCGTTGGGGCTGCTCAATGCGTGGCTGGTTTATCGCTATCTGCCGGCCGATCGGCCGGCGAAATCGGCTGTTGCGTTTGACTACCTCGGCAGCCTGGTGCTGGTGTTGACGCTGGCGGCCTACGCACTGGCGATGACGCTCGAAGGCTACACGCTGATGTTGCTGCTGATCAGCCTGTGCGGCGCGGGGGTGTTTATCGGGGTCGAGATGAAAGCCAGGGCACCGCTGATTCGTTTGTCGTTGTTCGCCGATGCGCGACTGAGCAGCAGTCTGGCGCTGACGTTTCTGGTGACGACGGTGATGATGACCACGCTGGTGGTCGGGCCGTTTTACCTGAGCCGGGGCTTGGGACTGGGCAGCACCGTGGTCGGCCTGGCGTTGTCGGTGGGGCCATTGCTGGCGGCGTGCGGCGGCGTGCCGGCCGGGCGTCTGGTGGATCGCTTTGGCGCGCGGCGGGTGGTGCCCGGCGCGTTGCTTGGGCTGGCTGGTGGCTGCTGCTTGCTGGCGCTGTTGCCGACGCGTTTCGGCTTGGCGGCATACCTGTTGCCGATGGCGGTGATCGCCAGCAGTTACGCGTTGTTCCAGGCGGCGAACAATACCGGGTTGATGAGTACGGTCAGTCAGGCTCAGCGTGGCGTGGTCTCGGCCTTGCTCGGGCTGGCGCGCAATCTGGGCCTGATCACTGGCGCAGCGGTCATGGGGGCGGTGTTCGCATTCGCTACCGGGGACCCGACACAAGCCCCGGCCGAGGTCATCGGCAGCGGCCTGCACAGCACGTTCGGCGTGGCGGCGGCGCTGATGGTCATGGCCCTGATCGTCAGCCGAACCCGGATCACCTGTGGGAGCGAGCCTGCTCGCGAAAGCGCCGTTTCAGTCAACACCAAGGTTGACTGACAGGATCTCTTCGCGAGCAGGCTCGCTCCCACAATCAGATGATGCGTGTTTGTCAGCTGGCGTGGGTACTCAAGATACTCGCCACTTGCTGCGGCTGGCAGTTGAGGTACGGCGAGGATTTCAGCCAGCGCTGGTCCGGGTACCAGGAAAACATGAACTGGCCGTCCTTGAGTTTATCGATCACCTGCCTCGCCACTTGCGGACGCACCGCCGGGCAGCCCTGGCTGCGCCCGATGCGGCCCTGACGCTTGCTCCACAACGGATTCACGTAGTCGGCGGCGTGGATCACGATGGCCCGGTCGCGCGCCAGATCATTGAAACCCGGCTCCAGACCGTCCATGCGCAGCGAATAACCGTGGGTTCCCTCGTAGCTTTCCTGCGTGCGGAACAGACCGAGGCTGGACTGGTAACTGCCTTCGCGATTGGAGAACTGGGTGGCGAAGTTTTCCCCGGAATTGGAGCCGTGGGCGACCAGGTCGCGCAGCACCAGTTTCTGTCTGCTCAAGTCGAAGATCCACAGCCGGCGCGCGGTGGAGGGCTGCGAATAATCGATGATCGCCAGGTGCCGGGACGGTTTCGCGCCATTGTTGACCGCGCATTGCATGGCGTTCAAGGCACCTTTCAGCGCCTGGGGATTGAGTTCCGGCGCGGCGTGGGCGAGGCTGGTCAAGAGAACCGGCGATGGTTTGCCGGCGGCGAAAGCTGGGCTGGTCGCCACGACGAGGGTCGCGGTGGTCAGCAGAAGTCGGCGCAAAAACGTCAACATTTATAAAGTGTCCTCACTGGCTACTTATTTGGCACGTTGGCTCCTGACTCCCAGTCATACCCGACAGACCCCTGATTCGGGCCTGACTGTTCAGCGCACCTGATGTAAGGTTGCCGTCATTGAGACGGCCATGGATTGGAGTAAAGCAGTTGTTCAAAAAGTACGCATGCTACTTGAGCATTTGTTTGCTCGCTGCGCCGTTTGTCGCTTGTGCCGACGAGGCACTGCCGCCGTTGCAGACCCTGCCGACGCCGCCGGCCGAAATGCCGGTCCAACCGCAAAGCCCGCTGCAAGCGGTACTGATCGGTTTGCCGCAGGCGTGCCCGGCGATTGCCGCGCACCTGAGCGGCCCGGCACTGACGCAACTGCAAGCATTCTATCAGCAGCAGGACTGGCTGCCGGTGTGGGCCAGCGAATCTGGGCGTTTGCCGGCCTTGCAGGGGCAATTGCAGCTGTTGGCTGATGATGGACTCAATCCCAAGCGCTACCCGGTGGCGGTCAATCCGCCGCAGGACGGCGAACTGTGCGCCGATATCGACATCACTCGCTATTACCTGCAGGCCCTGCAGGACTTGCATTACGGGCGCCTGCTGCAGTCGCATTTCGAGCCCTTGTGGCATGCCGACGACACCCCGCGTGATCGCCAGGCCGAATTGCTCGCGATCGCTGTACCGGGGCTGCACGACATCAAGGCCGCGTTCGATCTGGCGCGTCCGCGTCTGGCGCAGTACCAGAGCCTGCGTCATCTCTACGCCAGCCAACGCCAGCAAGCCTTGCCGCACTGGCAGTCGGTGGGCAACGGCCCGTTGCTGCGCCCGGCGATGGAGGACAAGCGCGTGCCGGAGTTGGCCCAGCGCCTGTTCAACGAAGGCTATCTGACTCACGCCATCGGCACCCCCGGCAATGCCTATGACGGGGTGCTGGTGGAGGCGGTTAAAAGCTTCCAGGCCAACCATTCGTTGCAGGCCGACGGGGTGGTCGGGCCGGGGACGATCGCCGAGCTCAACATCAGTCCGCTGACGCGCCGCGAACAATTGCGGGTCAACCTCGAACGCTTCCGCTGGCTGGCCCAGGACATGGAACCCAACGGCTTGCTGGTCAACGTCGCCGCTGCCGAGTTGACCCTGTATCAGAGCGGCAGGGCGGTCTGGCAGACCCGCACTCAGGTCGGCCGCGCCGAGCGGCAGACTCCGCTGCTCAAATCCCGAGTCACGCGCCTGACCCTGAACCCGACCTGGACCGTGCCGCCAACCATCTGGAAAGAAGACAAGCTGCCGGCGATCCGCAAGGACCAGACCTTCCTCAGCCGCCAGAACCTGCAAGTGCTCGACGCTCACGGCCAGCCGTTGGCCGCGGCGGACATCGACTGGGACAACCCCGGCAACATCATGCTGCGCCAGGACGCCGGGCCGCGTAATCCGCTGGGGCAGATGGTCATTCGTTTCCCCAACCCGTTTGCGGTGTACCTGCACGACACGCCGAGCAAAGCCCTGTTCGACAAAGGCCCACGGGCGTTCAGCTCCGGCTGTGTGCGGGTCGAGCACCCGATGCAACTGCGTGACCTGTTGCTGACCCCGGCGGAACGCACGCGCACCGACACCTTGCTCGCCACCGGCAGCACCCATGAATTTCGCCTGTCGGCCCCTGTGCCGATCCTGATGACCTACTGGACGGCGCAGGTCGGCAGTGACGGGCAGGTGCGTTACGCGCCGGACATCTACAGCCGTGACAGCGCACTGCTGGCGGGACTCGACGGGGCACACTGACCTCCAGTCATCCACATAACCCTGTGGGAGTGAGCAAGCCCGCTGCCACATTTGGATTTCAGTGTGTCAGCCAGTGTGATTCCAAAAGCTTATGCGGCGTCTAGCCCCAGTGTCCCCGCAATCCCATGGGGCGAGACTTCGGAACCCGGCATGCAAGCGCTGTTGAACGAGATTCTTGACGCGGTCCGGCCCCTGATCGGGCAGGGCAAAGTGGCTGACTACATTCCTGCCCTCGGCACCGTGCCGGCCAATCAGCTGGGCATTGCGGTGTATGGCAACGACGGCGAAATGTATTGCGCCGGCGACGCCGAGACGCCGTTCTCGGTGCAGAGTATTTCCAAGGTGTTCAGCCTGGTGCAGGCCATCGAGCATTCCGGCGAGGCGATCTGGGACCGTCTCGGTCACGAGCCGTCCGGCCAGCCGTTCAACTCGCTGGTGCAGCTGGAATTTGAACGCGGGCGTCCGCGCAACCCGTTCATCAACGCCGGGGCACTGGTGATCTGCGACATCAACCAATCGCGTTTCGCCGCGCCGGCCCTGTCGATGCGTGACTTCGTGCGGCGCCTGTCGGGCAATCCGCAGGTGATCGTCGACGGCAAGGTCGCCGAGTCTGAATACCAGCATCGTGCACGCAACGCGGCGATGGCGTACCTGATGCAATCGTTCGGCAACTTCCACAACGACGTCGAAGCGGTGCTGCGCAGCTACTTCAGCCACTGCGCATTGCGTATGAACTGCATCGACCTGGCGCGGGCGTTCTGCTTCCTCGCCAACGACGGTTTCTGCAAACACAGCGGCGAACAGATCCTTACCCGACGCCAGACCCAACAGGTCAACTCGATCATGGCCACCAGCGGTCTGTACGACGAGGCCGGCAACTTCGCCTATCGCGTCGGCCTGCCCGGCAAGAGCGGAGTCGGCGGCGGCATCGTCGCGGTAGTGCCGGGGCAGTTCACGGTCTGTGTATGGTCGCCGGAACTCAACGCCGCCGGCAACTCACTGGCGGGGATGGCGGCGCTGGAGATGTTGAGTTCGCGGATTGGCTGGTCGGTGTTCTGACCCGATTAGCCAAACACCAAAAAAACCTGTGGGAGCGGGCTTGCTCGCGAAGGCGTCGTGTCAGTTGATACATATTTCGCTGACCCACCGCCTTCGCGGGCAAGCCCGCTCCCACAGGGGAGATGTGGTGTTTCAGGCGCGTGTGTTTCAGCGAAGAATCCGCTACATTTTCCGGCCGCCCCTCGTATGGTGAATCCGCTTCATGTCTCTTGCGCTCGAACGTCTAATCGCTGGCACGCCGATCCCTTTCGCTGGTAACCGCGTGACCGTGGTCAGCCCCGAACTGGCCGCGCGGTTTCAGCCCGGTGACCACCTGCTGGTCGAGCAGGTGAGCGGCGAGCTGTTGCTGATTCCGGTCGTTGATCAACAGGCCGCTGCGGTGGCGATCGAGCGTGCAGAAGCGGCGTTCAGCACGCTGTCGGCGGTGTCCGACGAGGCCATCAGCCGCTTCTTCGAGCTGTTTGCACAACGTCTGGAAACCCCGGACTGCTGGCGCTTGATCGAAGCGGCGAACCTGGCCGACATCGAACGCGCCAAGGCCCGTGGCCGCTCCACCACCCGATTGCTTGCCGACGAGCGCATGCGCCGCGACATGATCGCCGGCCTGCGTGCCTGGCGGGATGCGCCGGCCACGCGTGGCAAGGTCATCAGCAGCGTCGAGCACGACGGCTGGAAGGTCGAGCAAGTGGTGTCGCCGCTGGGCATCGTCGCCTTCGTGTTTGAAGGGCGGCCGAACGTCTTCGCCGACGCCGCCGGCGTCTTGCGCACCGGCAACACCGCGGTGCTGCGCATCGGCAGCGACGCGTTGGGCACGGCGCAAGCGATCGTCACTCATGCCTTGAACCCGGCGCTGGCCGAGGCTGGCTTGCCGGCGGGTGCGGTGTCGCTGGTGGAAAGCATCAATCACGCCGCCGGTTGGGCGATGTTCGCCGACCGGCGTTTGTCGCTGGCAGTGGCCCGGGGTTCGGGCCGTGCGGTCAGCCAATTGGGCAGCATCGCCCAGCAGGCTGGCACGGCAGTCAGCCTGCACGGCACCGGCGGCGCATGGCTGATTGCCGATCGTGACGCCGACGCCACGCGCTTCGCTGCCGTGGTGCGCAACTCGCTGGATCGCAAAGTCTGCAACACACTGAACGTCTGCCTGATTCAACGCGATCGCGCCACCGAACTGCTGCCGCTGTTCCTCGACGCCTTGCAACAGGCTGGCACCGCACGCGGGCAGGGCTGCAAATTGCACATCGTCGAAGGCAGTGAAAGCTACCTGCCGGCTGAATGGCAGAACGCGACGGTCGAGGTCTATCGCGCCGAGGGTTACCAGACCGAAGCCCTGGCTGAAGCGCTGGCGGAATCCGAGCTGGGCCGCGAGTGGGAATGGGAAGAAACCCCGGAAGTCAGCTTGATGATCGTCGACGACCTGGATCAGGCAATTGCCTTGTTCAACCGCTACAGCCCGCAATTCACGGTGTCGCTGATCAGCGAGGATGTGGCTGTTCAAGAGCGCTTCTACAACGCGGTGAATGCGCCGTTTGTGGGTAACGGGATTACCCGTTGGGTCGATGGTCAGTACGCGCTGAACAAGCCGGAACTGGGACTTTCGAACTGGGAGAGCGGGCGCTTGTTTGCGCGCAGTGCGATTCTTTCGGGGGATGGGGTGTTTACCGTTCGTAGTCGCATGACTCAGGTTGATCTCAGCGTAAAACGCTGAAAATGCCTCATCCTGGTTGATCCACACCGGTCCTGTGGCGAGGGGATTTATCCCCGATGGACTGCGCAGCAGGCCCAATCTCTTGGGGCCGCTGCGCGCCCCATCGGGGATAAATCCCCTCGCCACAAGTTCCTCTTCACCTCAGCGGATTTGTATCAGGCGGCTGCGCTGGTGTTTGCCTGAATGGCGCAAGTCGCCGGCTGCTCAGCCAGCGGCACGAACGTGCGGCGGTCTGCCGACAGCGCATCGATCGAGCCTGTCTCGATGTCATACACCCAGCCATGCAGGTTCAGCAGGCCTTTTTCCTGGGCCAGGCGCACGCTCGGGTGGGTTTGAATGTTCGCCAGCTGCGCGATCACATTCTCGCGCACCATCGAACTCAATTTGGCCGCGTCATTGGCATGCGGGCGCGCCTCGTTCACCACTTTCGCCGACTCGGCATGTTGCAGCCAGCCGCTGACGGCGGGCAGGTGATCCATGCATTTGCACTTGGCAATCGCGGTCATCGCGCCGCAGTCGGAGTGGCCGCAGATCACGATGTCGGTCACACCCAGCACCGCGACTGCGTATTCCACCGTCGCCGAAACCCCGCCCGGATGCGGGCTGTAGGACGGCACGATATTGCCCGCGTTGCGGATCACGAACAGCTCGCCGGGTTCTTGCTGGGTCAGCAGTTCCGGGACCACGCGGCTGTCGGAACAGGTGATGAACAAGGTCCCGGGATGCTGGGTGGTCGCCAGGTGTTTGAACAGTTCGGTGCGTTGCGGAAAGGCTTCGTTCTGGAACTTCAGGAAACCGTCGATCAGGGCTTTCATGGGTGTGTCCTCTTGGATGCAGGGCGGTAGGCCCGCACGCAAAGGCATGCGGGCCGGTGCAGATCAGAACGGACGCAGCGGCAGGAACTTGCCGTCGAGGGTGACCACGGCGCGGGAGCCGCCTTCCGGGTCTTCGACTTTCTTGATGTCGAGTTTGAAGTTGATGGCGCTGATGATGCCGTCGCCGAACTGTTCATGCACCAGGGCTTTGAGGGTGGTGCCGTAGATCTGGATCATCTCGTGGAAACGGTAGATGGTCGGGTCGGTCGGCACGCCGGCGAGGCTGCCGCGCAGCGGGATGATCTGCAGGGCGGCAACGGCGTCGGCGTCCAGTTCAAGTTTGTCGCCGACCACTTGCGCGGCGTCTTGCGGCAATGGGTGTTGGCCGAGCAGGGCAGCGGTGACGTAGGCCAGGCTCAGGCCGGTGTCGTCGGCCAGATCCTGCCACGACAGACCTTTGCGTGCCTTGATGTCGAGAATGCGGGTGGTCAGGGCCAGGCTGGCATCGTTGTAGGCGTGGGACTGTTGCATGGTGTCACTCCTTTCAAGGTTGGCTTGCTGTGTGGGAGCAATCTTCTGCCGATTGATCCATAGCGTCCAAGACCGATATAAAATGCTTCGCATAAGTCCTGCCTATAGATGGTGAATCCCATGTTGCTGCGACATTTGCGATATCTGCTGGCTGTGGCCGATCACGGCGGTTTCACCCGGGCGGCGGAGGCCTTGCACGTGTCGCAGCCGACCCTGTCGCAACAGGTCCGCCAACTGGAGGAAACCCTGGGAGTGAACCTGTTTGATCGAACTTCGCGTACGGTCAAACCCACCGATGCCGGCGAGGCCTACATCGAATGTGCGCGGCGGGTGCTGGTGGAGCTGGAGGCGGGCAAGCGTGCGTTGCACGACGTGAAGGACTTGTCGCGCGGCAGCTTGCGCCTGGCCATGACCCCGACGTTCATGGCCTATCTGGTCGGGCCTTTGGTGCGTGATTACGCGGCGCGGTTTCCCGGGATTCATCTGCAGATTTTCGAGCTGTCGATGGACGACATCGAAGCGGGGCTGGCGGATGACTCGCTGGACATCGCCATCGCTTTTACCCCGGTACGCAACCCGGACATCGAGTGCATCCCGGCGTTTACCGAGACCCTGGGGATCATGGTCGGGCGTGAACATCCGCTGTACGAAAGCACCGCGGTGCTGACGGCGAGTGATCTGGCGCAACTGGATTTCGCCTTGCTGGCACCGGACTTCATCACGCGGTTATCGATCGATGAGTATTTCCGGCAGCGGGGGATTACGCCGCAGGTGCGGATCGAGGTGAACTCGGTGAGTACGTTGCTCGAAGTGGTGCGCCATTCGCCAATGGCGACGATGTTGCCCGAGGCGATTGCTATCGAGGACCGGGCACTGCGCCGGCTGCAGGTCGAGAACGAAGCGCCGCAGCGCGGGGCGGCGTTGTTGCGGCGCAGGAACAATTATCACAGTGCCGCGGCGCTGGCGTTGGTGGAGTTGGTGCTGCAAACGAAAACTGCACCAACGACATAGTCCCCCTGTGGGAGCGAGCTTGCTCGCGAAAGCGGTGTGTCAGTTGATGTGATGGTGACTGACACGGCCCATTCGCGAGCAAGCCCGCTCCCACAGGTTTGCGGGTTGGCTGCAAATCTTGTTCACACCACTGGACCCTGGAGTGAGCCTGCTCGCGATCACGTTGGTTCAGACACATCAGTATTGAATGACCTACCGCTATCGCGAGCAGGCTCACTCCTACAGGGGATGTGGTGGGGCTGATAAATAAAAAGGGCCTGCTTCTGCTTCTTATCAAGAAGCGGGAAGCAGGCCCTTTTATTTATTGAAGTTGTAAATCAGTAGAAGCGGTCAATTACCCGAACTTCATTGTTGTTCTGCATCGAGTCCCACGCCTGTTTCAGCGTCTGCAGGACATTGCCGATGAAGTCTCGGTCGGCCGCGGCTTTCTTGCCGACATAACCGTGGCCGCGGCGGTACATCTTCAGGCGGGCCAGCAGGTTCTGGTGGTTGCGGTCGAATTCGTCTTCACCAGCGTGGGGCGACAGGCAGTCGATATGCACCTGACCCGACTTGCTGATCCAGAGAATGTGACTGTCGTGGCTGTCTTTTTGCGCAGCGAACATACGAGCCAGTTCTTCGATAGTAGGTTGATTGTTCAGATTCATGATGTTTGCCCCTTGACCAGTCTGGTGATCTTTCAAAGTTGATTCGCTAATACAGGTAGCCCATCGGTTAGTTGATCCCTGGCACCGAAACCAGGACGTCAGCGGTCGCCCGTGAGAAGTACGGGGTCATGCGTCTGTTGCATGTAGTCGTGTTGAATAACTGCTACGCAATAGCGTCACAACGAGGAGAAGCAGCGAAAACCGGGAGGCTCCTTGACGACGTTTTCAGGGTCGACCACAAGCGTCTTGAGAATTTTCGCCAGCGCTTCTCGTCCTTGTACTGGACGTTCAGGCCAGGTCAGCTTCTTCAATCTGCCTTGTGGGCAGCGTGTATCCGGAAAAAACAACTCGGCGGTCAGACGAGTTTGCTCAAGCGTGTTACCGATGTTCCCGATCGGGGAACGTCTTCATCATGCAAAAGCAAAACGACGCCGTCAACGGTTTTGTAGTGATTATTTTTGCTCACTACATATTGTCGGACAAAGCGGTTTTGGAATGAGAAAAGATCCGTTCAGGCAACGGGCGCGGGCGCGCGCAGGACGTAGACGGTGCAGGGGTAACCGTCCACGGGGTGTTGCTGGCAGGTGAATGCGCCGGCAGTCAATTCAGGGATCAACCTGGCCCAGAAGCGTTGTGCAGGCAGGTTGGCGTCGATGTGGAAAATCTGCCATTGACCGGGTAGCCGGCTCAAGAGGTCAGAGACGACAAACTGCGCGACGCCTTGGCCACGAAAGCGTCGAGCGAGGAAGAAGTAGCTGATGTTGTGTTCGGCACCGTCGATGCGGGTGTCGTCGTCGACGATCACGAATCCGGCCAGTTCACCGTCGACGCGGATCAGGAACGGTTGGGTGGCAGGGTTACGCCAGTAGTCGTCTTTGAGGTGAATGCGGAAGAAGCCATGCTCGGCGAGTTTCAGTGGTAGCCACTCGCTGAAGTCGTGCAGGTAGAACTGCATGAGGTTCTCGATGGTTTGCAGTTCGTCACGTTGGGCGGGGTGCAGTTCGATGCTGGGCATCGGGGATACTCCTGAAGATTGCAGCTTCAGTATTGTTGAATCACACCTTGTGGCGAGGGGATTTATTCCCGATGGGTCGCGAAGCAGCCCCAGCTTTCCTTAACCAAGGGACTGCTGCGCAGTCCATCGGGGATAAATCCCCTCACCACAGAATCCCCCATCACAGCGCAGATCATTACTTGGTTGTGTGTTTGGCTACGCTGGCGGTTTTACTGCGCGTCGATTTGCGCTTTTTCTTCCACGGTGCGGCAGCTTTGCCGGCAGGTGGCGGACCGCTGATGGTCAGGCTCAGCGCAGAACAACGTGTGACCTGCTTGCTCATCCACGCCGCCTGTTTGGTGACGAACTCTTCCAGACTCATTTCGCCGCTTTGCACCATGTCCAGCGCCTGTTCCCAGATGGCGGTGGTGCCGGGGTCGGCAATCGCCCGGGGCACGGCGTCGATCAGGCTGAAGGCGGCTGGTGTCGCGGCCAGGGCCTTGCCGTTTTTCACCAGATAACCACGGTCCAGCAAGCCTTGGATGATCGAGGCACGAGTCGCTTCGGTGCCGATGCCGGTGGTGTCCTTGAGTTTCTGTTTGAGCAGTGGGTCTTCCACCAGTTTGGCGACGTTCTTCATCGCCTTGATCAGATCGCCCTCGGTGTAGGGCTTGGGCGGCTGCGTCCACAGATCCTTGAGGTTCACACCGGCCACGGCGCAATCGACACCCTGGCTCAGCGCCGGCAAGGTTTGCGGTGCCGGCGCTTCACGGCCCTTGGCCGGCGCGAGGGCTTCGGGCAGGGCGCGTTTCCAGCCCGGCTCGATGATCTGCTTGCCAACCGCGCGCAACGCTTCACCGGCGCAATCGAAATCGGCCTGGGTGCGATCGTATTCATGGTTGGGCAGAAACTGCGCCAGGTAGCGGGCGCGAATCAGGGTGTACACCGCCCGGTGTTTGCCGCTCAGGCGCTCGAGGTTTTTTGCCGCCGCCGTGGGGATGATGCCGTGGTGCGCGCTGACCTTGGCGTCGTTCCACGCCCGTGAGCGGCGCTGAGGGTCAAGGTGACCATTGAGTGCTTCAAGGCCTGGA
The DNA here is from genome assembly GCF_034008635.1 of Pseudomonas sp. P8_229. Taxonomy (NCBI): domain Bacteria; kingdom Pseudomonadati; phylum Pseudomonadota; class Gammaproteobacteria; order Pseudomonadales; family Pseudomonadaceae; genus Pseudomonas; species Pseudomonas sp. P8_229. Next base: position 518,339 of record NZ_CP125378.1, on the reverse strand, counting down.
TCGGCCTGACGCAGTGCCGCGAGTATCCCCGGTGCCTCGCTGTGCTGGCTCAGCGGCAGGAAGCCGCAATCGCTGCGCGGGTAGGTGATGACCTTGTAGGTTTCGTAGAGCGCCTGGGCGATGTCGAGGGTTTCCTGGGCGCCGAGGCCGAGTTTCTTCGAGCAGACCTCTTGCAGGGTGCCGAGGTCGAAGGGCAGCGGCGCCACTTCGCGCATGCGTTCGGTGCGCAACGTGACCACCCGTGCACTGGCGGCGCTGTTGATGGCGGCGGCGGCCTGTTGCGCCAGCGCCTGGTTCAGGCAGCGATCCTGATCGTCGCAGACGTCGCTGGGGGCACGCCACTGCGCGGTGAACGGCGTGCCGTTGTGCAGCAGTTGCACATCGATCGCCCAATACGGCACCGGCACGAAGTCGGCGATGCTGCGGTCGCGATCCACCACCAGCCGCAACGTCGGCGTCTGCACCCGACCGACCGGCAGCACGCCCTGATAGCCGGACTGGCGACCCAATAACGTGAACAGGCGACTCATGTTCATGCCGATCAGCCAGTCGGCCCGCGAGCGCCCCAGCGCCGAGTGATACAGGTTGAAGGTTTCCGCCCCCGGCTTCAGGGCGGCCAGGGCCTTGCGGATAGACGCCTCGTCCAGCGCCGACAGCCACAAGCGGCGGATCGGCCCGCGATAGCGACAGTGTTCGACCAGTTCCCGGGCAATCATCTCGCCCTCACGGTCGGCGTCGGTGGCGATGATCAGTTCGCTGGCTTCGCCGAGCAGGCGCTTGACTGCTTTGTATTGGCTGGCGGTGCGCGGCTTGACGGTCATTTTCCACTTGTCCGGGATGATCGGCAGATCCGCCAGTACCCAGCGTTTGTAGCGTGCGTCGTACGCATCCGGCGGTGCGGTTTCCAGCAGGTGGCCGATGCACCAGGTCACCGTGACGTCCGTTCCCAGCCAGCAGCCGTCGCCCCGACGCTTGGCGCCGAGCACGGCCGCAATGTCTTTGGCCTGGGAAGGTTTTTCACAGAGGTACAGCCGCATAACCACCGTCGTCGATCAATTCACTGAGGTGCACAGAATGGCCGCAGTTGGCGTCCGGGGCAACTTTTATCTGTATGGATATACAGATAAAAACGTTGCCGGGAATGACCGGTATTACCGGGACGCCATGTACGGCTATCGAGAAATCCAATGGTGCGGCGCTTGCCAGGCATGGCAGGTTCATCGGGCCTTTCAAGAAACGCGAGTGACAGGACGATCTCGCCAGAAGATCGCCACCGTCCGTACGCACTGACTACTCTGAAACAAGGAAGTCCACCATGGCTCAAGCCAAAGCGAAAACCAGCAGCGCCTATGACGAAGTGAATGCCTTCAGCCATCTGTATGACCGTGGCGTTGGCCTGGTCAATGGCAAACCGTCGTTCACCGCCGACCAGGCAGCCGACGAAATCCTGCGCAAGAACCTGTCGTGGCACGACAAGAACGGCGACGGCAAAATTTCCCTCACCTACACCTTCCTGACCGAGAAACCGGCGAACTACAACCCCAACCTCGGCAACTTCAGCCAGTTCAGCGCGCAGCAGAAGGCCCAGGCCGTGCTGTCCATGCAATCCTGGGCCGACGTGGCCAAGGTCACCTTTACCGAGGGCAAGGGTGGCGACGGCCACATGACCTTCGGCAACTACGACGTCAGCACCGGCGGCGCGGCGTTCGCCTACCTGCCGAGCGGCGGCAGCTATGACGGCCAGTCGTGGTACCTGATCAACACTCAATATCAGGTCAACAAGACCCCGGACACCAATAACTACGGGCGTCAGACTCTGACCCACGAGATCGGCCATACCCTCGGCCTGTCGCACCCGGGCGCCTACAACGCCGGTAACGGCAACCCGACCTACAACGACGCCAAGTACGCCGAAGACACCCGCGGCTACAGCCTGATGAGCTACTGGAGCGAAGCCAACACCGACCAGAACTTCAGCAAGGACGGCAGCGGCGCCTACGCCTCGGCACCGTTGCTCGACGATATCGTTGCGGTGCAGAAACTCTACGGCGCCAACTACGAGACGCGCGCCGATAACACCACTTACGGTTTTGGCTCCAACGCTGGCCGCGATTTCTACAGCGCGACGTCGGCGTCGTCGAAACTGGTGTTCTCGGTGTGGGACGGTGGCGGCGATGACACCCTGAATTTCTCCGGTTTCACCCAGAACCAGAAGATCAACCTCAATGAAGGTTCGTTCTCTGACGTGGGCGGGCTGGTTGGCAACGTGTCGATCGCTTACGGCGTGACTGTGGAAAACGCCGTTGGCGGTTCGGGCAATGATTTGCTGATCGGCAATTCGGCGGTCAACCATCTGTTCGGCGGTGCCGGCAATGACATCCTCTACGGCGGTGGCGGCGCGGACGTGCTGTGGGGCGGCGAGGGTGCAGACACCTTCGTGTTCGGCGCGGCCAGCGATTCGACCGACAACCAGCCGGACTGGATCATGGATTTCAAGAGCGGCCTGGACAAGATCGACCTCTCGGGTATTGCCGCTTTTGCCACGGGGGCAGCCTCGCTGAACTTCGTCAGCAATTTCACCGGCCATGCGGGCGATGCGATCCTGACTTACTACGCGCAAAACGGTCAAACCGGGTTGCTGATCGATCTGACAGGGCAGGGGCAGGTCGATTTTGCCGTGGGTGTGGTAGGGCAGGCGGTGGCGACTGATATTGTTGCGTGATGCCTGAAGAACGGCCCTCTCCCTGTGGGAGAGGGGACCGCTAGGGGGATGCCGGAAAAATACATCGACCTGATAACGCTTCGCCGAATCCATAATCGAAAAAGCACGTTCAGGTCGATGTTGAGCGCAAGACAACGCGGTCGGCGCCTTCTCCCTCCGGGAGAGGGCGGGGGTGAGGGGCTTTTGGCCGTTCGGCTGCAAAATCACCCCGGCCTGAACCTATGGGCTATACCTGAACCGGTCTCTTCGCCGTATTCAGGAGAAACCCCGATGAAAACCTCCGGCCTCAACCCCGTCATCACCCTCGAAGAACTCCCCGGTTGCCTGCTGGTGAAATTCCACGGCATCCAGGTCGCTGCGTCCTCTCACGTGCTGATCCTCAACGAGGCCAATTACCCACCGGTGTACTACGTGCCCCGCGAGGACATCGACGAAAAATACTTCGCCCGCACCGACCACACCAGTTACTGCCCGTACAAGGGCGATGCCAATTACTTCAGCCTGCAAGTACCGGGGCATGAGGGGGCGAATGCGGTGTGGACTTACGAGAAACCGAAAATCTCGGTCCAGCCGATCAAGGACTATGTGGCGTTTTATCCGGATCAGGTGAAGTTCGAGGTGATCAAGGCTGATGCCTGAAACATGCATCTGTGGCGAGGGGATTTATCCCGGATGGGGCGCGTAGCGCCCCGGAAAAACGGGACTGCTGCGCACTCCATTGGGGGTAAATCCCCTCGCCACAAGTTCAATCAGTTCGATTTCAGTTCTTGTCCAGATCGATATTTTTGGTCTCACGCAGACAGATCATCCCCACCACCAGGCTCACCCCGGTAATCAGCACCGGGTACCACAGCCCGTAGAAGATATCCCCGGTGTACACCACCAGCGCAAACGACACCGTCGGCAGAAATCCGCCAAACCAGCCATTGCCGATGTGATACGGCAGCGACATCGAGGTGTAGCGGATACGCGTCGGGAACAGTTCGACCATCAGTGCGGCCAGCGGGCCGTAGCACATGGCCGAGATGATGATCAGTGCGACGATCAAGGCGACGATCATCGGTTTGTTGATCTGCTGCATGTCTGCTTGTTGCGGGTAGCCGGCGAGGGTGACTGCGCCGCGCAGGGCCGCTTCGTCGTAGCCGTCGATCTTCACGTCGCCGATGCTCACCTGCACGCCGCTGCCGGCCGGGGCGGCGGCGCTGGAGTAGGGCAGGCCCTGCTTGACCAGGAAGGTCTTGACCTTGTCGCACGGGCTGTCGAATTTGGCCTTGCCCACCGGGTCGAACTGGAAGGTGCAGGTCGCCGGATCCGCCAGCACAGTGATCGGTGCCTGACGACTGGCCTGATCGATCGCCGGGTTGGCGTAGTGGGCCAGGGATTTGAAGATCGGGAAGTACAACGCCGTCGCCAGCAACAGGCCGAGCATCAGCACCGGTTTGCGCCCGACCTTGTCCGACAGCCAGCCGAAAATGATGAAGAACGGCGCGCCGATCACCACGCTGATGATCAGCAAGGTATTAGCCACCGCCGGGTCCATTTTCAGGAACTGCGTGAGGAAGAACAGCACGTAGAACTGCGCGGCGTAGAAGGTCACCGCTTGCCCGGCGTTGATGCTGAACAGGGCGATCAGCACGACCTTGAGGTTTTCCCATTTGCCGAAGGATTCGCGGATCGGCGCCTTGCAGGTTTTGCCTTCCTCTTTCATTTTCAGATACGCCGGCGACTCGTGCAGACTCAGGCGGATCCAGGTGGAAATGCCCAGCAGCACGATCGACAGCAGGAACGGAATGCGCCAGCCCCAGACTTCGAACTGGTCACCGGTGAAGTAGCGGCAACCGAGCACCACCAGCAGCGACAGCAGCAGGCCGAGGGTCGCGGTGGACTGGATCCAGCTGGTGTGGAAACCGCGCTTGCCGATTGGCGCGTGCTCGGCGACGTAGGTCGCGGCGCCGCCATATTCACCACCCAGCGCCAGACCCTGCAGCATGCGCAGCACCACCAGAATGATCGGCGCGGCGATGCCGATGCTGGCGTAGGTCGGCAGCAGGCCGACGCAGAACGTGGCGATGCCCATCAGGATGATGGTCGCGAGGAAGGTGTATTTGCGCCCGATCATGTCCCCCAACCGACCGAACACCAGCGCCCCGAAAGGCCGCACGATAAACCCGGCGGCAAAGGCCATCAACGCGAAGATGAACGCCGTGGTGTCGTTGACCCCGGCGAAAAACTGCTTGCTGATGACCGCCGCGAGGGCGCCGTAGAGGAAGAAGTCATACCACTCGAACACCGTCCCCAGGGACGAAGCGAAGATGACTTTCTGCGTGGCATTGCTGGTGCTGGCGCCGCTCGCGGCGTCCAGCGGCTGAGCGTGTTCTGACATATCGGTATCCCTCACAGTGATTGTTTTTGTTGTTCCACTGGTGTTATGTGTCCGGGTGATGCGCGATGCCTTGAATGAACGCGGTCCCCTTGTGGGAGTGAGCCTGCTCGCGATAGCGGCGTATCAGCCAATGCAGACGTTGAATGTTATTCAGTCATCGCGAGCAGGCTCACTCCTACAGGGGCGGTGTTTACTGGTGGAGAAAGGATCAGATGTGCAGCCTTTTCGGCAATCATCAGCGTAGGCGAGCAGGTGTTGCCCGAGGTGATGCGCGGCATGATCGAGGCGTCGGCAATGCGCAGGCCGGGTACGCCATGCACGCGCAGTTGCGCATCGACCACCGCGTCGGCGTCCTGGCCCATGCGGCAGGTGCCGACCGGGTGGAAAATCGTTGTGCCGATTCGTGCTGCGGCTTCGTGCAGTTGCGCTTCGCTTTGCAGGCTGTCACCGGGCAGGTACTCCACCGGTTTGAACGCTTGCAGGGCCGGGGCGCTGACGATGCGCCGGGTCAGGCGAATGGCATCGGCGGCCACGCGCAGGTCTTCGGGATGGCTGAGGTAATTGGGTTGGATCAGCGGCGCGGCTTGCGGGTCTGCCGAACGGATGTCGATCCGCCCACGGCTCTGCGGACGCAGGTCGCACACCGACGCGGTGAATGCCGGGAAGCTGTGCAACGGCTCGCCAAAGCGTTCCAGCGACAAAGGTTGCACGTGGTATTCGAGGTTGGCCGAGGTCTGCTCCGGCCCGGATCGGGCAAACGCCCCGAGCTGACTCGGCGCCATCGACAACGGGCCGCTGCGGTCATACAGATAACGCAGGCCCATGCCCATCTTGCCCCACACGCTGCCGGCGATCTGATTGAGGGTTCGGGCGTTTTCCAGTTTGTAGATCAGGCGCAGTTGCAGGTGATCCTGCAGGTTGCCGCCAACTCCTGGCAGCTCATGCATCACGCCGATGCCGAGGCGCTCCAGCAACGGACGCGGGCCGATTCCGGAGCGCTGCAGAATGCTCGGCGAACCCACGGCGCCCGCGCACAACACAATCTCCTTGCGCGCCTTGAAGCTTTTCACCTGGCCTGCATGACGTGCGCTGACCTTCGACGCACGGCCGTTTTCCAGCAGCACCCGATCCACCTCGACCCCGGTCAGCACCGTCAGATTGGCCCGGTCACGAACCGGTTTGAGAAAGGCCTTGGCTGCGTTCCAGCGCACCCCGGCTTTCTGGTTCACCTGGAAGTAGCCGCAACCCTCGTTGTCGCCCTGATTGAAGTCATCGATGCTGGCGATGCCGCTCTGCTCGGCGGCGCTGCGGAAGGCATCGAGAATCGGCCACGACAGGCGCTGCTGTTCGACGCGCCATTCGCCCTGGACACCGTGGAATTCAGCGGCGCCGGCAAAGTGGTTTTCGCTTTGTTTGAACAGTGGCAGCACGTCGTTCCAGGCCCAGCCTGGATTGCCTTCGGCCGCCCAGCCGTCGTAGTCGCCGGCCTGGCCGCGCATGTAGATCATGCCGTTGATGGAGGAGCAGCCACCCAGCACTTTGCCGCGCGGGTAGCTCAGGCTGCGACCCTGCAGGCCGGGTTGCGCTTCGGTCTTGAAGCACCAGTCGGTGCGCGGGTTGCCGATGCAGAACAGGTAGCCGACCGGGATGTGAATCCATGCATAGTTGTCGCGTCCGCCGGCTTCGAGCAGCAACACGCGTTGCTGTGCGTCCGCCGACAGTCGATTGGCCAGCAAGCACCCGGCGGGACCGGCGCCGACCACGATGTAGTCGTATTCCTCAAGGGAAGTCTGCATTCCCTGACCTCGCTTTTTGTTTTTATTGTCGGACACTCTAGTTGTTAGCTTTCGTCAAAAGAATGTTAGTTTTTGCGCAGCCGCTGTGCGTTTTCAAACAGCCTCAACTGACGATAGCTGACAAGGACCCGCCATGTTCGACTGGAACGACCTGCGGTTTTTTCTCGAACTGCAACGCAGCGGTCGCCTGCTCACCGCCGCCCGGCGCTTGAACACCACTCACGCCACCGTCGCCCGGCACATCGAGGCCATCGAAAAAAGCCTCGGCACCGCGCTGTTCGTTCAGCACGCCCAAGGCTACGAAATGACCCCGGCGGGGGAGGCGCTGCTCAAGCACGCCGAAGCCATGGAAAACGTCGCGCTGCTGGCGCAGGAAGAAATCACCCAGTCCACCGCGCCGCTGGGCAAGATCCGCGTTGGCGTCACCGAAGGCCTCGGCATCAAATTTCTCGCCAGCCGCATGATCGGCCTGTTCGAGCGCTATCCGGGGCTGGAAGTGGAACTGGTCGCTGTGCCGCGCTTTGTCAGCATCCTCAACCGCGAGGCGGAAATCAGTATCCACCTCGAACGCCCGGCCGCTGACATGCTGGTTACCCGCAAACTCACCGACTACCGCCTCGCGCTCTACGCCAGCCAACGCTACCTCGACAGCGCGCCACCCTTGCGCAGCCGCGAAGACCTCGGGCGGCACGCGTGGATTGGCTATGTCGATGATCTGCTGTTCAGCCAGGAGCTGATGTTCCTCAACAGTTTCTGCCGCAGCCCGCGCGTTGTATTCCATAGCACCAGCGTGATTGCGCAGCAGGAAGCGGCGTGTTCGGGTTTGGGCATTGCTGTGCTGCCGTGCTACATGGCCGAGTCCGACCCGGATCTGGTGCCGTTGCTGCCGGACGAGAGCATCGAGCGCAGTTACTGGATCAGCACCCGGCGCGAGTTGCACAAGTCGGTGCGGCTGCGGGTGGTCTGGGATTACGTGGTCGGGTTGTGCGAGGCGGAGCAGGGGCTGTTGCGCGGATAAGCCAGCTGACAAAAATCCCCTGTAGGAGTGAGCCTGCTCGCGATAGCAGTATGTCTGTGAAGTAGAAGTTGCCTGATACGCCGCTATCGCGAGCAGGCTCACTCCTACAAGGGGCCGCATTTGGGGTTGAATAATATATGGATATCCGTATATTCGGTTTTCCATATGTTTGAGTCCGCCCCATGCTCACGCCCACCGAACTGTTCAAAAGCCTGGCCGATGAAACCCGTGTCCGCGCCACTCTGTTGATTGCCGAACAGGGTGAGCTGTGTGTGTGCGAGCTGATGTGCGCGCTCGACGACAGCCAGCCGAAAATCAGCCGCCACCTGGCGCAACTGCGCAGCAACGGTTTGTTGCTTGATCGCCGCCAGGGCCAGTGGGTGTATTACCGACTCAACCCGGATCTGCCGGGTTGGGTGCACGAGATCCTGCAAGTCACCGCAAAGGCCAACGCCGATTGGCTCAGGGACAACGCCTGCCGCCTGCAGAACATGGACGGCCGTCCTGCCCGCGAAACCGCCTGCTGCTAAATCGTTTATTTTTTCGGGAGCCATCCATGCGAGTCCTGTTCATGTGCACGGCCAACAGTTGCCGCAGCATTCTTTCCGAAGCGTTGTTCAATCATCTCGCGCCGCAAGGTTTCGAGGCGGTGAGCTCCGGCAGTTTCCCCAAGGGCCAGGTGTTGCCGCGCAGCCTGAGCACCTTGCAGCAGGCCGGGGTTTCGATTGACGGCTTGTACAGTAAAGGCAACGACGCCTTCGAAAGTTGCCCGCCGGACATCGTTATCACCGTGTGCGACAAGGCGGCCGGCGAGAGCTGTCCGGTGTACTTCGGCCCGGCGCTGAAAACCCATTGGGGGTTGGCGGACCCGTCGGATGTGCAGGGTGACGAAGCAGCGACAGACGCGGCGTTCCGCACCACGCTGGCGCACATCGAGCGGCGCTGCAAAGCCTTCCTCGACCTGCCATTCAATCGCCTCAGCCGCGACCAATTGAAAACCGCGCTTGATGGCATCGGCGCGCTGTAAGGAGGATTTATGTCAGAGCATCTGCCCAACCTCGACCTGAGCCTGTTCGAAGGTCGAACAGCCGCGCCGGATCAGCACAAACCACGCATCCTGTTGCTCTACGGCTCGACCCGCGAACGCTCCTTCAGCCGGCTGCTGGTGGAGGAGGCCGCGCGCTTGCTGGAGCACTTCGGCGCGGAAACCCGGGTGTTCAATCCGTCCGGTTTGCCGTTGCCGGACGATGCGCCGGTCGATCATCCCAAGGTCCAGGAACTGCGCGAACTGGTGCTGTGGTCGGAAGGTCAGGTCTGGTGTTCGCCGGAACGCCACGGCGCGATGTCGGCGGTGTTCAAGGCACAGATCGACTGGATTCCGCTGGAGCTTGGCGCGGTGCGCCCGACCCAGGGTAAAACCCTCGCGGTGATGCAGGTCTGCGGCGGTTCGCAGTCGTTCAACGTGGTCAATCAGCTGCGCGTGCTGGGGCGCTGGATGCGCATGTTCACCATCCCCAATCAGTCTTCGGTGCCCAAGGCCTTCATGGAATTCGATGAGGCGGGGCGGATGAAACCGTCGCCGTTCTATGATCGCGTGGTCGATGTGATGGAAGAACTGGTCAAGTTCACCGTGCTGTTGCGCGACCGCCAGGACTTTCTGGTGGATCGCTATTCCGAACGCAAGGAGAGCGCCGAGCAGTTGATGACGCGGGTCAATCAGCGTTCGATCTGAGCCGCAGCAACACGCGTTCGTCGGTCGGGCAGTGCACAAACCTTCTAGCCGTTCACAGGCATTTATGGATTACTGGCGCCAGCCCATTACTGTATTCAAGCCATGAGTAACTGGATCGACCTTGCCCACGACCGGGAAACCGGCATCGAAACCCTGCACGCGCATTTTGCCGGGCACGCGCACGCCTACGATCCTCATTGGCATGAGACCTACCTGATCGGCTTCACCGAACAAGGCGTGCAGCGCTTCAACAGCCGCCGGGCACGGCATGACAGTACTCCGGGCAAAGTCTTCATGCTCGAACCCGGGGACATTCATGACGGCGACGCGCCGAGCCCGGACGGCTTCACCTATCGCATGCTGTACCTGCAACCGGCGTGGCTGGAACAGGCGCTGGACGGCCTGCAACTGGACGGCTGCGCGGGCGGCTTGCCGGGCATTGGCAATGTGCTCAACGATGATCCGGAACTGGCTCGCGCCACCTTGTTCGCGTTCAATGCTCTGCATAAACAGGACGTACGCATGGTCCGCGAAGTGGCGCTGGATGCGCTGCTCGAGCGCTTGGCGCGGCACCTCTATCGACGCCCGCAACCCTCTGCTGCACTGCGTGCGCCACTGATAGCCCGGCAGGCCCGCGACTACCTGATGGCCTATCACGAGCAGGACATCAGCCTGCACACCCTGGCCGAAGTCTGCGGTACTGATCGCTTTCGCCTGACCCGAGCCTTCAAGGCTGCCTATGGCCTGGCGCCGCATGCCTGGCTGATCCAGTTGCGCCTGATTCGTGGCCGGCAATTGCTGGCCGCCGGGGTGCAACCGATTGACGTCGCGAGCAGGCTCGGTTTTGCCGATCAAAGCCACTTGGGCCGCTGGTTTGTGCGCGCCTACGGCATCACGCCGGGGGCCTATCAGCAACGAACGCTTGGCGCCTTTCGCCGCTGAACAAACGTTCAAGACCACAGCTTTATGTAACTGCCACAGTAGGCCCTGACTTTCTACAGGGCCGTGCCATGCTTGCGTTCATCCTCTTTGCTTTCGTTGCCTCGATCACTCCGGGGCCGACCAACCTGATCGTACTCAGCACCAGTGCCCGACATGGCTGGCGGCCATGCCTGCCGATCATTCTCGGTGCGGGGGCGGGCGCTGCGTCACTGGTGTGGGTTGCCGGTGCGGGTGCCAGCACGCTGATGCTGCCCGGCGTGCGCCCGGTGATCAGTGCGCTGGGGATGTGCTGGATGCTGTGGCTGGCGTGGCAGATCTTCACGGCGCCGGCCACGGCCATCGATCCCGCTGCCGGTGAGGAAAAATCGGAACTGGGGCTGGTCGGCGCGGCCCTGTTGCAGTGGGTCAACCCCAAGTCGTGGATGATGGCGATTGCCGTGATCAGCGTGTTTACCGCACAGGGGCAGGGGTTGAATGCGTTGTGCCTGGCATTCTTTCTGGTGTCATTGCCGTGTCTGGCGCTCTGGGCGCTGCTGGGTCGCGGCGCGGCGCGCTGGCTGAGCAACCCCGCGCAGTTGCAGTGGCTGAACCGGATTCTGGCGGTGCTGCTGGTCGTCTCATCCGCGGCTGCGTTGTTGCACCGCTGAGCGGGCGCAAACTTCCAATCCAGACACGCCCCCACAGGTTTTGTGTTTTCTGGCAGAACGTTCAGTTGCCCGAATCACACTTCGCGTCCACTCTATGGCATGCCGACAAGGAGCGTCCGCCGACCCTCCGTCGTGACCACAGGGAGCTTGCAGCATGAGCGAAGACAACAAGGTAAAAGGCCCGGCGTCGTACTTCCCCTCCATCGAAAAGAAGTACGGCCAGCCCATCGACCACTGGCTGAACCTGCTCGCCGGCGTCACCGACAAGAAGCACATGGAACTGGTGGCGTGGCTCAAGGAAGAACACGGCATGGGCCACGGCCATGCCAACGCGCTGGTGGCGCATCACCTGGCGGCAGGCAAACAGTGAGGGCAGGGCAGCGATGAATTTCTCCCACCGACCAGTGACGGCCGACGACGTCAAAATCCTGTGCGGATTTCCGCAGGGCGTTCAAGAGTTGTACTTCATGTTCCCGAAAGCGCAGTACCCGCTGACGGAAGAGCAGATGCACAGCGCGATCAGCCAGCGCTTCGACTCCACGGCGTTTTTGGCCAACGGCGAGTTCGTCGGTTTCGCCAACTTCTACCGTGCTGAAAGCAACGGCATCTGCTGCATCGGCAACGTGATCGTCGCGCCTTACGCCCGTGGTCAGGGCGTCGCTCGCTACATTGTCGAAACCATGACCGCCGTCGGCTTCGAAAAGTATCAGGCCAGGGAAGTGCAGCTTTCCTGCTTCAACGAAAACACTGCGGGGTTGCTGCTTTACCCGAAACTCGGGTTCGTGCCGTTCTCCATCGAAGAGCGCGCGGCGTCGGGGGGGAGGCGTGTGGCGCTGATCAATATGACGCGCCACCGAGGCCAACCTTCTGGCCTGTAACCGCTGCCTATGTGTCGACCTCAGAAGCTTGCCGTGGCCTGAGGCGTCGATTTAAAGGACAGAGTTACATTATTTTCAGGGCCCTCGGCTTTTACATCGCCTGGGTTAGTCTCATTACGAATGATGCATTTCCATGTCACGACATCATCGGGCTTCAAGTTCAAGAAGGTTACCTTACCGGTCCAGGAAGGGTAGGCAGATGGGGTGAGTTTAAAGGCTTCAGCTGCTTTGTCGTTCCCCAACTCCTTGGTATTGCCTACCACATAGACGCTGTAGCCCATGGTCGTTACGCCATTATCACAGCGAAAATTTACCGGGAGCGAATACGTCCAAGTGGCACCGGCATAGCCGTTTGCCGGCAAAATCGCCATGAGCAGAACACTCAGTGGCAACAAGTAAGAAATGCGGTTCATGCTTAATTCCTCAGTTCACCTTTATCCGCGCCAGCTTATCTCCGCGCAAATTTAAAGAGACCTGTAAGAACTGCTAGTCTTTCAGATCGCTTGGCGATACCGGGCGGCAAGCCTTATTCCCGCAGATGATCAAACACATTCACAGCATCTGCAGGAGTGAGCCTGCTCGCGATGGCGTCAGCCCCGCCAACCCATGACTGGCTGAATCGCCCAAAACTCCAAGGTATTGATCATGTCAGCCACACCACCACGCCTGCTCTACAGACGCCCACAGCAAGCAGACCTGCCCACCGTTTTCGCAATTTTCGGTGACCCGCAAACCAACCTGTTCAACCCCGCCGGCCCCATGACCGACATCGCCCAGGCCGAAGCGTTGCTGGACCGCTGGCTGCAACACTGGGCGACCCACGGCTACGGATGGTGGGCGATCAGGAGCGCACAAAATCCTCAACACATCCTCGGATTCGCCGGCATCGCCGCCCATGACTACCTGGGTAAATCGGTCACCAATCTCGGCTATCGCTTCGCCGTTGAAGCATGGGGCCAGGGCTACGCCACAGAGGCCGCGCAAGCCGCGCTGACCCATGCCTTCGACCACCTCGGATTGCCCGAAGTGTTCGGCCTGGTCAGACCCGATCATGTCGCGTCCATCCGGGTCCTGGAGAAAATCGGCATGCACCGCTTCGACGTGCTGGACGACGTCCCGAACAAAGCCCCCAGCCTGATATTCCAAATCCAGCAAAGTGCCCGCTAATCCGATCACATCCTTCCCTTGTAGGAGTGAGCCTGCTCGCGATGGCACACGCCCAGCCACCACCAATCCAAACCCAGCCAAAATCCCCTGTGGGAGCAGGCTTGCTCGCGAAGACGCCCACCCAGTCACCCCATCAATCTCTGACCGAAATAAACAGTAAAACCACCACTGTTTAAACGAAGCCTCCAGTAACCACCTGCGCCCTACAACGCCTTGCGCCATCGGCTACGACTAAGCCAGAATCCGCCGGCTTGTGCGTCTAGGGCGTGGGTTCTATCGTCTGTCGGTCACTGAAAAACAGTGATCGGGTTTGGTAGCCCGCCATAACTAGTCGCATCGCGCACCTTTCGCAGACCTCTTCAGGTCTCTGCTCAATGGTGGCCATGCGCAGGACACCTTCGGGTGTGCCGGGTCCTAGTTACCGGTCTACCAACCCGCGTGTGGCCGCCACCCTTCGTTTGGTAGCGAAGGTGAAGGCTCCTCTTCAATAACTAGGAGTTTCACCATGATCAAACCAACACCCAATCCCCCAGAAACCGACCTCGCATCCCCCTACGAAACCCTCGATTCCAAAAAACTCCACGAAGCCGCAGAACGCGCCCTCGACCACTACCTCACCCCGGCCAGCCAAATCATGGCCAGCACCCACAAACCCGAACCCATGTACCTCGCCAACCCCAAGTGCGACACCGAATCCCTGCTCGCCAACGCCAGCGAAACCCTCGGCTCCGCCAGCGAAATGCTCAACAACTTCGCCGCCATGCTCGACACCTCCCACCGCAAAACTGCACTGGGCATCGCCCAAGTCGTGATGCTCGGCGAACTCGCGGTAAACCAGGCCCTCGACAACGTCGAATTACAGGGATAGGCATTAGCCAACTGTGGCGAAGGTGCACGCGTCGCCACAGTGGAGTGCTGCCGGTTACTAGAAGTTGTTTTTGTCCTTCAGCTATTGATCAAACTTGTATTTGTTCTTCGTCAGGTCGTTTTAGCGCTATATTTGTGGGCGGCTGTTTTTTTATTGGGTCTGTTTTAAGCCTTATTTCCCCCGTGACTTTTGCAAGTCTCAACGCGATTGCCGCACCAAGTAAAATTGACGCTGCGTATTTTATTATGTCAAAGATTTTTTCGAAGTGCCTGAAGTTGGATCTTGCTTTTTCAATTGAGTCGCGCTGTATGACATGTTTGGCGTGCTCTTGAATCAGGTCGTCAAATCTTTCTTTTATTAACGGGTTGTTATATCTAATTATTCCTTTGTTCTCATCGGTAAAATAACGGGCGATTTTCAAGTCAATTTGCGTTTTTGTCGGCTCATCAGGTCTGATTTTCCTAAATTCCTCGCATGCCGAAGCCAGCTCTTTGGAAAGAGCCGTCACGCGAGTGTTTGCTGACGGTGGGAGACAAATCGGAGGGTCGCTAAGCCTCGCAGCCGCCATGTTGAGATTTTGGCTCGTGAGTCGACCGATGCTTTCCTCCATGTTTATAGTGGATTGATTAATCGCAGTTCCCGCCTGGATTGATTGGATGACAAATCCAAAAGCTCCAATTGTAATCCACCAATAATCGGCTTTTTTCCAACCGATATCATCCAGGCGCGTCGGAAGGTACTTGGTTTCCCTGACAAGCAACCAATAAAAAACATAGTATAGAATGGCTATGCTTCCTGCGATGATGCATGCAATTAACATCATTTGCATGATCGGATCGTACCCCATGTTAGTGCTCCTTTGTTCTTCGGAAACGCGGTAGTTCTCCTTATCGGCAGAAATTTATTTTGCTAGAGGCATAGATGCAGAGATGGCGCTGCCATCCAGTGGATGGTCGTTAAATGTAGGTCTCCTTAAGGAGGCTGGGCTGACTTTCCTAAAACGAAAAAATGATCTGAAGTACGACACCAAATCAATCCTTAACTACGTCAGCGAAGCCTTCGACACAGACGGCTTTCTCAACCGAGCTGGCACACGGCCACGCCTTGCGCCCCCAAGCCTCGGCTGTCACCCTTCGGCCCGTTCTCAAGGATCAGAACAAGGAAATCAAGGATTGAGTGGCTACGTTCCCAACCCGCCCAAAAACCACCGCTACGAAGAAGCCAAACCCGTCGATATTCATGCCCAGCGTTGGGCCGAGTATGAGAAACACGGGAAAGAACCTGCGCGCGAGCCTGAGAAAATCGGCATTGCGTTGAGGATTGGGGTGTTCTTTGATGGTACCGGCAACAATGCGAATAATACGGCGGCGGGGTTGCTGTGCGGTGCGCAGCATCCGATTGCGCCGCAGGATATTCCTGCTAGCTGTCAGCCCTATATGAAGGATCCGGACAGCAGCTATGGCGCCGGGCCTACCAACGTAAATAAATTATTTTCACTGTATGAAGAGATCAAAGAAGCCGAGGGTGAAGGTTCTTTGAGGCGTGTTTCGCGTGCTCTTTACATCGACGGTATCGGTACACAGTGTAGTGGTCAACTAATCCCGGACACGACGTTAAGTTTTTCCTCGGCCCGCGCTGGCGCCAACCCATCGTTGAATTGGTGAGGCCGAATCCAGTTGTAGCGATGCATCAAAAAATGGCTGATATCGCGCTGTGCTTCCTGCGCAGTTCGATAGCCCACGGTCGGTATCCATTCTGTTTTCAAGCTGCGAAATACGCGCTCCATCGGTGCGTTATCCCAGCAGTTTCCTCGTCGACTCATGCTCTGGCGCATGCGGTATCGCCACAACCGCTGGCGAAAGAGTCGGCTTGCATATTGCGATCCCTGGTCCGAGTGGAATAGCAGATCCGAAGGCCTGCCACGCTGCTCGTAAGCCATATCCAGCGCTTTGATCACCAGCTCAGCGTCTGGCTTTTCCGACAGCGCCCAGCCCACGATCCGACGCGTACAAAGATCCAGGACGACAGCCAGGTAATGCCACTTTCCTTGCGCCCAAATGTAGGTGATATCGCCGCACCAGACTTGATTGGGCGCTGGCACGTCGAACTCGCGGTTCAATGTGTTCGGGATATCCAGTCTTTCTACTGTTGCTCGCTTGTAGGCATGGGAGCCGGGTTGTTTGCTGACTAAATCAAGCTCGCGCATCAAGCTACGCACTTTGAATCGACCGAGTTGCTCACCGTCTTCACGCATCAGCGACAGGATGCTGCGACTGCCCGCAGAGCTGCGACTTTGCGAGAACAGCTCACTGACGCGACTACGCAATCGAAGCCGTTCAACATCCGGCGTGCGGCGCCGCAGGCGCTGGGCGTAGTAACACGAGCGAGTGACGTCAAACACCTTGCACAGCCAATCAACCGGCTCATGGGCGCTCAACTGGTCAATCAGCGCGAACGCTCGTGATCTTCCGACATCAAGAGCGCAGTAGCCTTTTTTAGTATTGATTTCTCTCGCTCAAGCCGAGCAATCCGGGCTTCCAGCTCCTGAATTTTTTGCTGTTCCGGAGTCAGTGCCTTGCTCTGCGGGGTAACGCCTTTATGTTCTTTCTGAATCTGGTCAACCCAGCGGCGCAATGCCGATTCACCAATGCCGAGTGAACGGCTGGCTTCGATGTAGCTGTAGTTTTGTTTGAGCACAAGGTCGGCAGCCTCGCGCTTGAATTCAGGAGTAAAGGAGCGGCGTTGTTTGGTCATCTGACACCTCGATCTGGCGAGCATTCTCGCCTAAATGGGTGTCCGATTTCATTAGACCACTACACAGAACGATAAAAAAGACAGTGTGGTGGGTTCCGGAATGGGGCGTGGCGACACAGGTGTGGCCGGCCGCGTGCAGGCATCTTTCAAACAGATCAACAGCATTATTGAAGAAGCATTGAAGGAGAACCCAAACTGCGAAATTGCTTCTCTGACTTTTGATACGTTTGGCTTTAGTCGCGGAGCTGCTGCAGCACGGCATTTTTCGAACGAGGTTGTCAGGGGGAAGCAAGGGCCGTTAGGGAATTTACTAAACAGCAACGCCAGAGATTTCAGTCGAACCTTTGATAGTCAATACGGAAGCGGCATCAACATGGGGTTCATCGGGCTGTTCGACACCGTACCCTCAATCGCCGGATTCACGAATTTCGGGCGCGTGAAAAGTCCCATCGCTCCCGGTGTGAAGCTGTATCTGGATCGCAAGTACTTCAAGGACGTTGTCCACTTGGTCGCTCGTGATGAAGGCCGCGCAAACTTTGCGCTCAGCCGGGTGAAGCCCGCTCACCCGGAGTACACCTTTCCTGGCGTCCATTCTGATATCGGTGGCAGCTATCTCGACGAAGTTGAGGAGTGTGTGCTGGTTAGCCCGATGCAGTCACTGGCAGTATCTTCTTTTACCGATGTCACGAGTACGTCGATCTACCTTGATGCTGCACGGGTAAAAAGTGAATGGGTCGCCAAGGGATGGCCTGCGCATTTACTGGAAATTGTCACCCCCGCCTCTGTTGAACTCCCGCGTGATCATCAGGACAGGCTCTCCCCCAGGCAGAAGCGCGTGTTTGCTGCCCTCCAACTCAAGCGGCCAGTTAGCGGCAAGCTTTCGAGGGTTTACCTGAGAGTCATGTACCAACTGGCGAAAGAAAAAGGTGTTCGCTTCATCGGCATGCCCGACGATGGTGAGTACTCCGTCCCCGAGGAACTCCAACCACTATGCGATCGATTCGTAGAGGGCGATTACAAAACCACTCCAGAGGAAGAGGAGCTTCTCAAGCTGAGGTACATTCATACCTCTGCCAACTGGAATCATCCTCTCGGAAGAAGGGATGGAAGTGGTATAGACGCGGTATATATCAATGCCCCGACGGATGATGGGATCCGCGTACAACACCCTCATGTACCTGACTGGAACTTTTGGTAATGAAAGCGATGATTGCTCTGCTAGGTGTTCTACTGTTGGCGGGATGCCAAACAGGAGGTGCCGAAACCGGTGAAAATGACCCTAAATATTCGTCGTGGGAATTGGTGTTCGTTGAGCCGAACTACATGAAAGTCTGGGTGGAGGACAGCTCCGTTCAAGACGTCAATGACAAAGTATCTTTCAAAGCAGGCAAACGCACTGCCGCTTCAGGAGAGCCCGACATCTCGACCGAATCGGCTCGAGGCTGGGGAGCAGTGACTGGCTCAGGAATGCCAGTCACGGGGGCTGAGCTTCCAAAACGCATTTCCGTACGCTGGCAGTCCATCACAGAGCAGAAGACCTATCGCGGGTTCATTGATATTCCGGAAGAAGCCAGGCGGTTGATGGTGACATCCACGCATCAACGCTGTCCGGAAACACCGGATAAAACTGCTCGCTTCATGGCGTCTCTTTACGTTGGTCTCGCCCCTGGCGGTGTTCTACAGGCTTGGGTAAAAGATTCATGTCGAAACCCGATCAAGGTTGCTCGTGGCCAAGGCGAGATTGAGCCGTTAGGTGCACAGCAAGGGAAAAACGGTGGTCGCTATGCCTATCCGGTGAGTGAAAAGGCGAAGCTGTATGTCGAGAAGTACGGCGTCCCTTATGGGAGTTGGTAAACCGTCGGTCCGCCAGCCCATGAAGCAGGTCATAGCGCTGCTATGCGTATTGCTGCTCGCAGGATGCCAAACCACTGATCCACTTTCAGCCAAAGGCGATCCTAAATCCGAATGGTGGGAATTGGCGTTCACTGAACCTGACTACATGAAAACTTGGGTAGAGGACAGTTCTGTTCAAGACATTAACGGCAGGATTTTCTACAAAACCGGCGGTGGCACCGCTGCGGGGGGGGGGGGAGCCTGGAGATGGAACGGAGTCCGCCCGAGGGTGGACAGGTGGGGTAGGTGGCAGCGGAAAGAGAGTGGTGGGTGCAGATTTACCTGTTCGCATCTGGGGCCGTTGGCAATCAATCGCCGAGCAGAAAACTTGGCAAGCATGGGTAGATATTCCAGAAGAGGCCAGGCAGTTGATGGTGTCGTCCGTTAATCAGCGCTGCCCGCAAACACCGGACCAGGAGGCAAGATTCATGGCCTCGGTCTATCTCGGCCTGGCTCCCGGCGGTGTCGTGCAGGTTTGGGTAAGAGACTCATGTCATCACCCGGTCAAAGTCGCGCGTGCACAGGCCGAAATTGAGCCACTGGGGCCGAGCCAAGGTAAGAACGAAGGGCGGTACGCTTATCCCGTCAGTGAAAAGGCCAAGCGGTATATCGAAAAATTCGGCATTCCATATGGAAGTTGGTAGTCGTGACACTTACCTGAATGGATCTTTCTGTGATGAAAGCGACGGTTGCACTGCTGGGCGCTTTATTGTTGTCCACTAGGGATGCTTAGAGCTTCGAAGCCTGAATGGCTGCTTCGAGCAAAGGGCCCGTGATCCGGCGGCCATTGTAATCATCGACAAAGTAATTGATTCGGTTAGCCAGGTGCTGAATGGATAGCCAGCCTAAGCCTCGGTAGTCACGTAATTCCTCATCGTCGAGCTTAATCAGGCATTCGTAACTCACAAAAGACGCCTCGCAGTTGACGAGGAGATAGATTGAGCCATCTCCTGCGCGAAGAAGATGCCAGTAGTCGTCCGTAGTGTGATATGTCGCAGGTGCGAGCTGAACCAGATCCATGTTTGATTTTCGTACGTTACCTTTCAGTTTCTAACCATAACATGACTGCGAGCGCACGATTCTCGAATGCCTGCTTCTGGTCGAAAGCAGCCCCATCCGTAATTCCCCATCAGTCCGAGTACTACCAGATCAATGAATCCCCCCGAGACCTCATCCAGCAACGATCTCAAACGCAGCACTACCTAAAACCTCCCCATTAACCATCACCCGCACCCCATGCCGCCCCACAAAATGCTTCCGCGTCGTAAAATCCCTAATCACCTGCCGCCTCCCCACAACCACCTCCCCAAACCCCTCCAACACCACCGTCTTCAACTTGAAAACCTTCCCCGAAACCCCGCCATTCGCCTTCACATAGTCAATCGCATAATCAATCACCAACCGCTGCTCATGCGCCACTGTCGACTTCACCGTAAACGACAATGTAATCGCCTCACCCAACCTCACCACCGCCGGCTCAACCCGCACATCCAACAACTCAACCTCAGCCTTGGTCCCAGCGCCAATCACCGTCAGCGCCCTTAAATCCCCCTGTTTGATCAAACTGCGCAACGCATGCTTGGCAATCCACGCCGTGTGCTTGTTCTCCAGCGACCAACCTTCAATCGTGTCCAGCACCCACTCCGGATGCTCCTTGGTCACGTCATTCAGGTGGTTCGCCACGGACTTGCGCACGTACAGACTCTCGTCCGCCTTCAACCGATCCAGTATCCCGGCGGCCAATTGCGGATTGGCCTGCACTGCTTCCAAGCGAAACGACCAGGGCAGGCGAGGGCGGCTGCCTTCGCTGGCCAGGCGACGGACGTGGTGGTTTTCGTCCTGGGTCCAGTCGTGTATCAGTTCCAGCGAGCGTTCGAGGTCGCTGCGCAGGAAGTGGCGGATGGCGAATTCGGAGGAGCCGAAGGCGGTGAAGTATTTCAGCGCTTGCATCGAGGTGTCGAACGCGTGGCCGCCGTAGCTGGCGACGTAGTGCGGCAGGCACATGCTGACGAATCCGCTATTCAGCCTTGGCGCGAGTTCACGTAACACATGTAAGGAATCTTCGTAGTCCAGTGGCAGCACGGCGTGCAGGCTTTCGCTGACGCGGGCCATGCGTTGCATCACCGACAGTTCGGCAAGCCCGTTGTTGGCATGTTTGAGAAACGCCTTGGCCTTGAACGCCGGGTACACGGCGCTCATTTCGCTGGCGATGTGTTGCAGACGCTCGGCGTTGAAGATTTCCTTTAACGCCGGGGTGGCGGTGTCGGTGGTGCTCATGGTCAGGTCATCGGGGTGCTGACGAACGCTTCGAGGGTTTCGGCGTACGCGGTGTATTGGGCGATGTTTGGGTAGCGGCGGGTGTCGATCTGGTCGGGGACGACGAGGCCGGTGAAGCTCCAGGCGACGGCGAGGCTGATGCCAGCCTGGGTGAGGGTGCCGTCGGTGGGCAGGCCGGTTTTTTCCAGTTCCTGTTCGAGGGCGGTGAACGCGGCGGCGAGTTGGCCTTCGACGCGTTCGACCCACGGTTGATATTGAATGTCGGCCGGGCGCAGGTTGCGCTCGTAGTAGAGCTGCACGGCTTTTTCGCAGGCAGCGAGGCTGAGGCCGATCAGGCGCAGGGCGTGGGCGCGCTGTTTGAGGTCGGCGGGCAGCAGGCTTTTGCCGGCGCAGGCTTCGAGGTAGTCGAGGATAAGGGTGGAGTCCATCAGCACCACGCCGTCGTCGAGGATCAGTGAAGGCGCCTTGACCACCGGGTTGATCTGCTGGAATTGCTCGAAGTGGCGGAATACCGAGACCGACTGGTGTTCGAGGTCGATGCCTAGGCGTTTGGCGGAGATAGCCACGCGGCGCACATAGGGTGAGTCGAGCATTCCGATCAGCTTCATGTGCAACTCCTTTGGCAAGTCATGAGCAGGCGATGGACGTCGAATGTAGCGGTAAAAGTTGTTGGTTGACTACTGGGTTGGCTTGCTCGCTTGATCGTAATGACGTTGATACAGATCGTGTAACACCCATGAAACACCCGAAAATAAAGGCTTTGACGGCCTTGCGGGGTGTTTGGGTGGGTCTATAGTCAAAATGCCAGCATCGACCAGGGACGGAAAAGGTAAACGAGTTCAGGCCCTCTGATTCAGTACTCGTTTGTATTACTCCCTTGCAGTCCACGAACCCTAGATCGTTGAGGCGCCGACCTGTGCGCATTCGGTGTCGCAGCTCGTGCAGTCGAAACTGGAGGGAGGGTCAAATGCATGAAAGCGTCCAAACATTTGGTTTTGTGTCTGGTGGGAGCGGGATTGGCTGGATGCGGCAGTTCGAAGCCGACTCCCGGGGTGGTGGCCGAGAACTGGTCAACCAATACTGAGCAACTGGGTATTCAGGCTATTTATCCGCCGCGTGCCCACTTTGAGGTTGGTGATGTGTTCATTGCACGCGCTACTTCAGCAGGTCAGAAGCTTAGAACATCTGATTATGTGTTGGGATCTATAAAGATTGATCATATCGATATGAGCGAAGCGTTGTATCGCTCGGCGCCGACCGTAACGTTCGAGTCCACCGATACCTATGATGACGGCACAACCAACGGCCCTGTCAGTACCAGGAAGGCACTGCCTCTGACGGTTCACAACAGGGTCATCAACAGTCTGGTGGCATTTCCCGGGTTCACGTTCGCTTCTCTTGCTGAAAGTGATGTAGGAGTCAATGTCACCAGCAGTGCTATCGGGGCGTTGTTCGGATTCGGTCGACGCTCGCAATACAGTGTTTCTTACTCGGTTCCTTCGGGAGAAACCTACGGTGTCACTTATCTGGAGGGAAGGCGCAGATTCGATGATGTGGCCCGTACGCGCTACAGCGTTACTGACCGGCAATGGATGCGTGATGCTGCGAAGGCATTACAGTCGACCCATTCCAAAAATTCGGATGGATCGGGCCCGATTCTGGTGTTCGTGACGGATGTTTATCTGACCCGTTCCATTGACGTGACAGTTTCGGCGCAAGATGGGATGAGTGCGTCATTTTCGACACTGACCCTTTCCATGGTCGAACTCAGTGACAAAAAGAAAAGCCTGGAGGATCAACTTGCCAAGCTGCGCAAACCGGCTCAAGGCCAAGCTGTTGCTCCGGCTCCAACAGCCGCTCCCGATAGTAATGCGGGAGAGGGGGCTGGCAAGGTTCGTGTCGCAGATGACACGGTAGCCACGGCTGGGGCCCCAGCCAAACCTGAACAGCCTAAGCCTGCCGACAAACCTGCGACGCCGCCCGTGACGGCGAGCCAGCAAACGGAGATCGACAAGGTAGAGGCTGAACTGGTGCAAGTTAATGCGCAAATGCGTCAACAGGTGGATCAGATCGCACCGGATTTACCGGGTGTCACGGGGTCAGTGGTCAGGTCGTCTGCGCTGGGCGTAAAGTTGCGACAGGCATTTGCCCAACCGGTTGCGATTGGATACCGAGGGATCAATTACAGCATCGAGTCGTTGCTGGATTCGAACGCCGCCAAGGACTCCAGCGGTACTTTCAAAACGGCGGATCCAAGGAAGTATCCAGCGCCGCTAAAAGAAACATACCATTTGGACGGATATCCAAATCTGGATCAGGTGGCACCGCCTGCTGCAGCGCCGCCCCAACACTGACAGGTTCAGGTGCTGGCGAGTCACCAAGCAGAACTCGCCAGCCTTTAATCCTCAAATCCCGCTTGTTCGTGAATCTCATCCACATTCAATTCCAGCCGATACGCCACCGCCACGAACAACGCCTGACACAAACACAGCGTCGCGCTCAGCGAGCGAAACGCCAGCGCGCTCCCCTCATTCACCAGCAACAGGCTGTTGGCGTTTCTGGCCAGTGGCGAGAGGTGGCTGTCGGTGAGGACCAGGGTTTTCGCCTGTTGCTGGCGGGCGTAGCGCAGGCAGTGTTGGGTTTCCCTGGCGTAGGGGGTGAAGCTGATGGCGATCACCAGATCACCGCTACTCACGCTGCGCATCTGCTCTCGATAGCTGCCGCCGAGGCCGGACACCAGGTGAATGCGCTTGTGAGTGTGTTGCAAGTTGTAAACGAGGTAATCGGCGACGGCGAAGGAGCGGCGCACGCCGACGACATAGATGTTGTCGGCGTTGACGATCAGGTCGACGGCTTTTTCGAACGCGACGTCGTCGAGTTCGCGGCCCAGGCGTTCGATGCCGGAGCGGGTGGCGTCGATGCATTCGCGGGCGAGGTCGCTGTCGCTGGCTGGCTGCGACTGGTTGGCGATCATGCTGCGGATGCGTTGCTGGTAGTTCTGCACCGGTGAGGCTTTGTGGGTGTAGGCGGTGCGGAACAGCGCCTGCATTTCGCTGAAGCCGCTGAAGCCGAAGCGCTGCGAGAAGCGCACGATGGCGGACGGGTGCACTTCGCATTCACGGGCGATGTCGCTGATGCGATCGACCATGATCCGGTCGCTTTGCTGGCTCATGTAGCTGGCGATGCGCTTGAGTTGGCGCGGCAGGGTGTCGTATTCGTCGGTGATCAGTTGCAGCAGACGCTCGGCATTGATCGGGGGGCTGGCGAGGGGACGCTCGTCGTTGGCCGGCAGATCGGGGCGGG
Source organism: Pseudomonas sp. P8_229 (assembly GCF_034008635.1). Taxonomy (NCBI): domain Bacteria; kingdom Pseudomonadati; phylum Pseudomonadota; class Gammaproteobacteria; order Pseudomonadales; family Pseudomonadaceae; genus Pseudomonas; species Pseudomonas sp. P8_229. The sequence goes on along the minus strand of NZ_CP125378.1, from coordinate 493,959 downwards.
GCATGGGAAGTCCTTTTGGCAAATTGATCACCCCGTGGCGAGGGGGCAAGCCCTCGCCACGGGGTGTTGGTTTGCTCTGATATTAGGGGGCTTTTGCGGGTCTGCTTTGCTGAAACGATGCACTGCGCGGGCTGCATGGCCGAAAAAATGCGACCAACTGCCGCTGGGTTAGCCGTTTGTCATCTATATACAGCCGCTCGACTGAATTTCTTGCTATAAACGCACTCCGATGACCGCCATGACGCCTGTTTCAGAGCTGTTTACGGGTGTTGTCGGACAAATTCCCAGTATTTACAGTTGCTGAGGCCTCAAACGGGCCTTAGACTGCCGCCCCTTCGTAAATTGAGTGCCGGGTGGCGTTTGCAATAAACGATGCCTTTTCGTCGACCGGACACGGTTCGCCGGAACGCTCCCTAATTCGCCTTAATGCACGTTTTTTTATAGAGATATCAATGACAAAGGACAAGTTGCTGGCCATGCCGGCAGATGACTACATGAATGCCGAGCAGCACGCTTTCTTCACTGAGCTGCTGCAGAACATGAAAGTCGAAACCCACGAGCGCATTGAGCAAAACCGTATCGCCATCGAAAGCCTGGACACCCCGGCCGACCCGGCGGACGCGGCTTCGGTTGAAGAAGAGCGCACCTGGCTGGTCAACGCGATCGATCGCGACCAGCGCATGCTGCCGCAACTGGAACAAGCCCTTGAGCGCATCAAGGAAGACAGCTTTGGCTGGTGCGACGACAGCGGCGAGGCCATTGGCCTGAAACGCCTGCTGATCAGCCCGACCACCAAGTACTGCATCGAAGCTCAAGAGCGTCATGAGCAGATCGACAAGCACCAGCGTCAGGCCTGATTCTGTGCGGTAACCCATGAATGTGGGTTGCCCCGAAAAGATCGCAGCCTTCGCCAGCTCCCACACGAGCTGACGAGGCTGCGATCTTTGCATTTGTTCGTCTGCGATATTTCGCGCGCCGTTCCATTGACCTGCTGCAAGCCCCACGACTAATGGACCATAGATAATGGCCATGTAGTGGCGTTTAATGCGGATACAACAATGAGAACATGCGTGGGGTGTTGATATGACGAGAGATGGATCTCTGGTTGGGGCTCTGCCTGCACCAGTGCTGTTGCCGAAAAACCGCTGGATCGCTCCGACCCTGCAAAGTGTCGCCCTGATGCTGTTGCTCGTCGGCATGACGCTGGGTGAGTGGTCGTTGTACATCGGTCTGCCGCTGGCGGTGCTGATTGTCTGGCTACCACGCCTGCGTTCCCGCACGGTCGCCGATACTGCACCGGTCGAGGCCGGCAGTGCCATTTCCGAACTCACTCGCGACCTTTCCTACACCACCAGTCATAACGCGCTGTCAGCTGCGGGCGTGGCATTTTCCGTCAAGCAACTGGCCAGCAAACTCGAATCGCAGCTCGACGCGGCGGCGCAGATTGTCAGCAACGCCGAAGTGATGATCGCCACCGAACACGCCACCTCGCAGCTCAGCCGCGAAGCGCTGGACGCTGCCAGTGAAGCGCACCACAGCAGCGCGGCGGGGCGCACCGAACTGGTGGATTCGATTGCGCGCATGCATCAACTCAGTCAGCGCGCAAACGCCAGCCGTGAGCTGATCGAAGCCCTGAGCCTGCGCAGCGACGACATTCAGCGGGTGACGCTGGTGATTCAATCCATCGCCAGCCAGACCAATCTGCTGGCGCTGAACGCGGCGATTGAAGCGGCGCGAGCGGGTGAGCATGGCCGCGGTTTTGCGGTGGTGGCGGATGAGGTGCGTGGTTTGGCGGCGCGCACGGCGTCGGCGACTGGCGAAGTCGGGGAGATGGTCGCCGATATTCAGCAACGCACGGCGCAAGTGGTGGAGCAAATCCGCGAGCTGTCCAATGATCTGCAGACTGGCGTCGAGCAGGTGGAAACCACCGGTCAACATCTGGAAAACATCGCCCGGTTGGCCGCCGGGGTGGAAAGTCAGGTCGGCGAAATTGCCCGTGGTGCGCAAACCAACCGTGAGCAACTCGACAGTCTGTTCAAGGCTATCGAGCAGATGCGCAGCGATCTGGCGATCAGCGATCAACAGACCCGACGCCTGGCCGAAGCTGCCGTGCAGATGGAAGGTCAGGCGGAAACCATCAGCGAGCGGCTGGCCGAAGTCGGTCTGGATGACTACCACCAGCGCGTCTATGACCTGGCGCGTGAGGGGGCGAGCCAGATTGCGGCGCGATTCGAAGCCGATGTCGAGCAGGGCCGGATCAGTCTCGACGATCTATTCGACCGCCAGTACCAGCCGATTCCGGGGACGCAACCGGCGAAGTTTCAAACCCGTTTCGACCGCTACACCGATCAGGTGCTGCCAGCGATTCAGGAGCCGTTGCTGCCGCGCCACGAAGGGTTGGTGTTCGCCATCGCCTGTACGCAGCAGGGTTATGTGCCGACGCACAATCTGGCGTTCAGCCAGCCGTTGACCGGTGACGAGCGGGTCGACACCGTGGGTAACCGCACCAAACGCAAGTTCGCCGACCGCACCGGTATCCGCTGCGGGAGTCATCAGCAAGCGGTGCTGTTGCAGACTTACACCCGCGACACTGGAGAGCTGATGCATGACTTGTCGGTGCCGATCATGGTCAAGGGCCGGCATTGGGGCGGGTTGCGGCTGGGCTATAAACCGGAGGCTGCGCGCTGATCGATTGTTACCGCGTGTGCAATGAATCTGTGCACGGGCGTTGCTGTTTTCTCTGCGCCAAACTCATTAACATTACTACTAGTTAGGTAGCTAATTAATTTGAGAGGTCAGCATGCAGAGCAGAGTCGATGTCGCGGTGATGATCGGCAGTGGTGTGCCCGCCGGATTGCGCGCGATGGGCCAGAGCGTCTGCTGGGTGGTGTTGCTCAACGGTGAGCGTCGCGGCACCGCGTTCGCCAGTCGCGATGAGGCGGAGGAGTGCAAGGCTGCCTGGCTCGCACAGCTGCAAGCCGAGCCTGGTGACAGCCTGCACTGACATTTATTAACGGCCCTCGTGCAGGCGTACGTTCAATTCGTCGACCATTAACGCTTCTTCACCGTCGGCGCGCAGCCATTCTTTCAAGAGTTGCGCCTGTTGCGGCGTCCAGAAATCGGCATCGATCAATTTGGTGTTGGCGTCCAGCGGATGCGCCTCGATGAAGTCGTCGATTGCGCTGCCCTCCGATGGCAGTCCCAGTTGATCGAACAGGGTTTTCAGGTCGTAGGCAGGCAGTTCCATCGTGTACTCCTTTTGCGTGTGCCGGAATGGCGCTGTCGTTCGCTCTTTATCTGAGGCAGCGGTTGGGCAAGAGTTCGATTCGTGATTCAAGCGAACGGGCGAGGGCGCACGCCTCGTTATGATCTTCGCGGAATCCTCTTACACGACCGGTAGATGATTCCTTGATATGAAAGAACGCGTTGCCCGCCGGGACTACCAGGAAACGCGGGGTGTTGGTACTTTGTTCATATTCCGCAAGTACCGGTATAGCGCCGCCGTGCAGCACGAAAGGGGCGTCGATGCTGGCGTTGGAGGGGCGGGCAAAGTGAGTCAGAGTGCACATATGAAGTCCTTTTCATGAGTTGGCCGACGTTTACTGGTCGGTTCGGGTAGTCGTAAGGAGCATCGCTGCTCTAGAATCACCAGTGTCTGTTGGCGACAGATGCCTATCTAAAGCAATTTTTTACGGGCGATATGTCGGAAAAGGGCTTTTTTTCGTCAGTTTTTTCCCTAAATTTTGTAGTCCGTCTTCGTTGCGCTTCAATGAGGACTTTTCCTTCAAGGTCTGGCGAACGTCAAAGCAAGTTTCTCGCGTGACTTTCCAGTAGTCTTGCGAACTCGCGATGAATGAGCGTTCTGCTTGATTCAGGTTTACTGGAGTCATCTGGTAACAGCATCGGCCTGGCCGTTTTTTTGCCGTGCGCGTTTTGGCGCAGGGTACTTTTTCAGATGTGGGGATGTTTCTTTGGCAGTCAGTAACCTCGATATGCATGCTTTGTTCGTGCTGGGTGATTTGCGTGCAAAGCTGGTCAAGCAGTTTCAATCGCGTTTTGTTTACATCACCGAACAGAACGCCGAAGGCATTTACGTGGCCGAGATCGACACCGAAAGCGCGTTGGTGGTCGATGACAAACCGGGGCTCAAGCTCAAGGTCGGCGATCATTTCAGCGCCTCGGTCCTGCCCAGCCGTGAAGGCGGCAAGATGGACATACGCTTTCGCGAGATCAAGCTGACGGTGTATGGCCTGGGCGATTACGCCTTTGTCGAGACCGCCGATGGTCACGCAATCCTGTTCAAGGAAGGCCACAGCGTGGTGACGGTGTTTGCCGCGCATCAGCAATTGCAGGAAGGCCTGACCAAGACCTTGAAAGCCGTCACCGGCAAAGCGGCGAAGTGGCGCAAGGGCGAACTGGTCACGTTCAAGGCTAGCGAGTGATCGGTGATTTGAGTCGCGCCGACTTCCATTCACAGAACCTCGAGCGCGCGCATGAAGAAGCCTTGCGGCTATTCAACGCCAAAGCCGGGTTGCAGGCTGCCTGGCTGAGTTGGGTGGCTGCGCAGATCTACACCTTGCGGCCTGCGGAATACGCCAGCATGGTCAGACGTGAGCTGCAAACCTTGCAGGAAAAGTCTGAAACATAACCTCGTCGGGAGCATGCGCCCGGAAAAAGCAGGAACCTCGGCTACAGTCAGTTGACTGAGTATTCAGAGGCTTGCGGTCTTCTGTCAGGCCATCCTGCTATTGCTGTGAACAGCACGAGGTGCAAAAGCATGAAAGGATTTCGACGGTTACTGGCCGCCAGTGTGGTCACGTTCGGTGTGCTGGCGTCTGCGCAGCCAGCTGCAGCGGCGCAGGCGCCGATCCATTTTGCCGACCTGAACTGGGAAAGTGGCAGCCTGATCACCGATGTCCTGCGGATCATCGTCGAGAAGGGTTACGGGTTGTCGACCGATACGCTGCCAGGCACCACCATCACGCTTGAGACGGCGCTGGCCAACAATGACATTCAGGTCATTGGCGAGGAGTGGGCCGGGCGCAGTCCGGTGTGGGTCAAGGCCGAGGCGGAGGGAAAGGTCGCCAGTCTTGGCGACACGGTCAAGGGCGCCACGGAAGGCTGGTGGGTGCCGGAATACGTGATCAAGGGCGACCCGGCCAAGGGCATCAAGCCGCTGGCGCCGGACTTGCGCAGTGTCAGTGACCTGAAGAAATACAAGGATGTGTTCAAGGACCCGGAAAACCCGAGCAAGGGCCGGTTCCTCAACAGCCCGATCGGCTGGACCTCGGAAGTGGTGAACAAACAGAAACTCACCGCGTACGGCCTGCAGGACGACTACACCAATTTCCGCAGTGGCTCCGGCGCGGCACTCGACGCCGAGATCAGCTCCTCTATCCGCCGGGGCAAACCGGTGCTGTTCTATTACTGGTCACCGACACCTCTGCTGGGCAAATTCAAACTGGTGCAACTGCAAGAGCCGCCGTTTGATGCCGAGGCGTGGAAGACGCTGACCGATGCCGATAACCCCAATCCGAAACCGACTCGTTCGTTGGCCTCGAAGCTGTCGATCGGGGTGTCTGCGCCGTTCCAGAGGCAGTATCCGCAGATTGCCGAGTTTTTCAGCAAAGTGGATTTCCCGATAGCGCCGTTGAACAAGGCGCTGGCCGAGATGAGCGAGAAACACACCGCGCCACGAGAGGCAGCGGAGGCGTTCATGAAGGCGTATCCGCAGGTATGGCAGGCGTGGGTGCCGAAGGATGTGGCGGATAAGGTTGCGGCTGATCTGAAGTAGGCGGTGAGTCGGCTGGCCTCTTCGCGAGCAAACCCGCTCCCACATTTGGAACGTGGTCCTCTGTGGGAGCGGGCTTGCTCGCGAAGCTTTCAGGCTTTTTAGAACCTGGTTTGCACCGCCAACTCAAAGGTGCGCGGTGTACCCAGATAGTAAGCCGGCGACACATGTGCAAACTCGGCATACACCTCGTTGGTCAGGTTGCGCACCCGCCCGGTGACGGTGGTGTGCGAGTCGACCTTGTAGCTGAGGAAGCTGCCAAACAGCGTGTACGACGGCACGGTCATGGTGTTCGCCGTGTCCGCATACACCGACGCTACATATCGCGCATCGACCCCACCCTGCCATTGCGGCGAAAAATCATAAGTCAGCCACAGGTTGCCCACCCGGTCCGGGACGTTGGTTGGCGTATTGCCCTTGCGTGACACCACCACGCCGGCGGCATTCTTCTCGGTGAAATCGTCGTATTGCGCATCGACCCAGGCGAAGTTGCCTTCGGCCAACAGCTTGTCAGTGATGCGCAAGGAGCTGGCGATCTCGATGCCTTTGGAGGTTTGCTGGCCCACCGGAATGCTGCTGGTCGGGTCCAGCGGATCAGTTACGGCAAAATCCTTGCGTTCGATGGTGTAGGCGGCAACTGTCGCCGAGCCACGGCCGTTCAGATAGTCGAACTTGCTGCCGATCTCCCATTGCTTGCCGGTCGAGACGTCGAAGTTCTGCGTGCCGCCCGGTTGCTCGGCGGCGGTGCTGTATTGCACGTAGACATTGGCAGTGGGGATGAACTGATAGGTCAGTCCCGCGCGGCCGGTGACCGGCTGCCAACTTTGCTTGAAGTGCTTGGGATTGGCGGTGGTCACCGTGCGGTGGTTGGTCACGTCGAGGTCGATGTCGTCGTAGCGCAGGCCGGTGAGCAGGGACAATTTGTCGGTCAGCGCCAGACGGTTTTCGACGAACAAGGCCTTGGTGGTGACCTCGTTGGTCTTGTCGCTGATCAGCGCCGGGTTGGTCCCGGGAATGTCATAGAAGCGCCCCGGGCGGTAATTGTTCGGGTCAACCGTGCTCGCGCCTTTGATGTTGAGCGGCGAGTTGGTGGTCTGGTTGACCTTGTATTCGAAACCGCCGGACCAGGTGGTGTCGAGGCCGAACAGGGTGTCGTCGTGGCGCAGTTCGAACTGGTTGCCGTTCTGCTCGCCCTGATGCCGTACCTGGTACGCGGTGGAGCGGTTCACCGCGCTGTTGTCGGCGGCGTACTGATAGGTCTCGAGGTTGCGGTAGTCGCGCTGACTGTCCAGGTGATACAGCGTGTTGCGCAAGGTGGTGCTGTCGTTGATCCGGTAGTCGATGATCGAGCGCACCCAGATCGTGCGCTGTTCGTAGCGTCCGTCCTCGACGTTGTAGTTGTTGAAACGGTTGTGTCTGTCGATTTTCAACTCGCCGGCCTTGGGATTGAGCACCGGCGTGCCCCAGTACGGGCTGTCTTCGTGTTCGTCCTGATATTCCAGGGCCAGGGTGTGTGACAGATCCGGCGTGAGGTCGCTGAGCAGCGAGAACGCCACGCTCCAGGCATCGCGCTCCTGACGGTCGATGTAGCCGTTGCTGGTGTTGTGGCTGACGTCCAGGCGCGCGTAGTGCTGTACGTCGGCGCTCGGGTCGGTGAGGGCATGGTTGAGGCCGAACGCGGTTTCCGTGGTGTCGTAGGTGCCGTAGCTGACACGACCTTCGACGGCTTGCTCTTCGCGGGTCGCCAGTTTGCTCACGTAATTCAGTGAGCCGCCCACCGAGCCTGCGCCGTTGATCAGCGACGACGGGCCGCCAACCAGTTCGACTCGATCATAGATCCACGCATCCACCGGTCGGGCGAGGCCGCCGGAGACGTTGATACCGTTGAACATCTGAGTGATCTGGCTGCTGGTGAAGCCGCGATAGGAGACAAATCCGCCAAAGCCTGGCGGCGCGCTGGCATTGACTCCGGGCAGGGTGTTGGCGGCGTCCTGGAAGTTCTGCGCGCCGTGGCGTTCGATGTCGTTGCGATTGGCGATGGCCACCGAGGCAGGCGTATCACGCACGCTGAGGCCAAGGCGCGAGGCCATGCCGCTGGATTGATCGAGGCTCAGGCCCGGTTCGCTGATGGATTCGCCGTCGATGGTGATCGGCGCCAGATCCACGGTGGATTGCGCCCAGGCGTTAAGGGACAGGCAGCCGCACAGGCTCGCCAGCAGAGGAATATGTTTCATCGTTGAATCCTGAATGCTTGTCTAGGAATCAGCGCACAGGCGAACGCCGCGCGTTGGCGCAGTGGGCTGAAAAATCAAAAAGGCAAAGACACTCAGGCGAGCGGCGGGGCGCGAGGATTGGCCGAAGGCCAGGTGAAGCGGGCAGGGAGGTCGGCGCTGACGATGGGCGCCAGCGGCGGGCTGTGTTGTTCCGGCAGCACCGCCAGGGTCAGGCTGGAGTTGAACGCCGGGCCCATGCCGCCGCCGACGGAGCACAGCGGGCAGCCGAACGCCTTGGACAGGGTCGGCAGTTTTTCGTCGGTGGGATTGCTGGTCAGCGGCGCCTGGGTGGCCGGGTCGACCGTACAGAACTGGCCGCCGATGCCGTTGAGCTGCATCCCGACCATTTGCCCGTGACCGATGCTGCAGGCGAACACATTGAACAGGACGCAGCAATAAAGCATCCAGGCCAGCAGTGAACGATCGGAACGGGTGAATTTCATGGGGCGGCACTTTACCGTACCGCTGATCGGTCGTGCACTTCAAAAAAAGCCAACTAGGATGATTTGTTCAAATCCCTTTCAAGGATTTTCAACCATGACCTTTGTGATGGCTCAATGGCTGGTGACGATTTTTGCAATGATCGCCCTGGTGCATGTGTATTGGGCGTTGGGTGGACAATGGGCGGCGGTGGCGGCAGTGCCGCAAGTGCCAGTGCAAGGTCTGGTGACGACAGTCCGACCGGCGTTCAAGCCGTCAGGCTGGATCACCTTGCTGGTGGCGGCAGCGTTGTTGGTGATTGCCGCGCTGGTGTGTATGCGGGTCGGCTGGGGAATGCCGGCCGTGCATCACCAAGCGTTGCAATGGGTGATCAGCGCGATTGCGCTGTTGATGTTTGCCCGGGCGATCGGCGATTCGAATCTGGTGGGGTTTTTCAAGGAGGTGAAGGGCTCGCGGTTTGCGCGGCTGGATACCTGGGTGTATTCGCCGTTGTGTCTGGTGCTGGGGGCGGGGTTGTTGGCGGTGGCCTGGGTTTGAGCTTTGAGCTTTGAGGTGAATTTGAGGTCGCTTTCGCGAGCAGGCTCGCTCCCACATCTGGAATGCTTTTCCCCTGTGGGAGCGAGCCTGCTCGCGAAAGGGCCAGTCCAGACACCATAGCTGTGAAACTAGCTACCGCTTTCGGTCCGCCGGCTACTCACCTCAGCCGGTACATCATCCCCCGCCATGCGCTTGCGGAACAACGCCGCCCGCGCCAGCAGCAAGGTGGTCACCGGCACGGTAATCGCCAGCAGGATCGGGATCAGCCAGGCGTGCAGCACCGGCCCCGATTTCAATGCCGAAAAACAAATGATCGAGGCCAGTGCCACGCACCACGCGCCCAGTGTCGAGGCCAGTGCCGGCGGGTGCATGCGCTGGAAGTAATCTTTCATGCGCAGCATTCCGATCGCGCCGATCAGGGCGAATACGCCGCTGAGCACCAGCAGGATCGCCACCGGAATCTCGATCCACAGCGACAGTTCAGCATTCATTCGATCACCTCGCCACGCAGCAGGAATTTCGCCAGGGCAAAGGAGCCGACGAAGCCGAACAGCGCGATCAGCAGCGCTGCCTCGAAGTAAGTGTCGCTGGAGTAACGGATGCCCAGGGTCAGCATCATCAGCATGGCGACGATGTACAGGTAATCCAGGGCGAGTACCCGGTCCTGCGCCGACGGCCCCTTGAACAGGCGAACCAGGGTCAGGACCATCGCCATCGAGAACAGGAACAGCGTCAGCAGAATCGCGTTCGACAGTAACGGGCTCATTCGAAAATCTCCATCAACGGCCGCTCGTAGGCAGTCTTGAAGTGGTGGATGAATTGCGCCTCGTCATCCAGATCCCAAACGTGCAGCAGCAGGATGCTGCGATCCAGCGCCAGCTCCGACCAAACCGTGCCCGGCACCACCGTGCAGATCATCGCCAGTGTCGCCAGGCCATGTGCGTCGCGCAGATCGAGCGGCACTTTGACGAAGCGCGAGCGTGGAGGCCGGCGCCCGGCGTTGAGCACGCCCCAGGCAACGACCAGATTGGAAAGCACCACGTCACGCCCGACGAGGAGGAACAATTTGATAATCGTCCCCGGCCGGCGAATGCGCGCATGTTTCGGGCGCAACTTGCGCATCATCAAGGGTGCAGCGAAACCCAGTATCGCTCCGAGCAGCAGGTTGCCCGGGCTGATCGACAGGTTCAGCGTCAGCCACAAAGCCCACAGTGCCAGCGACAACCATGGCGCAGGAAACACACGCTTCATGGTTGCACCTCCAGCATCGCCGCCTTGGCTTCAGGGCTTGGCACGGCGCGGGTGCCGAGCACCGCCATGACATATTGCTGCGGATTGGTCAGCGCTTCGGCGGTCGCCTGGGTGTAGCGCAGCAGCGGCTCGGCCTTGAAGGTCAGGGCGATGCTCAACCCCAGCAGCAGGAAGATCGGCGCGCATTCGAGTTTGCGCAGCAGTGGCGAAGGTCGCTCCTCTGGCGTCCAGAAGCGCTGGATGCCCAATCGCGAAAACGCCATCAGCGAGGCCAGCCCCGACAGGATCAGCAGCACCAGCAATGCCCAGGCCGCGTTCGAGATCGGCGCGTCAGTGCCCAGTCCCAGAGGATTGAGCAGGGCAGCGATCAGGCCGAGCTTGCCGATGAATCCGGACAGCGGCGGCATGCCGATGATCAGCAGCGCACAGGCGATGAAGCTCAGACCGAGAAACGCCATGGTCCACGGAATGACCTGACCGACCACGGCCTTCTGTTCGTCGTCGAGGTTGATGCCCTTGGGCGGTTGCAGGGATTCCTGGGGGCGCGGCAGCAACTCGCTTTCGTCTTCCAGCGGAATCTCGTTGGCCGAGCGCGAGCGCTCGATCAACTCGGCCAGCAGGAACAGCGCGCTGAGCGCCAGGGTCGAGCTGACCAGATAGAACAGCGCCGCGCCGATCAGGTTCGGCTGGGCGAAACCCACCGCCGACAGCAGGATTCCTGCCGACACCAGAATGCTCAGGCTGGCCATGCGTTCCAGACGCTGTGCGGCCAGAATCGCCAGCGCCGCACAGGCCATGGTCGCCATACCGCCGTAGATCAGCCAGTCGCCACCAAAGAACGCCGAAGCCCCGGCCTGCCCGGAGAACAACAGCGTCCACAGGCGCAGCAGGGTGTAGGCGCCGACCTTGGTCATGATCGCGAACATCGCCGCCACCGGTGCGCTCGCCGACGAGTAGGCCGGCACCAGCCAGAAATTCAGTGGCCACATGCCGGCCTTGGCCAGGAACGCCACCGCGAGAATTCCGGCGCCGGCGTGCAGCAAGCCACGGTCGGCTTCCGGCACCAGCGGAATCTTCAGCGCCAGATCGGCCATGTTCAGGGTGCCGGTGACGCCGTAGATCAGCGCCGCGCCAATCAGGAACAGCGACGAGGCCAGCAGGTTGATCGAGATGTAATGCAGCCCCGACGACACCCGCGCCCGACCCGAACCGTGCAGCAACAGGCCATAGGAGGCGGCGAGCAGCACTTCGAAAAACACGAACAGGTTGAACAGGTCGGCGGTGAGGAACGCACCGTACAGGCCCATCAGTTGGATCTGGAACAGCGCGTGGAAGCTCGACCCTGCGCCGTCCCAGCGTGCCATGGCGAAGAGCAGGGCGCTGACGCCGATGATCCCGGTCAGCACCAGCATCAGTGCCGACAGGCGATCGACCACCAGCACGATGCCGAACGGCGCCTGCCAGTTACCCGGCAGGTACACGCCGATGGAGCCGGGAACGCCAGTGGTTTGCGTCCACTGCAGCAGCATCACCGAAATGAACAGGCCGACGAGGCTGGAGAACAGGTTGATTTTCGCCTTCAGCGGCCGGTGCTTCTCGCCGAGCATCAACATGATGGCGGCGGTCAGCAGCGGCAGCAGGATCGGTGCAGCGATCAGGTGAGTCATCGCCATCATTCCTTAGGCTCCCGGCCGTCCACGTGGTCGGTGCCGGTGAGGCCCCGCGACGCGAGCAGCACCACCAGGAACAGCGCGGTCATGGCGAAGCTGATGACGATGGCGGTCAGTACCAGGGCCTGCGGCAGCGGATCGGTGTAGTGCAGCAGATCCTGGACCACGCCGTCCTTGATCACCGGCTCCTTGCCGATGAACAGGCTGCCCATGCTGAAGATGAACAGGTTGACCGCGTAGGACAGCAGGCACAGGCCCATGACCACCTGGAACGTCCGTGGTCGCAGCACCAGCCAGACGCCGGACGCGGCGAGTACGCCGATGGCGATTGCGATGACTTCTTCCATCAGACGGCTCCTTTGCTGGCGACGGACTTGGGTAGGGACGCGGTCTTGTGACCACGCACCGATTGGTGGGCGAGGGCGGTGAGGATCAGCAGCGTCGAACCGACCACCACGGCGTACACGCCGATATCGAAGAACAGCGCGCTGGCGATATGGATGTCGCCCAGCAGCGGCAATTCGAAATGCCAGGTGTGGGTGGTCAGGAACGGATAACCGACCGCCATCGCGCCAAGGCCGGTAGCGGTGGCGAACAGCAGACCGGTGCCCATCCAGCGCAGCGGTCGCAGGCTCATTTGCGCCTCGACCCACTGCGTCCCTGCGACCATGTATTGCAGGATGAACGCCACCGACATCACCAGGCCTGCGACGAAACCGCCGCCCGGCTGGTTGTGGCCACGCATGAACAGGTAGAACGACACCACCAGCGCAATCGGCAGCAGCAGGCGCACCAGCACCGCCGGCACCATCATGAAGCCGAGCGCGGTGTCGCTGGCGGTACGCGGGTTGACCAGATCGGTGACCACGTCCGGCGCGAGCAGGCGTTGCTGGGCTGGCAGTTGCAGGCTTTCTTTCGGCGGGCGGAAGCGTCGCAGCAGGGCGAACACGGTCAGGGCCACGGCCACCAGCACGGTGATTTCACCGAGGGTGTCGAAACCGCGGAAGTCCACCAGCATCACGTTGACCACGTTGCTGCCACCGCCCTCGGGCATGGCGCGACTGAGGTAGAACGACGAGATGTCGTTGGGCGTCTGCCGCGTCAGCATTGCGTAGGACAGCAGCGCCATGCCGGCACCGACGGCGATCGACAGCAGCAAGTCGCGCAGACGGCGAATGCGTGCCTTGCGCAGGCTGCTCGGCAATGGCGAGACTTCTTCGATGCGTCGCGGCAGCCAGCGCAGGCCGAGCAGGATCAGCACCGTGGTCACCACTTCCACCGCCAGTTGCGTCAGAGCCAGATCCGGCGCCGAGAACCAGACGAAGGTCACGCAGGTCATCAGGCCGCAGACGCTGACCATGGTCAGGGCGGCGAGACGGTGATACTTGGCCTGCCACGCGGCGCCGAGGGCACAGGCAATCGCCAGCAGCCACAGGGTGACGAACACGATGGAACCCGGAATCTTCGGCCGGTCGCCCCAGCTCAGGCTGCTGTGCAGCATCGGGATCAAGCCGGCGAGCACCGCCGCCAGCACCATGAGGAACAGTTGCATCTGCAGGCGTCGGGTGCCGAGTCGGCGTTCAACCCGACGGGCCATGCGCATCATCACCACCAGACTGCGCTCGAACAGCCGCTTGCCGTTGAAACGGCCTACCAGCGGCGGGTATTTGAAGCGTCCACGCTTGAGCTGGTTGCGCAGCAGCAGATAGACCACGATGCCGCCGGACATGGCAATCAGGCTCATGATCATCGGGGCGTTGAGGCCGTGCCAGATCGCCAGGCTGTACTCAGGCAGGGTGCCGCCTACCACGGGCAGCGCGGCGGCCGCGAGCAGCGGGCCGACCACTTGCGCCGGGAAGATCCCGACGACCAGGCAGGTGAATACCAGCAACTCCACCGGCGCACGCATCCAGCGCGGTGGCTCGTGCGGGGTGTGCGGCAGATCGGTGGCCGGCGGGCCGAAGAACACATCGACGGTGAAGCGCAGCGAGTAAGCGACGCTGAACGTGCCGGCGATGGTCGCGACAATCGGCAGCGCTGCTTCGACCCACGCGGTGGCGTTGATGAACACGGTTTCGGCGAAGAACATTTCTTTCGACAGGAAACCGTTGAGCAACGGCACCCCCGCCATCGACGCACTGGCAACCATCGCCAGCGTCGCGGTGAACGGGATCAGTTTGATCAGACCGCTGAGCTTGCGGATATCGCGGGTGCCGCTCTCGTGGTCGATGATGCCGGCGGCCATGAACAGCGAAGCCTTGAAGGTCGCGTGGTTGAGGATGTGGAACACTGCCGCGACCGCCGCCAGCGGGCTGTTCAGGCCCAGCAGCAGGGTGATCAGGCCCAGATGGCTGATGGTCGAGTAGGCCAGCAGACCTTTGAGGTCGTTCTGGAACATCGCGCAATACGCGCCGAGCAGCAGCGTACATGCGCCGGCACCGCTGACGATGTAGAACCATTCTTCACTGCCGGACAGCGACGGCCACAGGCGTGCGAGCAGGAATACCCCGGCCTTGACCATGGTCGCCGAGTGCAGGTAAGCCGAAACCGGGGTGGGCGCCGCCATTGCGTGCGGGAGCCAGAAGTGGAAGGGGAACTGGGCGCTTTTGCTGAGTGCGCCGATGAGGATGAGGGGAAGCAGGATAGGGTAGAGGGCATGTGCGCGAATCTGATCGCCGGCGGCCAGGACCTTGTCCAGGTCATAGCTGCCGACGACATGGCCGAGCAGCATGACCCCCGCCAGCAGGCATAGTCCCCCGGCGCCGGTGACCATCAGCGCCATGTAGGCGCCACGCCGCGCATCGGCGCGGTGGTGCCAGTAGCCGATCAGCAGGAACGAGAAGAGGCTGGTCAGCTCCCAGAAGAAAACGATCTGGATCAGGTTGCCGGAGATCACCAGGCCAAGCATGGCGCCCATGAACGCCAGGAAGAAGGCAAAGAAACGCGGCACCGGGTCGTCCGGCGACATGTAGTAACGGGCATATAAAGAGACCAGGGTGCCGATGCCGAGAACCAGCATCGAGAACAGCCAGGCGAAGCCGTCCATGCGCAGGACGAAGTTCAAACCGAGGCTGGGCAGCCACATGAATTCTTCGCGGATCACGCCGCCATGGGCGATTTGCGGGTACAACAGCGCGACCTGCACGGTGCCGATCAGAGCGACCAGACCAGCCAACAGGGATTCGGTATTACGCGCGTTGTGTGGCAGCACCGCTGCCAGACAGCTGCCAATGAATGGCAGAAGCAGTAGAACTATCAGGGACATAGGCTTCTAATCTGCGGAAGTTTGTGAAGCATCATACGTGCCAGCTCCCTGATTACCAAACGCCAGGATGTCTCAGAATCCTACAAAGTAGTCTGGATATTTCTGTTTAGCATTGTTTCAGGGAGATGGATGTTGCTTGGGATGGTCGCATCGCGAGCAGGCTCACTCCTACAGGGGGAACGCATTTCGATTGTAGGAGTCAGCCTGCTCGCGATAGCTATGGTTCAGGCACTCTAGATATGGCGGATTAGCCTTGTGTTTCCCGCTCCAGTTCAGCGTCGACTTCGACAACCTTACCCTTGGTCTTCAACTCGCTGACAATCACCGCCGCCACAATCAGCCCGGCGCCGACCAGGGCAATCGCCGGCAAGCGTTCCCCGGCGATCCGCCCGGCGATCCCGGCCCACACCGGCTCACCGGCATAGATCAAGGTCGCCCGGGTCGGCGAAACGCTTTTCTGCGCCCAGTTCATCGCCACCTGAATCGCCGCACTCGCCGCGCCCAGACCCAGTGCGGTCACCAGCAGTGTCGAGGAAAAGTCCGGAATCGTCTCACCCGTCGGCACCACCAGCAGGAACGACAACACCGACGTCGTGGCCAGTTGCACCACGGTCACCCGCCGCACATCGACCTGGCCGGCATAGGTGCTGATCAGAATGATCTCGGCGGCAATCGCGATCGCACTGATCAGCGTGGCAATTTCACCGGGGCTGAAATTCAGCGACGCGCCAGACGGCCCGGACAGCAGCATCAAGCCGGTAAAGGCCAGCATGATGCCGATGCTCGGCATCAACCCGGGCCGACGGCCCAGCACCAGCCATTGCAGCAACGGCACGAAAGGCACGTATAGCGCGGTGATGAACGCCGACTGGCTGCTCGGGATCGTTTGCAGGCCCACCGTCTGCAAGCCGTAACCGAGCATGATCGCCACGCCGATAAAGGCGCCGGCCTTGAGTTCGAACAGGGTGAGTTCGCGCAGATGGCGCCAGGAGAACAGCGCGACGATGCTCGCCGCAGCGGCAAAACGCAGGCCGACGAAGAACATCGGGCCGCTGACGGTCATGGCGTGTTGCACCAGCAGGAACGTGCCGCCCCAGACCATGGTGATCAGCACCAGCACGCACTCGGCCTTGCTGAAGCGGGAGAAGCGCGGAGGCGTGGAGGAACCGTTTGCTGACGTCATGACCTTGCACACTATAAAAGGCAGGACGCACAATGCGCCCAACGTTGCGCAGTATACTGCCCAATCCCACCAAGTGAGCAATATAGTGCACAAAGATTCCAGCCAGCGGGCGTCCGTCCTGCAACACGTCAGCCAGAACGTCCGGCGCCTGCGCCACGCCGCCGACATGAGCCAGACCGCGCTGGCAGAAAAGTCTGGCGTCAGTCGACGCATGCTGGTGGCGATCGAGGCCGGGGAAAAGAATGTCAGCCTGACCACCCTCGACCGCGTCGCCGAAGCCCTCGACGTGGCCTTCAGCGACCTGATCCAGGCCCCCGACGCCCGCGACCCGAGCCGCATCAACGAAGTGGCCTGGGCCGGCACCATCCCCGGCAGCAAAGCGGTGCTGCTGTCCAAAGCCACTGCCACCCGCGAGGTTGAGCAGTGGGAATGGTGTCTGCAACCGGGCGAGGTCTACCCGTCGCAACCGGACGCCGATGGCTGGAGCGAGCAGATCTACGTGTTCGAAGGCTGCCTGACGCTGATGCTCGGTGAGCAGCATCAGCAGATCGCGACCGGCGAATTTTTCATGTTTGCCAGTAATCAACCGCACAGCTACCGCAACGACGGCGACGTGGCGACGCGGTTTGTACGTAACGTGGTGATTTGAATGAATCAACGTGCAGACATCCTGATCATCGGCGGTGGGCTCAGCGGCACCATGCTGGCCGTGCAACTGTTGCGACTGCCTGGCCAGCGCCAGATCCTGATCATCGAACCGCGCGCCGAACTCGGTCGCGGCGAAGCCTATAGCGCGGTCGAACTGGGTCATACGCTCAACGGCAACGCCGCGCGGATGAGTGTCGATCCGGACAACCCCGATGACCTGACCCAATGGTTGACTGCGCACATTGCCAGCGATGGCTGGCCAGAGTCTGCCGAGCAGGATGTGCCGGTCAGTGAGCTGTTCCCGCCGCGCGGACTGTTTGGCGTGTATGTGCAGCAGCGTCTGGCCGAGGCGCGGATCGTCGGCGCGCAGCAGGGTTCGACCGTTGAGCATCTGCGCGCCGAAGTCGTCGATCTGCAAGTCGCTGCCGATTCGGTACAACTGACCTTGAGCGATGGTCGGCATGTAGGCGGCGCCTATGCCGTGCTCGCCACCGGCATGTTTCCTGCCGCACGCACGCCGCAGAAAGACTCCAGCGGGCTCAATGCCGCTGCGCTCGATCCGCGGGATGTCGCGGCCATGCGCCAACTCGATGCGCAATCGACGGTGCTGATCATCGGTTCCGGGCTGACCATGGTCGATGCGGTGGTGTCGCTGGAACAAGCCGGGCATCGCGGGCCGATCGACGTGTTTTCCCGTCACGGACTGTTGCCCCATGTGCGGCGCCAACCGCCGGCGTGGGTGGATTTTCTTGCTGAAGATCTGAGCATCCGCACACCGCGACAGTTGTTGCGCGAGCTGCGCAGGCATTGCCGCGAGGCGATCGCTCAGGGCATCGATTGGCAGGCGCCGCTGGACACAGTGCGGGCCCATATCGGACGGTTGTGGAGTCAGGCGACTGATGTGCAGCGCCGACAATTCGTACGCCATGTGCGGCCGTGGTGGGAGAGCCATCATCACCGTTCGCCGCCGTTGAGTGCGGCATTGGTGGAGCGCTTGCACAACGAAGGGCGGTTGCGGATTCAGGCGGCGTCGTTCAAGGGGCTTGAACCGGTGGCGGGTGAGGGTGTGAGCATTCGCATTCGGCGTCGGGGCGAGGTGGAAACCTGTGTGGTACAGGGTGCAGCGCTGATCAATTCCAGCGGCATCGAGTACGACTGGCGCCGCGTCGCGCGGCCGCTGCCCCAGCAGTTGTTGGCGCGCGGGCTGGTGCGCCCCGGGCCGTTGGCCTTGGGGATTGCGGCGACGGTGGACGGTGCCGTGCTGGACGCTCAAGGGCAGGCCGGCAGCCGGCTGTTCGCCATGGGCCCACCGCTGCGCGGGATGTGGTGGGAGAGTACGGCGGTGACGGATGTGGCATTGCAGGCGAAGGCGCTGGCGGCGCGGCTGGTGGGTTGAAGGCAGACCGGCTTGCAAAGATCCCTGCAGGAGTGAGCCTGCTCGCGATAGCGGTGGGTCAGTCACATCATTGCTGAACGTGCCGACGCCATCGCGAGCAGGCGCACTCCTGCAGTGTTCAGTCAGCGCGGCAGTACATTCATCAGCCAGCGCTGGCGGATCTGCTCAAGGCTGCCATCGGCGCGCAAGGTTTCCAGTGCCTTTTGCCAGCGTGCGACCTGCTGCGGATCGGTCTGCAGCGAGAAGGCAATGTAGGTGTCCTGATGCATCAGCGGAATCTGATACTGCAAGCGCCCCGGTTCCATGCCTTGGGTGCGGGCCAGTGCGGCGGTGGACAGGGTGTCGGAGACCACGAAATCGGTCCGGCCCAGGCTGAACAGCCGCATCATCTGCTCCGGGGTTTCGACGCCCTCGAGGTTCTTCAGATCTTGCTGTTGCAGGTAGCTGTAGATCAGCCATTTGCGCGGCACGCTGATGCGCCCCGCCTGATCGGCCTCCTGCAGGGTGCGTACTGGCGGTTGGTTGTAGGCATGGCCGTAGAGGGCGGTTTCGACCTCGATCAGCGGCCCGACCCATTGGTAGCGGTCATCGCGCTCGTCGGTCCGCAAGACGGTAAATACCCCAGTGTTCGGGGTTTCGCTGGCGGTGCGCAGGGCGCGCAGCAACGGCACCTGTTGCAGAGTGATCCGGTCGCCGGTCTGTTCGGCCAGCGCGCGAACGATATCGACGCCATACCCCACCAGTTGATCGCCTTGCTGAAAATGCAGGGGCGGGTGGTTGTCGGTGAACAGTTGCAGGTCTGCCGCATTGGCCGCCAGGGCCAGGAGTGACAGCAGGCACGCGGCAATCCGTTTCATGAATCGTCCCTGAAAAATTGAGCGCGAAGCTTAGTACGGGCCGGGGGTGGCTGTCGTGAGGAATGTACGGGGCTTTTGCGTCAGAAGCCAAGGCGGATTGGCAGAGCCGGCGCATGCAGAAACATTGTGGTGTGCCTGGCATTTGTGGCGGGTACACAATCTGTGGAAGCGAGCCTGCTCGCGAAAACGGTGGATCAGTCAACATTTGAAGTGACTGACCTGGCCTATTCGCGAGCAGGCTCGCTCCCACTTTGGTTTTTGTTGTGCCTGCATGGGTGGCAGGCACACGGGGATGTGGTGGCTGGACGGTTACGCCACCACGCGATAGCACGGCACATATGCCGCGCCGCCCGGCAGTTTCATCCGGTGCTGGGCAACGAAGGCTTTGAGCAGCGCATCCAGCGGTTGCATGATCGCTGCGTCACCTCGGATCTGGTAAGGCCCGTGTTCTTCGATCAAACGGATGCCCTTGTCCTTGACGTTGCCGGCCACGATCCCGGAGAACGCGCGACGCAGGTTGGCCGCCAGTTCGTGGGCCGGCTGGTCGCGGTGCAGCTTGAGGTCGGCCATGTTTTCGTGGGTCGGATCGAACGGACGCTGGAAGCTTTCGTCGATCTTCAGCAGCCAGTTGAAGTGGAACGCGTCGTTGCGCTCGCGGCGGAACTGCTTCACCGCTTTGAGGCCAGCGGTCATCTGCCGGGCGACTTCGGCCGGGTCGTCGATGATGATCTGATAATGCTGCTTGGCCGCGTCGCCGAGGGTGGCGGTGACGAACGCGTCGAGTTGTTCCAGATACGGTGCGGCATGTTTCGGCCCGGTCAGGATCACCGGGAACGGCAGGCCTTCGTTGTCCGGGTGCATGAGGATGCCCAGCAGGTACAGGAACTCTTCGGCGGTACCGGCGCCGCCCGGGAAGATGATGATGCCATGGCCGACACGCACGAACGCTTCCAGACGTTTCTCGATGTCCGGCAGGATCACCAGTTCATTGACGATCGGGTTCGGTGCTTCGGCAGCGATGATGCCCGGCTCGGTCAAACCGAGGTAGCGCCCGCCGTGGATGCGCTGTTTGGCGTGGGCGATGGTCGCGCCCTTCATCGGGCCTTTCATCACGCCGGGGCCGCAGCCGGTGCAGATGTCGAGGCTGCGCAGGCCCAGTTCGTGGCCGACTTTCTTGGTGTATTTGTACTCTTCGGTGTTGATCGAGTGACCGCCCCAGCACACGACGATCTTCGGCTCGACGCCCGGGCGCAGGGTGCGCGCGTTGCGCAGCAGGTGGAAAACGTAGTCGCTGATGCCCTGCGAGGTGCTCAGGTCGATACGTTGGCTGTCGAGTTCGTTTTCGGTGTAGACGATGTCGCGCAGGGCGCTGAACAGCATCTCGCGGGTGCTGGCGATCATTTCGCCATCGACGAAGGCGTCGGCCGGGGCGTTCAGCAGTTCGAGGCGCACGCCGCGATCCTGCTGGTGAATGCGGATTTCGAAGTCCTTGTAGGCTTCCAGAATGGTTTTTGCGTTATCGACATGGGCGCCGGTATTGAGGATGGCCAGGGCGCACTGGCGGAAGAGGGTGTAGGTGCTGCCGGATCCGGCTTCGCTCAGTTGCTGGACTTCACGTTGAGAAAGGGTTTCCAGGCTGCCTTTCGGGCTGACCGAGGCGTTGATTACGTGTCGTTGGGTCATGCAATGATCCTTAAAACGATGTCATTCCAATAGCAGGCAAATGGCATCCGAATAGTGTGTATCCATGAATGAAGATGGCACGATCTGCGCTGTACCGCCATGTCCCCGTTGGACGCTGAAAAGATGAAAAGGGCCCCCAGCATAGCTAAATCGCGGAGAGAGGCGATAATGCGCAGCGAGTTTTTTCCATTGCCCTTTTTATCGCTCAAGGAAGTCATCACCGATGTTCGAGATTCAGCCGATGGACGCAGCAACGTTTCGTCAGCAGACGCGCCGCAGCACGCTGATCATTGCCGTGCTGTTTCTGGTGCTGGCGATGGGGTTTTCCACGGCGGCAGTGGCGCTGTTCGGCGAACCCGGCGGGGATAATCTGCGCTTCAACGTCGGCGGGGTGTTCGTCGCGTTTCTGCTGACGGCGGCGCTGATGCGCGGGCAGTTCTGGCAGCAGGCATGGATGGCGCCGGCGGTCTATAGCTGGCGGCTCAAACGCAGCCTGATGAGCGTGACCAACGTGATGCATCAGGTGACGGCGGCGGTGGAGCAGAACGATCCGAGCGCGATGAAGGTGCTGCGTTTCTACCATCTGGGGCTGACCCAGATGCACGAACTCGACGGCAACTCCAGCGATCATGCGCAATTGCACCGGGAAGTCGAAGCGCACAAGGAGCGGATGCAGGCGCTGGGTCTGGATATCGACCAGAAGCGCCTGGATCCGGCCTGGCTGGCAGCCTTGAAACCGGCTGCGCGTTAAAACGGGATGCGGCTGGCGCGGCGCAGTTTCCACGTGCGGATCAGGCGTCCATAGACCAGCAGGTTGATCACCAGCACTACGCTGCCCAGTGCCAGCTGGATCTGCGGCGTCAGCCCGGCGGGGTAGATGATCGGCCAGATGTAGTGCTCGATGAAGCCGCCGGCGTATTCGGTCTGCCCGGCGGCGTGGCGCATCAGGTTTTCCCAGTAGGTCAGCGGGCAGGTCAGGTGCAACACCTCGACCGCCACCCCCCATGCAGCGGCCGGCAAATGCAGCCACATCAAGCGTGGCCACTTGAGCACCAACAGCCCGCCGAACAGCACGAACAGAATGAATGACAAATGAAACAGCACCAGCCCGTCGGCTGCGATTCGGTACAGCATGTCGTCTCCCTGACGCGATTGTGAAGGGCTCCATGGTACGCCGACGGCGGCGTATGGGCGCTGTGATTTAGCGCAAGTGCGCAAGATTGTTCAAGCCGCGAAGGGGGGTTTGCTGGCAGAGTCTGCGACCGTTTCCTCGGTTGAAGAGCGTTATGTCTGACTCACTTATGCCGCGCAGTGCGTTTCTTCGCGGCGCAGCGGCGATCATGCCGTTATCGCTGGCGACAGCGCCGTGGGGGCTGCTGGCAGGCTCCATGGCGATCGAAGCCAATCTCACACCGCTGCAGGGGCAGGGCTTGTCGAGCATCGTGTTTGCGGGCGCCGCGCAACTGGTGGCGATCGGCATGCTCAAGGGCGGTGCCGGGATGTTCTCGATTCTGCTGACCACGTTGCTGCTGACCTCGCAGCATTTGTTGTACGGGATGAGCATGCGCTCGGTGATTTCGCCGCTGCCCGCGCGCTGGCGCATCGGTCTGGGCTTTTTGCTCACCGATGAACTCTTCGCCCTGACCAGTCAGCATGACCGCCAGCAGTTCAATCGCTGGTACGCATTGGGCGTCGGCCTGACGTTCTACGTTGCCTGGAACCTCTTCACCCTCGCCGGCATTGTGTTGGGCCGCAGCATTCCGGGGCTTGAGCATCTGGGCCTGGATTTCTCGATTGCCGCGACGTTTATCGCGCTGATCACACCGGTGGTGCGCAACGTGCCGACCGTGGCGTGTGTGGCGGTGTCGTTGTTCTGCTCGGTGCTGTTCAGTTATTGGCAATGGGGCTCGGCGCTGGTGCTGTCGGGGCTGGCGGGGATGACCGCAGGATTTGTCTGCAACAAGCTGTATCGGGGGCGCACATGATCATCTGGGCAGTGATTTTCGGCATGGGAATCCTGGTGTTTCTCAACCGTTACGTGTTTCTCGAACCGCGCCTGCCGGTGCGATTGAGCAGCAATGCGCGGCAGTTTCTCGGGTTTGCCGTGCCAGGAATGTTGACGGCGATCTGCGGACCGATTGTATTCATGCCGGACAAACAGTTGAATCTGCAGTGGGATAACCCGTATTTGCTTAGTTCGCTGGTGGCGATCGGGCTGGTGTTGTACACGCGCAATACTTTGCTCAGCATGCTATTGAGCATGGCGTTTTTCTTTTTGTTGCGCTGGTGGTTGTAAGTTGCACTGGTAAAATTGTTCTACGCTTTAAGGATTCAGGTTCCTTTCATACAGGCGAGGTGCACATGACGACCGAGCAAGAGCGTGCGGATGAAGACGAAGACGTCGATGAGCCGACTGAAGAAGAGATCGAGCGTGAGAAACGCAAGGAACAGACCTGGAAGCACGATGATGACAAGGAACTCACAGGGCCCGATGTGAAGTTCTGAATCCGTTTTGCGAAAAGCCCCGCAATTGCGGGGCTTTTTCGTTGTTTCAGAGGTCTTCCAACTGTGGGAAGTCCGGGTGTGACGCCCGATAACCCAAGGTCCTGTCGATCCACGCGTTGAGCTCGTTGACCATCACTGGCGGGTGGCCGGGATAGCTTTCCAGGGTGCTGCACAGGATGCGTTCGATGTCTGGCACTGAACGCAGGTTTCGGGTCTTTATGTAGTGGCCGATAAAACAGTCGAGTTGAAAGCGTTCTGTCATCGACAGATAGATACACTCCAGGCCGTTGGCCTGATTGATTGCAAAATCGTCGCGCAACTTAGTTCTCTGCAAGGTTTGTTAAAGTTGTAGGGGATTCCTGGTTTTGTTGACTCTTTGGTCAACTGATATGCCAATTGGAAATACGGCGCGCATGCTATCCGTAGTGCATCTGAATGTATGTATGACGGTTGAAATTCAGACAGGCGGTTAGTTCGCTCAAACGACTGTTTTGTCAGTGACTGTTTCGCCGTTGAAACACCCGGTGTAACGCCCGGGAATCACTTCGCAGTACGTCTTTTGTTAACGCTTCCGAGCAGCGGATCTGTAGACCCTTCGGCCATGAGTGCGCTTGCGCAGCGGTCAGTCGCACTGAAAGCGCCATTTATTCTGAAAATGCCAATTACAACTTGCCACTGCACGATGCAATCGACGACCATGCTCGCCATATAGGGGTAGGGGGTATAGGTATGTCACACATTCACGAACACAAAGACGAACTGCTCAACCGCGTCCGGCGCATTGCCGGGCAGGTGCAGGCGGTGGAGAAAGCGCTCGAGGGCGACGCTGACTGCGCCAAGACCTTGCACCTGGTGGCGGCGATTCGCGGGGCGGTCAACGGTTTGATGGAGCAATTTATCGAGGCCCACACCCGCGAGCACGTGGCCCATCCCGACCTCAGCGACGAACAACGCGCCCAGGGCGCCGAAGATTTGCTGCAAGCCATCCGCCGTTATTCCAAATAGAGCATGACCTTCATGAGCCTGACCCCAAGCGCAGACCGCTTCAGCCACGATCACCAGTTTCTCGGCGCGTCCCACGACGAAAACGCCCGCCGCACCTTGTGGGTGGTGGCGCTGACGTTTGTGATGATGATCGGCGAGATCGCCGCCGGTTATATCACCGGATCCATGGCGTTGCTGGCCGACGGATTCCATATGGCGACCCACGCCGGCGCATTGGGCATTGCCGCGGCGGCTTACGGTTTCGCGAGGCGCAACGCGAACAACCGGCGCTACAGTTTCGGTACCGGCAAGGTCGGCGATCTGGCCGGTTTCGCCTCGGCGATGGTGCTGGGGCTGGTGTCGCTGGGCATTGCTGGCGAGTCGATTTTTCGTTTGTTCGAACCGACCACCGTGGCGTTTGGCGAAGCGACCGTGATTGCCATTGTCGGGTTGGGCGTAAACATCCTCAGTGCCTTCCTGCTGATGGGCCATCACGGTCATGGTCACGGCCATCAGCATGACCACGGTCACGAACATCATCACCATCACGACAACAACCTGCGCTCGGCCTACGTCCACGTGCTGGCTGACGCCCTGACCTCGGTGCTGGCAATTGCCGCGTTGCTGGCCGGGCGTTACCTCGGTTGGGTATGGCTGGACCCGGTGATGGGTATTGTCGGCGCAATCGTCATCGCCAAGTGGGCCTACAACCTGATGCGCGACAGCGCTGCGGTGCTGCTCGACGCCACTGATGAGCCCGTGGCGGCGGAGATCCGCGAGCTGCTGGAAACCTCCGACGATGTGCGCATCAGCGATCTGCACGTCTGGCAGGTCGGCCCGCAGGCGCGGGCGGCGATTGTCAGTGTGGTGGCAGCCGCCGGCGTCACCGCGCAGGCGATTCGCGAGCGGTTGGCGCCAGTGCATGAGCTGTCGCACCTGACCATCGAGTTGCACAGCGCTTAAGGCTGTACCGCGCTGAACAGCGCAATCCGTCCATTGAGAGATGGGCGGTAATGCCAGGCCAGTCGCTGCAGATTCACACCCTGCTCAAGGATTTCTTTGACAGTCGCAGCGGCAATGCTCAGCGCCAGCGCTTGCCCCGGACACTGATGCCGCCCGCTGCCAAAGCTGAAACTGCGCCGATTCGGACGATCGAGCAATAATCGATCAGGCTGTTCATTTAACGAGGAATCGCGATTGGCCGAGGCCAGCAACACCAGAATCACCTCGCCAGCCTCGACCCGCACGCCATCGATCTCACAGGATTGCGCAACAAAACGCCGGGTGTTTTGCACTGGCGGATCAAGGCGCTGAACCTCGGCCAGCAGCGCATCCACTGATGCGTGGCGCAAATCAGGGTGACGCCGCAGCGCCACCAAGGCATTGCCGATCAGTCCGGCAGTCCCCTCAAACGTCTGCGAACAGAGTCCGATCAGGTTGGCGATCAGGGTTTCTTCATCGCCTTCAAATCGCTGGCCGATGGCCTTGAGCAATTCGCCAGGCGGTTCTGCCAGCAACTCGATGAAATAACCGCGTAGCTGCTCAGCGGCAGCATGGGCTGCCGCCAGTTGCAGATCATTGCTCAGTGGCGAAAGGCAGGCGACGAAATCCGCCGTCAGCTCACTGATCGTTCGACCCTGTGCCGGGCTGAAGCCCAGCAGCGAAGCGACCACGCACACCGGGCCACGAAACATCGCCTTATATAAGCCGTCGGCATCCGCTGTCATCAATCGCGCCGCCACCAGTGCGCGGACCTGGTTGTCATCGATCAACTGCAGCGCGGGTTCGACCGCTGAGCGTGGACAGCGCTGGCGTTCGCCGTCATTCATCCGCATCAACTGAGCAAATACTCGCCCGGCCATGCCCGAGGCAATCGCCTTGGGCACCGGTTCCTGGACTGGTCGCACCCGGCAATCGGCATGCGCCAACACCGCACACACCGCGCGGGCGCTGCTGGCCACCCACAGTTTCAGTTCGTGATGAAAGATCAATCCGCCCTGAGCGCGCAATTCGGCGTAGTAGGGATAGGGATCGGCGTGCGTCGCAGCGATGATCGGGTCCATGGTTCACAGCCTTGTCGTCAGGAAAGTGATGCGAGTATCTTCAGTTCGCAGCGACGACGATTCGTCGGGGAGCGAAATATGCACGCAGAACATCAAGACATCGGCGTCTCGCAAGTGGCTGCCGCCATCGCCGAACCGGCACGCACGAAAATCCTCTGCTCGCTGATGGACGGCCATGCTCGCACCAGCACCGAGCTGGCGGCCATCGCCGAAGTCAGTGCCTCGACCGCCAGTGCGCACCTGAGCAAGCTCAAGGATCTGGCCTTGGTGCGCTTGCACGTACAGGGCCGCCATCGTTATTACAGCCTCGCCGACCCACGCGTGGCGCAAGCGCTGGAAGCCTTGATGGTGATCGGCCAGAACGCAGCACCCACTTTCAAACCGCACACGCCGGACCGTCTGCAATTCGCCCGCACCTGCTATGACCACATGGCCGGGACGCTCGCGGTGTTGCTGCACGACCGCATGCTGGAAGCGGGGTGGCTGGTGGCAACCGACGAACAGGCCTATCGCCTGAGCGACAGCGGCGAGGCGTTGTTCGAGGGCTTGGGCATCGAGGCGCAGGACTTGAGTACCTTGCGCCGCAAATTCGCCTGCCCGTGCCTGGACTGGAGCATGCGCCGACCGCATCTGGGCGGTTCGCTGGGGGCGGCGCTGTTGCACACGGCGTTGAAGCGCAAGTGGGTCACGCAGGATCTGGACAGTCGGGCGCTGGCACTGACGACGCTGGGGCGCAGGGAGATCGGGGTGCGGTTCGGGGTCGAGTTGCCGGTAGAAGCACAGAGCAAAAGGTCGCAGCCTGCGGCAGTTCCTGCAGGTAACCGCGCACCTTTGTAGGATCCTGTGTTTGCACCTTGTGCCAATCCGATAGACTCGATACTGTACGCATAACCAGTATCGAGTCTTCGCCATGCAACTCATCGACAAGCTCGGCATTCTCGCCGACGCCGCCAAGTATGACGCCTCCTGCGCCAGCAGCGGCGCGCCCAAGCGCAGCTCCGAAGGCAAGAGCGGGCTGGGCTCGACCGATGGCATGGGCATCTGCCACAGCTACACGCCGGACGGGCGCTGCGTCTCGTTGCTGAAGGTATTGCTGACCAATTTCTGCCTCTACGACTGCCAATATTGCGTCAACCGCCGCTCCAGCGATGTGCCGCGCGCGCGTTTCACGCCGGAGGAAGTGGTCACGCTGACCCTGGATTTCTACCGGCGCAACTGCGTCAGCGGGTTGTTTCTCAGTTCGGGGATCATTCGCTCGGCGGACTACACCATGGAGCAACTGGTGCGGGTCGCGAAATTGCTGCGCGAAGAGCACGAGTTTCGCGGCTACATCCACCTCAAGACCATTCCCGAGGCGGACCCGGCACTGATCGAGGAAGCAGGGCGCTACGCTGATCGCCTGAGCGTCAACATCGAATTGCCCACCGACGCCAGCCTGCAAACCCTGGCGCCGGAGAAGCAGATCGGTTCGATCAAGCAGGCGATGAATACCATCTACACCGGCGTGCAAACGGTGCTCAACGAACCCCGTTCGGCGAAGTTCGCCCCGGCCGGGCAGAGTACGCAAATGATCGTCGGCGCCGATGACACCGACGACAGCACGATTTTGCACAGCGCCCAGTCCCTGTACGGCAACTACCGCTTGCGGCGCGTTTATTATTCGGCCTTCAGCCCGATCCCTGACAGCCCGAAAAGCGTGCCGCTGGCCGCACCACCGCTGATGCGTGAGCACCGTTTGTATCAGGCCGACTTCCTCCTGCGCAGCTATGGTTACAGCGCCGGCGAATTGCTCAAGGGACCGGGCAATCTGGCCTTGGACATCGACCCGAAACTGGCGTGGGCGCTACAGAATCGCGAGGTGTTTCCGCTGGACCTGAATCGCGCCGAACCGTCACTGATCGCGCGCATCCCGGGCATTGGCCTGCGCACCACCGAACGTCTGATGCAATTGCGCCAGCAACGGCGCATCCGCTATGAATACGTGGCGCGCATGCGCTGTGTGCTGGCCAAGGCCAAGCCGTTCATCATCACCTGCGACTACCACCCGCAGCAGGCCGAAGTCACCAGCCAGATGCTTTATCAGCAGTTACGCGACCGACCGATGCCGCAGCAGATGGGGTTGTGGGGATGATCAATCTCGATTGCGATGACCTGTTCGACACCTGGCGGCAACAGGCGCGCTGGTTGCTTAGTCATGAGATCGACCCGAGTCTGGTGAGCTGGGCGTCGGAAGGCGTGGCTGATCTGTTTGCCAGTGACGTGCAGGTGCCCGAAGGGCAGGGACCGTTCCAGGCACGCATCCCCCGCGCATTGCTCGACACCCTCGAACAAGCCGCCCGATACCGTGGCGAGCAGCGCTGGAGTCTGCTGTATGAAGTGCTGTGGCGAGTCAGCCACGGCGACCGCACGGCGATGATGGCCGGTGACAAGCTCGGCAGCGAGTTGCAACGGCGGATCAAACAGGTGCAGCGCGAAGCTCACCATCTGCATGCGTTCGTGCGTTTCATCGAGCGCCCGCAGGATCAGCCAGGCCCGCAATACGTGGCGTGGCACGAACCGGCCCACGACATCCTGCACAGCGCCAGTGAGCATTTTGTCGGACGCATGGGCCGACACCGCTGGTTGATTGCCACGCCGCGCGACGGTGTCTATTACGATGGCGCACAACTGATTCATCAGCGCCAGTGTCCCATTGAATGGCAGCAACTGGCGCAAAACGTCGACGATCCCCAGGGCGATCTGTGGCTGACCTATTACAGTCACATCTTCAACCCGGCGCGATTGAACGAGAAGGTCATGCAGGGGCATCTGCCGGCACGGTTCTGGAAGAACCTGCCGGAAGGGGAGTTGATCCCCGGGTTGATCACCCAGGCGCGGATGGGCAAGCAGCAGAATGGCCAGGCCAGTGGGATTGCCGGGCGTGCGGGCAAGCGGATCGCGTTGAAATAGTCTGAACGCATGCAGTGAGCTCAGCGGGTTGCCGAAGCCATCAACAGACCGAAACCGGCAAAGGTCACGCCCGAGACTTTCGCCGCCAGCCACGATCCTTTCGGGCTCGACAGCCAACCTTTGGCGGCATTGGCGAGCAGGGCATAGCTGCCGTGCACCAGAATCACCAATACCGCGTAAGAGGCCACCAGTTTGAAGAACTGCGGGTAAAAAGCCTGTTCCGTGTCGATGAACTGCGGGAACACAGCCAGAAAGAAGAAGATGGCTTTGGGATTGAGAAACTGCAGCGAGGCTGCCTCCAGAAAACGGTAGCCCGGGCGAGAAGGGCGCACCTGTTGCAAGGTACGGAAACGATCCGAACGCCAACTCTTGAAACCCAGGTACAGCAGGTAAGCAGCCCCGGCGTATTTCAGCACGGTGAAGGCCGTCGCCGAGGCGCTGAGGAGCAGGCCGACACTGGTGGCGCTGAGGGCGGCAACCACGAAAGCCCCCGAGGCGATCCCCAGAATCCCTGGCACCGCGCCGGTCCAGCCCAGGCGCACGGCGTTGGACAGGGTCAGCACCACCCCAGGGCCAGGGCTTAAAATAGTCAGGGCGGCGAACAGGACAAAGAGGCCGTAGCTGTGCATGGTGTTGCTCCGTCGAATCGCGTGTCTGCGTGCAGGCAGATTGGCGTGGCGACAAAGCGCTGACAAACGCTTTAAATGCAGCGCACATGTGACTAAATTAGACGCATGAAAAATCAACTTCCCCCGCTCAATGCGGTTCGCGCTTTTGCTGTAGCTGCCCGCCATCAGAGCTTCAGTCTGGCGGCCGAAGAACTGCATGTCAGCCACAGTGCAGTCAGCCGCCACGTCAAACTGCTTGAAGAGCACCTGGGCGTCTTGCTGTTTGAACGGCGTGTTCGGCAATCGCTGTTGACACCGGCCGGCCAGCGTTTTTATCAGCAAGTCAGTGCGGGTCTGGCGCAGATTGCCGACGCCGCTGCCGAGTTGAAACAGCAGGCGGCGCGGCCGATGGTCAAGATCAATGTCCGGCCGTCCTTCGCCCTGTTATGGCTCACGCCTCGATTGGCGGACTTCACGGCGCAGCATCCGCATATCGAGCCGCAGGTGATCACTCAGACCCAGTCCCCCGATCCGGCACGGGATGATTTCGACATTGTCATCCGTCGTGGCCGCGACGACTGGGCGCCGTCGCTTGAGGCGCAGGCATTGTTCGAAGACGAGTTGGTGCTGGTCGCGGCGCCGGCATTGATTGAGCGACTGCCGTTGGCAAACCTCGCAGGTCTCAGTGCTCATATCTTGCTGACCGTCAGGGCGCGGCGCGAAGACTGGCATCACTGGGCCATGCACTTCGGGCAAGGCCAGAGCTGCACGCAGGTTATCCGCCAGTTTGATTACATGCACCGGGTACTTGAGGCTGCTGTGGAGGGCGAGGGTCTCGCGCTGTGTCCGACCACGTTGCTGGGCACGCATTTGTCGAGCGGTCGGCTGGTCTGCCCGTTGCCGGACTTGCGCATGCCACTGCCTCGTTATTACTACGGCATTGCACCGCAAGCGTCGGCGCACACCAACGTGTTCATTGAGTGGTTACACAACCAGCGCCCATGAAAAAGCCCCCATCGATCACTCGATGGGGGCTTTTGTGCATCAGCAGCCGTCAGATCAAACCTTGATGATCCAGCCCGCTGGCGCTTCGATGTCGCCGGTCTGCACGCCGGTCAGCTCTTTGTAGAGTTTCTGGGTGACCGGGCCGACTTCGGTTTCGCTGTGGAACACGTGCAGGTGGTCGTTGTAGCTGATGCCGCCGATCGGGGTGATCACTGCAGCGGTACCGCAAGCACCGGCTTCCTTGAAGTCCGACAGCTTGTCGATCAGCACGTCGCCTTCAACCACTTCCAGGCCCAGACGGGTCTTGGCCAGTTCGATCAGCGACAGGCGGGTGATACCTGGCAGCACCGACGGCGAGTTCGGGGTGATGAACTTGTTGTCGTGGGTGATCCCGAAGAAGTTGGCCGAACCGACTTCCTCGATCTTGGTGTGGGTCATCGGGTCCAGGTAGATCGCGTCGGCAAAGTTGGCTTTTTTCGCTTTCGAGCCAGGCATCAGGCTGGCTGCGTAGTTGCCGCCGACCTTGGCCGCGCCGGTGCCTTGTGGGGCCGCACGGTCATAGCTGGAGATCTGGAAGTTGTGCGGGGTCAGGCCGCCCTTGAAGTAGGCGCCAACCGGGATGCAGAAGATCGAGAAGATGAACTCGGGTGCCGTGCGCACGCCGATGTTGTCACCCACGCCGATCACGAACGGACGCAGGTACAGGGCGCCACCGGTGCCGTACGGCGGGATGAAACGCTCGTTGGCGCGAACCACGGCTTTGCAGGCTTCGATGAACTGCTCGGTGTCGACCGTCGGCATCAGCAGACGCGCGCAACTGCGTTGCATGCGCAGGGCGTTCTGGTCCGGGCGGAACAGGTTGATCGAGCCGTCTTTGCAACGATAGGCCTTCATGCCTTCGAAGCATTGCTGGCCATAGTGAAGGGCAGTCGAGCCTTCGCTGATGTGCAGCACATTGTCTTCGGTCAGGGTGCCTTTGTCCCACTCGCCATTGCGAAAGTACGACAGATAGCGTTTGTCGGTCTTGATGTAGTCAAAACCCAGCTTGTCCCAATTGATGCTTTCGTTACCCATGACACCCTCTATCACTGAACAACCGTCGAAACGGTTCAAGGCTTCTGACGTTTTTTTGGATGGGCACAACAATACTTCATTCTTGAGCGGTTTCGCAGCCGGAATTCGCTCCACTGATCGTTCCCATGCTTGATCGTTCCTACGCTCTGCGTGGGAATGCCTCATCGGACGCTCCGCGTTCGGCTTTTGGGACTCAGAGCGTCCCCGGCTGCATTCCCACGCAGAGCGTGGGAACGATCAACGCCGCTACAGGTGCAGCGCATGCCCGAGGGCACGCAACGCCGCTTCCTGCACCGCTTCACCCAGTGTCGGGTGCGCATGAATGGTGCCGCCGATGTCTTCCAGCCGCGCGCCCATTTCCAGGCTTTGCGCGAACGCGGTCGACAACTCCGAAACACCTGCGCCGACCGCCTGCCAGCCGACAATCACATGATTGTCGCGACGCGCGACCACCCGCACGAAGCCGCTTTTCGACTCCAGGGTCATCGCCCGGCCGTTGGCGGCGAACGGGAAGCTCGACACGATGCAGTCCAGACCGGCAGCCTTGGCCTCGTCCGGGGTCTGGCCGACCACCACCAGTTCCGGATCGGTGAAGCACACGGCGGCGATGGCGGTCGGGTTGAATTCACGGTGCTTGCCGCTGATCAGCTCGGCAACCATTTCGCCCTGGGCCATGGCGCGGTGCGCGAGCATCGGTTCGCCGCTCAGGTCGCCGATGGCGTAGACGTTGCGCATGCTGGTCTGGCAGCGGCTGTCGATCTTGATCGCCGAACCGTTCATGTCCAGGTTCAGCGCTTCAAGGTTCCAGCCCTGAGTGTTCGGCTTGCGCCCGACCGCCACCAGCACCTGATCGGTTTGCAGATTCAGGGTTTCGCCTTCTGGACCGCGCACCTGCAAGGTGCCGTCGAAACCCAGCACGCTGTGCTTGAGATAGAGCTTCACGCCCAGTTGCTTCAACGCGTCATGCACCGGTTGCGTCAGTTCGGCGTCGTACGCCGGCAGGATGCGATCCTGCGCCTCGACCACGCTGACCTCGGCGCCGAGCTTGCGATAAGCAATGCCCAGCTCCAGACCGATGTAACCACCGCCCACCACCACCAGCCGTTTTGGCACGGATTTCGGCACAAGCGCTTCGGTAGAGGAGATGATCGGCCCGCCAATTGGCAGGATCGGCAGATTGACGCTGGTCGAACCGGTCGCGAGCACCAAGTGCTCGCACTGGATCCGCGTGTCGCCGACGTCAACGGTTTTGCCGTCGATGACCTTGGCCCAGCCATTAATGACCTGGACCTTGTTCTTTTTCAGCAGCGCCGCGACGCCGGTGGTCAGGCGATCAACAATGCCGTCCTTCCACTCGACGCTTTTAGTGATGTCGAGGGTCGGCGCCGCAACGCTGATGCCCAGCGCCGAATGCTGGCTGTGGTGTTGGGTCTGGTGGAACTGCTCGGCCACGTGAATCAGTGCTTTGGACGGGATGCAACCGATGTTCAGGCATGTACCGCCCAGTGATTGGCCTTCGACCAGGATCGTCGAAATGCCCAGTTGCCCGGCGCGAATCGCCGTGACGTAACCGCCGGGGCCGCCGCCAATGACCAGCAGCGTGGTGTTCAAAATCTGCATTGCATCACTCCACAAACAGGGTCGCGGGTTGTTCGAGCAAGCCACGAATGGCCTGGATGAAGAGCGCCGCGTCCATGCCGTCGACCACGCGGTGATCGAAGGAGCTGGAGAGGTTCATCATCTTGCGGATCACCACCTGGCCTTTGACGACCATTGGCCGTTCGACGATTTTGTTGACGCCGACGATTGCCACTTCCGGCAGGTTCAGCACCGGGGTGCTGACGATGCCGCCCAACGCACCGAGGCTGGTCAGGGTGATGGTCGAGCCGGACAATTCGTCGCGGCTGGCCTTGCCATTGCGTGCGGCGTTAGCCAAACGCGAGATTTGCGCGGCGCTGTCCCACAGGCTGCGCGCCTCGGCGTGACGCACCACCGGCACCATCAGGCCGACATCGCTTTGCGTGGCGACACCGACATGCACCGCGCCGAGGCGGGTGATGACCTGGGCTTCGTCATCGTAACGGGCGTTCATCTGCGGGAAGTCGCGCAGGGCCACGACCAGTGCGCGAACGAGGAACGGCAGCAAGGTTAACTTGCCCCGGCTGGCGCCGTGTTTTTCGTTCAGATGCGCGCGCAGTTCTTCAATTGCGGTGACGTCGATTTCTTCGACGTAGCTGAAGTGCGCGGCACGCTGGGTGGCGTCCTGCATGCGCTGGGCGATCTTGCGGCGCATGCCGATCACTTGAATCTGTTCTTCACCGTTACGCTGGGCGTAAGCGGCAGCCACGGGTGCCGAGGCGTTTGACTGACCTTGCGCCAGATAGGCTTCCAGGTCTTCGTGCAATACACGACCGGCCGGGCCGGAACCGCGTACCAGGCGCAATTGAATGCCCAGATCCAGCGCATGTTTGCGCACGGCCGGCGAGGCCAGCGGACGTTCATCGGCTTCACGGGCAACCATCGGGCCTTGGCAGACAGCAGCCGGGCGCGGTGCAGCAGCGGCAGCAGGTTTGCTCTCGACCACCGTTGCAGCTTTCGGCGCAACCGGCGCCTCTTTAACAGGTGCTGGCGCGGTGGACTCTTTCAAGTTACCGGCCCCTTCAACCTCGATGCTGATCAGCACACTGCCGACCGCCATCACTTCACCCGGCTGACCGCCGAGCGCAATGACCTTTCCGTGCACCGGCGATGGAATATCGACCATTGCCTTGTCGGTCATCACGTCCGCCAGCACCTGGTCTTCAACCACCAGGTCGCCGACCTTGACGTGCCACTGCGACAGTTCTACTTCTGCGATGCCTTCGCCGATGTCCGGCATCTTGATAACGTGCGTGCCCATTCAGACCTCCATGACCCGTTTCAACGCCGCGCCCACTCGGGACGGCCCTGGGAAATACGCCCACTCTTGCGCGTGCGGGTAGGGGGTGTCCCAACCGGTGACGCGCTCGATCGGCGCTTCCAGGTGATGGAAGCAATGCTCTTGCACCAGCGAAACCAGCTCGGCGCCGAAACCGCAGGTGCGGGTGGCTTCGTGCACCACCACGCAGCGGCCGGTTTTCTTCACCGACTTGACGATGGTTTCCAGATCCAGCGGCCACAGGCTGCGCAGGTCGATGACTTCGGCGTCAACGCCACTTTCTTCAGCGGCAACTTGCGACACGTACACGGTGGTGCCGTAAGTCAGCACGGTCACATCCTTGCCCGGACGGGTGATCGCGGCAACGTCCAGCGGCACGGTGTAGTAACCGTCCGGAACTTGCGCTTGCGGGTGTTTCGACCACGGGGTTACCGGGCGGTCGTGGTGACCGTCGAACGGGCCGTTGTACAGGCGTTTCGGCTCAAGAAAGATCACCGGATCATCGTTCTCGATGGAGGCGATCAGCAGGCCTTTGGCGTCATACGGGTTGGACGGCATGACCGTACGCAGGCCGCAGACCTGAGTGAACATCGCCTCGATGCTCTGACTGTGGGTCTGGCCACCATAAATGCCGCCGCCGCAAGGCATGCGCAGGGTCATCGGCGCGGTGAACTCGCCGGCCGAGCGATAGCGCAGGCGCGCCGCTTCGGAAATGATCTGGTCGGAAGCCGGGTAAACGTAGTCGGCGAACTGAATCTCGGCGACCGGACGCAGGCCGTATGCACCCATGCCCACCGCCACACCGACGATGCCGCTTTCGGAAATCGGCGCGTCGAATACCCGCGAGGTGCCGTACTTGGTCTGCAGGCCTTCGGTGCAACGGAACACGCCGCCGAAGTAACCGACGTCCTGACCGAACACGACGACGTTGTCATCACGCTCAAGCATCACATCCATGGCCGAGCGCAGGGCCTGGATCATGGTCATGGTGGTCGTGGTCATGGCGGTTTCCAACTGAATATTGTTGTTGTGATCGTTCATGTCAGATCCCCAACTGCTGACGCTGGCGCTTCAAGTGCTCCGGCATCTCTTTGTAGACGTCTTCGAACATGGTCGCGGCGCTCGGAATCTGGCCGCCGGCGAGGGTGCCGTACTGTTCGGCCTGTTTCTGCGCGGCAATCACTTCTGCTTCAAGCTCGGCGCTGACGGCGGCGTGCTCTTCTTCCGACCAGTGGCCGACCTTGATCAGGTGCTGCTTCAGGCGGGCAATCGGGTCGCCCAGCGGGAAGTGGCTCCAGTCGTCGGCCGGACGGTATTTGGACGGATCGTCGGAGGTCGAGTGCGGACCGGCGCGGTAGGTGACCCATTCGATCATGGTCGGACCGAGGTTGCGCCGGGCGCGTTCGGCAGCCCAGGCGGAAGCGGCGTAGACCGCGTAGAAGTCGTTGCCGTCGACGCGCAGCGAGGCGATGCCGCAACCAACGCCGCGTCCGGCGAAAGTGGTGGCTTCACCCCCGGCGATGGCCTGGAAGGTCGAGATCGCCCATTGGTTGTTGACCACGTTGAGGATCACCGGCGCGCGGTAAACGTGAGCGAAGGTGAGGGCGGTGTGGAAGTCCGATTCGGCGGTGGCGCCGTCACCGATCCACGCCGAGGCGATTTTGGTGTCGCCCTTGATCGCCGAGGCCATGCCCCAGCCGACGGCCTGAATGAACTGGGTGGCGAGGTTGCCGGAGATGGTGAAGAAACCGGCGTCCTTGACCGAGTACATGATCGGCAACTGGCGGCCCTTGAGCGGATCGCGCTCGTTGGACAGCAGTTGGCAGATCAGGTCGACCAGCGGCACTTCGCGGGCCATCAGGATGCTTTGCTGGCGGTAGGTCGGGAAGCACATGTCGTCGATGTTCAAGGCCAGGGCCTGGGCGCTGCCGATGGCTTCTTCGCCAAGGCTCTGCATGTAGAACGACATTTTTTTCTGCCGCTGGGCGACCACCATGCGGTTGTCGTAGATCCGCGTCTTGAGCATGGCGCGCATGCCCTTGCGAAGGATCTCGACCGGCACGTTTTCAGCCCACGGGCCGAGAGCGTTGCCTTGATCGTCGAGCACACGGATCAGGCCACGGGCCAGGTCGGCGGTGTCGGCAGGTTCAACGTCGATGGAAGGTTTGCGCACCGTGCCGGCATCGGTCAGATGCAGGTAGGAGAAGTCGGTTTTGCAGCCTGGACGGCCCGAAGGTTCAGGGACGTGCAGACGCAGCGGTTCATACGCTTGGGTCATGGCTTCTACGCTCGATCTTGTGAATTTCTTGTAGTGAGCTGGCAGTCATTCTTCGGTAGAAGAAATCTTGTCCTACAACAATCATAGGCCCGGCCAAGAAGAATATTTCTCTCTGTTTCGTTGCGCTGGAGACGATTTGCAGATAGAAATTCTGCATAAACATAAAAAACAGGTGGTTTTGTCTCATGCGCAAACTGGACCGTACCGACATCGGCATTCTCAACAGCCTTCAGGAGAATGCGCGCATCACCAACGCCGACCTCGCACGCTCGGTGAATCTGTCGCCGACGCCGTGTTTCAACCGGGTCAAGGCGATGGAGGAATTAGGCCTGATTCGTGAGCAGGTGACACTGCTGGACGCCGACCTGCTGGGCCTGCATGTCAACGTGTTCATTCACGTCAGCCTGGAGAAGCAGGTCGAGGAGGCACTGCAGCATTTTGAAGAGGCGATTTCCGACCGCCCCGAGGTGATGGAGTGCTACCTGATGGCCGGCGACCCGGACTATCTGATCCGGGTGTTGGTGCCGACGATTCAGTCGCTGGAGCGGTTCATGATGGACTTTCTGACCAAGGTGCCGGGGGTGGCGAACATTCGGTCGAGTTTTGCGTTGAAGCAGGTGCGGTACAAGACGGCGCTGCCGTTGCCGGCGAATGGGTTGACGTTGGGGACGTGAAGATCAAAAGATCGCAGCCTTCGGCAGCTCCTACATGCTGATCGTTCCCATGCTCCGCGTGGTAATGCAGCCCGTGACGCTCTGCGTCACTTCCCGAAGCGGAACGCGGAGCGTCCCCGGGGGCATTCCCACGCAGAGCGTGGGAACGATCAATTTCTCCTGTAGGAGCTGCCGCAGGCTGCGATCTTTTGACGTTAAAGCTTATTGATCGGGATCTTCAGATACACCACGCCATTGTCCTCAGCCGCCGGGAAATTCCCCGCCCGCACATTCACCTGAATCGCCGGCAGTAACAGTGTCGGCATGCCCAGCCCGGCATCGCGTTTGGTGCGCATCTCGACAAACGCCGCCTCATCAATCCCGTCGTGCACATGAATATTGCTTTTGCGCTGCTCGCCGACGGTGGTCTGGCAGTGCGCAGCGCGGCCTTCGGGTGGGTAGTCGTGGCAGACGTAGAGTCTGACGCTGGCGGGGAAGGCCAGCAGTTTGTGGATCGAATTGAACAGTTGATGCGCGTTGCCGCCGGGAAAGTCGCAGCGGGCGGTACCGACATCGGGCATGAACAGCGTGTCGCCAACCAGAATCTGTTCACCGTCGATCAGGTAGGCCATGTCTGCCGGCGTATGGCCGGGGACGTGCAGGGCGGTGGCCTTGAGGTTGCCGATCATGAACGCCTCGTTAGGCGCGAACAGGTGATCGAACTGCGAGCCGTCGACGCAGAATTCCGGTTCCAGATTGAACAGTGCCTTGAACACGTTCTGCACTTTGCTGATCGACTCGCCAATCGCGATCTTGCCGCCCAGTTCGCGGCGCAGGTACGGCGCGGCGGACAGGTGGTCGGCGTGGGCGTGGGTTTCCAGCAGCCATTGCACCTGCAAGCGGTGTTCACGCACAAACGCGATGATCTTGTCGGCCTGCGCGGTGCAGGTGCGACCGGCAGCGCCGTCGTAGTCGAGTACCGGATCAACGATTGCACACTGCCCGCCATCGTCTTCATAGACCACGTAGCTGTAGGTCGAGGAGGCGGGGTCGAGGAAAGCTTCAATCTGCGCGGGCATGGACACGAACCTGAACAAGGGAAATGGGTTGCAACACTTTATGTAAAAACATAATGTTCGCAGCTTAAGTGACGTTGAAGGCATCGTGCAAATGCAATCCAGTCTGACCGAATGTGAAGTCGCCCAATTGCGGGCGTCCGCCTCCAAGGCCTGCGCGCTGCTCAAGGCGCTGGCCAACGAGGATCGGCTGTTGATCCTGTGCCAGTTGACCCAGGGCGAGCGCAACGTCGGCGAGCTGGAAAAAATGACTGGTGTGCGCCAGCCGACCCTGTCCCAGCAACTGGGCATCCTGCGCGATGAAGGGCTGGTGGCGACCCGTCGCGAAGGCAAATACATTTTTTACGGCCTGGCCAGTCCTGAAGTCATCCAGGTGATGAAGACCCTGTCCGGGTTGTATTGCGGGGCGGTGCTCAAGAG
Organism: Pseudomonas sp. P8_229; assembly: GCF_034008635.1. Classification (NCBI taxonomy): domain Bacteria; kingdom Pseudomonadati; phylum Pseudomonadota; class Gammaproteobacteria; order Pseudomonadales; family Pseudomonadaceae; genus Pseudomonas; species Pseudomonas sp. P8_229. Next base: position 454,432 of record NZ_CP125378.1, on the reverse strand, counting down.
CTGGGGTCACCCATAAATGCTAGCTCACACACTAACCCTGTAGGAGTGAGCCTGCTCGCGATAGCGGTGTATCTGTCGATGAAGATGTCGGCTGACCCACCGCTATCGCGAGCAGGCTCACTCCTACAATGGATTTGAGTGATGGCTGGAAAAACTTGCGTGCAGCAATAAGGAACAAGCAATGAACGATCAACACTGGGGCTCATCCATCAGTGCAGATATCGTGGTCATCGGCGGCGGCACCGCTGGCATCGGCTTCGTCGCCAGTCTGCTCAAGCGTGATCCCACTCTGAAAATCACCGTGATCGAGCCGAGCGCCCAGCACTACTACCAACCGGCGTGGACGCTGGTCGGTGGTGGCGCCTACGACGTCAAAGACACCGCTCGACCGATGAGCCAGGTGATGCCGCGTCAGGCCACCTGGATTCAAGCGGCGGTAACCGCTATCGATCCGGATGCCCGCCAACTCACGCTCAACGATCAACGCCGCGTCACCTACCAGAACCTGATCGTCTGCCCCGGCCTGCGTCTGGCCTGGGAGAAAATCGAAGGCCTGCAGGAAAGCCTCGGCCAGTACGGCGTGACTTCCAACTACAGCTATCAGCATTCGCAATACACCTGGGATCAGGTGCAGAAACTGCGCGGCGGCAAGGCGCTGTTCACTCAGCCGGCGATGCCGATCAAATGCGCCGGCGCGCCGCAGAAGGCGTTGTACCTGTCGTGCGATCACTGGCGCAAAACCGGCGTGCTGAACAACGTCGAGGTTGAATTCAACCTGGCCGGCGCGGCGCTGTTCGGCGTCGCCACGTTTGTACCGCCACTGATGAAATACATCGAAAAATACAACGCGCAACTGGCCTTCAACAGCAATCTGGTCAAGGTCGACGGCCCGGCGAAAACCGCGTGGTTCGAGGTCAAGGACGCCGACGGCAACGTCACCCGTGAAGCGAAAACCTTCGATTTGCTACACGTGGTGCCGCCGCAAGTCTCGCCGGATTTCGTCGCGCAAAGTCCGCTGGCCGACGCCGCTGGCTGGTGCGAGGTCAATCCGCACAGCCTGCAGCATCCGCGTTACCCGGAGGTGTTCGGCGTAGGTGACATCTGCGGCACCACTAACGCGAAAACCGCTGCTGCCGTGCGCAAGCAGGTGGTTGTCGTCGCCGAAAACCTCTTGGCCCTGCGCAAGCAACAGCCGTTGCCACTGAAGTACGACGGTTACGGTTCGTGCCCGCTGACGGTGGAGAAGGGCAAGGTGATCCTCGCCGAGTTCGGCTACGGCGCAAAGTTGCTGCCGACCTTCGCCCTCGATGCGACCGTGCCGCGCCGTTCGGCGTGGTTTCTCAAGGCGACGCTGCTGCCGTGGTTCTACTGGAACGGCATGCTCAAGGGCCGCGAGTGGCTGACCGGCCTGTCCAAAGTCGACTGAGAACTCCCTATGTTGCTGGCAAGTCTGTTTGGCGTGGTGATGGGGTTGATTCTCGGGCTGACCGGGGCGGGCGGCGGGATTCTCGCGGTGCCGGCGCTGGTGCTCGGCCTGGGTTGGAGCATGACCCAGGCCGCGCCCGTGGCGTTGTTCGCCGTGGGCAGTGCGGCGGCGGTCGGGGCGATCGACGGTTTGCGTCATGGTCTGGTGCGCTATCGCGCGGCGCTGCTGATTGCCGCGCTCGGCGCGGTGTTTTCGCCGTTGGGCATCTACTTTGCGCACCAGTTGCCGGAGAAAATCCTGATGATCCTCTTCAGCCTGCTGATGGTCATGGTCGCCTGGCGGATGTTGCGCCGTGAGCGCCAGCAGGAGGGGCCGAGCGATCACGGTCACGCGAGCTGGGGGCAGAAGAACTGCATGCTCAACGAGCAGACCGGTCGTTTCGACTGGACCGCCAAATGCACCGCGACCCTCGCGGCATTGGGTGCGGTGACAGGCGTGGTTTCGGG